>PLYS01000532.1 GCA_003153455.1 Betaproteobacteria bacterium | reverse complement strand
TGATTTCGAGCGGTGTTCCCGCCGGGGCCAACAGGCCGGACCACTGCGCCGACTCGTACCCCGGCAATCCCGCTTCGGCGATGGTTGGAATGTCGGGCGCCGCGGTGACCCGGCGCGTGCTGCCGACGCCGAGCGGACGCAACTTGCCGGCCCGCACGTGGGGCAACAGCGTAGACACGCTGTTGGTCATGAGCGCAACTTCACCGGCCATAAGGGCGATGACACCCGGCGTACTGCCCTTGTAGGGAACATGAGTCATGCGGATCTGCGCCATGCTCGCGAATAATTCCGTCGCCAGATGCGAGTTCGTTCCGCGGCCCCCCGAAGAAAACAGGACCTGGCCCGGCCGCGCCTTTGCAAGGGCGATCATTTCTCTCACCGATCTCACCGGCACGGACGGATGCACGGCCACCAGATTGGGCGACGATACCGCAATTGTGATGGGGGCGAAGTCGCGCAATGTATCGTAGGGAAGTTTCTTATACATCGCCGGAGCGATGGTGAGAGCGGCCCCATTCATCAGCAAGGTGTAGCCATCGGGCTTGGCTTTCGCGACGATCTCATTTCCGATGATGGTGCCCGCGCCAGGCCGGTTCTCAACCACCACCTGCCGTCCCAGACGCTCGGACAATCCTTGCGCGATCAAGCGCGCGACAGTATCGGTACCGCTGCCGGCCGGAATCGCCACGACCATGTGGATCGGCCGGCTGGGATAAGCCTGCGCGGAGTTTGCCGAAGCATCCTGCGCCAGCGCTTCCGGCAGCGCAACCGTCAAAACCACCAATGCGGTCAAGAGCAGCCGCGTGTAACCGAGTGCGCGAGTGACCATCATGGNNAATAATACTCCTGCGGCATCGGGTTTGGTACGACCGCTCGATGCGCCGGGCGCGCGATCTGTCCCACGCCGTATAACACCATCCCGCGGGAGAAAGACCCGGACATTCCGGCCGATACGGAGGAGGAGCTGACCATGAAGATCCTGCACGAGACGCCGCTTGCAGACACGCTATGCTGCGCGGCAGCTTTGGTGCTGAGCTCGATGGGTATACCCGCGGCTGCGGCAGATCGCTATCCGAGCAAACCGATACGCATCATAGTTCCCAGCGCGCCCGGCGGGGGGCCGGACACGCTATCTCGCATGATCGGGCCTGCGCTAACGCAAGCATGGGGACGACAGGTGGTGACCGATAATCGGGCCGGCGCGGCCGGCAACATAGGCGCGGAGATCGCAGCCAGAGCCGCGCCAGACGGCTACACTTTGCTCATAGCCAGCGTGCAGCAAATCGTCGGCCCTCTGTTTTTCGACAATCCTCCTTATCATCTGATCAGGGATTTTTCGCCTGTCTGTCTGATTGTCTCAACGCCTTTTGTTCTGGTCATCAACCCGTCGGTTGCGGCAACGTCGGTAAAGGAGTTGGTCGCGCTCGCCAAAGCCAAACCCGGAACGCTGTATTACGGCTCCAGCGGTACGGGTGGAACTCTGAATCTGCTTGGCGAGATGTTCAAAACCATGGCGGATATCAATCTCGTGCACGTTCCGTACAAATCATCGAGTTTCATGCTGATCGACATGGTGAGTGGGCAGGTCCAGCTCGCGATTGCGGCATTGCCGGCGGCGGCGCCGTTGATCAAGCAGGGCAAACTCAGGGCGCTGGGCGTCACCAGCCTGAAACGAACGCCGCTCGCCCCCGAACTGGAGCCGATAGCCGAAACCGTTCCCGGTTACGAACTGATCGGATGGTACGGATTGGTGGCGCCAATCAAAACGCCGGACAGGATCGTTGCCATGCTGAACGCCGAAATCATTAAGGCGTTGCAATCAGCTGAGATACAGGACAAGCTGCAGGCCATCGGGGCCGAGCCGGTCGGCTCGACGCCGCGGGAATTCGCGTCGCTCCTGTCCGCGCAAACGGAAGCAATGCGGAAAACGGTCGAAACATCGGGCATGCGTCCCAACTGATGTCGCGTTGCCAGGACCGGCACCAGTTCTCATCTGGACGCACCTTGCCGGTGATTCTACGCAGCGCCTGAAGGCCATGAGGCGTTTTCCCAAGTAACTATGAAAGGATGACGCATCATGCCAGAGCTAATTGACGGTTATCTGAGCGAAGAGCAAAGCGGTTAAAAAAGCAGAGCTGGCCGAAATCGCGGCAATTCGACAATCGATTCCGGCACACGCACACCTTCCTGATATCATGTATCGAAGGTTGGCCTTCCATGGGTAACAATGAATGTTTCCGGAAGGAGAAGAAGATATGCGATATTGCATTGCGAGGAGCGCGGCAGTTACGCGAACGCGTATGCCGCGGGCTGCCGTGTGGCGCAGTCCCGCCCTCCGACATGTGGCGATGATTGCTTTGATTGTCGCGCCGTGCATCACCAGCGCGCAGGATTACCCGGACCGGCCGATCCGCATGATCGCGACCTTCGACGCGGGTGGCGGAGCTGATGCCTACGCGCGCAGACTGGCAGCGAAGCTCTCCGAGATTTTCCAACAGCAAGTGATTGTCGACAATCGGGGACGCGCCAATGGCATCGTCGGCACCGAGACCACCGCCAAGGCAGCCCCTAACGGTTACACGATCATGTTCGTCACGAGCGCGCATGCGATCAATGCAGTGGTTCGCCGCGATCTTCCCTACGATACGCTCAAGGATTTCGCGCCAATTTCGCTTTTCACGACTTCCCGCTTCTTCCTGCTCGCGCACCCGTCGTTTGCGGCCCAATCGGTTCCCGAGTTGCTCGCGCTCGCACGCTCCAAACCCGGGCAGATCAATTACGCCTCCACCGGACCCGGCTCGGCGATGAATTTTGCCGGGGAGATGTTGAAGGTATACGCCAAGGTCGATATCGTTCACATCGCCTACAAAGCGGTGCCGGCAGCGCTCACCGATGTGCTGGCCGGAGCGGTGCCTCTCATCACGTTTCAGGGGCCGACTGCCATGGCGCTGGCGAAGGCCGGCAAGCTGCGGGCGCTCGCGGTGACCTCAGCCACACGCTCGCCGGTGTGGCCGGACGTGCCGACGATACAGGAAGGCGGGGTGCCCAAGTACATCTACACGAGCTGGCATGCACTGCTCGCGCCGCACAATACGCCGAAGCCTGTGGTGGCGCGTTTAAACCAGGCGATAATGCAAGCGGTGCATGATCGGAATATGGCCAAAGCGTTTATTGCGGACGGTGTTGAATTGCGTGGCACCACGCCGGAGGAACTGGGTGACTTCCTGGTCGGGGAAATTGCGAAGCACCAGGAGCTGGTGCGCGAAATGGGCGGCTTGCAAATCGATTGAGCGTATTCGCAGCCTGGCACCGGTACTCGGATTGCGACGCCGCGCAGCGCGGCATTGAGATCATGCCCGCTCATTTTACCGTGCTGAGCCGCAACGAGAACCGCTCATGAATAAGCGCCAGGCACCGCGGCTTGCCTGGATCTTTTGAAACCGAATTCGCTGTGCGAGGGGAGGACTGACCACATGTACGATCTTCATCTGAATGCGGAACAGATCGAGTTTCGCGACACGGTTCGCGATTTTGTAGAAAAAGAAGTCAAGCCCATTGCTCTGCATCCGGACCGCCTGCAGGAAACCGGGCCGAGCATGCTATCGGAACAGCTCCGCCAGGCGTCGCGAATGGGATTGCGGACCTTGGCGCTGTCCGAAGAATTGGGCGGCGCGGGCGCCGATAACCTCACCTCCTGCATAGTCATGGGAGAGCTCGCCGCCGGCGATGTCGGCATCGCGGCCGCTCTGGCGCAAACTTCGACGCTCGCCCATCTCCTGTTCGACTCGATGACGACATCCGAACAGCGCGACCGCTTTCTCCCGCCGTTCGTCGCCGACGATAGCTATCACCTGGCTTTTGCCGCGCATGCCCGCGACGTCGACACCGAGTGGTGCTACCACCGTTCGTGCGTCAGCGAAGCCGAGGTCAAAACAATCACGGCGCGGCAAGTCAATGGCGACTGGGTCGTCAATGGCGTCACGGAATTCGTCGCCAACGCTCCGATTGCCAAACTGATTGCTGTCCAGGCGCAAACTGACCCGCAGGCAGTGAGCAAGACCGGCGTGCGCACTTTTCTGGTGCCGCGCAATATCCCGGGGTTGACGGTGCGTGAGTTGGATGAATTTCCCGTCTGGCATCACGGGACGCGCGGTACGATCGTTCTTGAAAATTGCCGGGTGCCGGCGAACAATGTCCTCGGCGAAGAAGCGCAGGATATTCGGACCGGCGTGGGGTCGATGGGCGACGGTACTCTGCAATGGGATGCCATCAACCTGGGCGTAGGCCGTGCCGCTTACGAAGCCGCTCTCCACTACGCCAAGCTGCGCGTCCAGGGAGGACGGCGCATCATCGAGCACGAGGGCGTCGGCATGATGCTCGCGGAGATGGCGGTCAAGCTCGAAGCCGGCCGCAATATGATCTGGCAGGCGGCCTGGGCCGCGGACCACCCCGATGCTCATGCCGATCGCAGTCTGCCCGATTTGCCGCTGCAGAGCCTTACCCGCGTTTTCATAGCCGAGATCGCCCACGAAGTTGCCGTGAAAGCTTCGGAGATTTTCGGCGCCATGGGAATACTGCGCGATATGCCTTTGCACAAGTACGTGCACGATGCGTTGATATTACTTGATTCAGGGAATGGCAATACCGCGGCCAAGCTGCGAATTGCCGAGGTGCTGGACGATTATCAACGCCCGGCGACTCCAACGGGACCACAGTAATTTCCTGATTCGAGCAAAGCGGTCGAAGGAGGCAAACGAGTATGACATTCAAGCTGATCGGGAATAGGTTACCCGTGAACGCGCTACATCGAACGCCAATTACCGAGGTAATATGCTATGCGGCGATTTTGATGCTGCCCTCAGCGGGCGTGGCCGCGGATGCGGCGGACAACTATCCCAACAAACCGATACGCATCATCGTCCCGAGCGCGCCAAGTTCGGGTCCGGACGTCGTATCACGCCTGATCGGAACCAGGCTTACGGACGCCTGGGGCGAGCAAGTGGTGGCCGATAACCGGGCCGGCGCGGCCGGCAATATCGGCACCGAAATAGCTTCCAAAGCCACGCCCGACGGCTACACTCTATTGCTGGCAACTTCACAACAAATCAGCGGCCCGTTGTTTTTCGAGAAGCTGCCTTACGATCTGACGAGGGATTTCGCACCCATCTGTTTGATCGCGTCGACGCCTTATGTCTTGAGCGTCCACCCGTCCGTCGCTGCGGCATCGGTAAAGGAACTGATTGCACTCGCCAAATCCAAACCCGGAACGCTGTATTACGGTTCCAGCGGCATGGGCGGCGCTCCCCATCTTGCCGCCGAAATGTTGAAAACCGTGGCGGGCATCAATCTCGTGCACGTGCCTTATAAATCGGTGGTGTATGCGCTGATCGACGTGATGGGAGGGCAGATCCAACTAGCATTTTCGGTGATGCCGGCGGCGTTGCCCATGATCAAGCAGGGCAAACTCAGGGCGTTGGGCGTGACCAGCCTCAAACGCACGTCGCTTGCGCCCGAGCTGGAGGCGATCGCCGAAACCGTCCCCGGCTACGAGTATATTGGATGGTACGGGCTGGTCGCGCCCGTCAAGACGCCCAGCACCATTATCGCGAAACTGAATGGCGAAATCCTCAAGGCGCTGCAGTCGAACGAGATAAAGGAAAAGCTCTATGCCATGGGGGCTGAGGCGATCGGAACGCCGCCGCAGGAGTTCGCGACGTTCATGTCCGGGCAAATTAAAATAATCGGCAAAATAATCCAGGTCGCGGGCTTGCGCTCGAATTGATAACGCGTTTTCCGGTCAGGCTGGATTGCGCCTGGTTGATCGTGCCACCGGAATTTTTCTAATCATTGGGAATCAGCATGGACTTTTCGCTAAACGAGGAACAGCGCAATTGGCAGTTGAAGGCGCGGAAATTCGCGCAGGAAGAGATTCGCCCCCTGTCGCTGCAGCGCGACCGGATTTCCGATCCGCGCGAGACTTTCGACTGGGACATCATCAAGAAAGGCTCCAAGCTCGGCTTCAGGACGCTCGCCGTAGCTAAGAAATGGGGTGGGCACGGCGCCGATCTCGTGACGCAGGCGATTGTTATGGCAGAGCTCGCCAAAGCCGACAGCGCCATCTCCAAGACTTTCAGCCAATGCTGGAAGTGGAGCCAGTTGATCACGACGATCTGCACTCCTGAACAGCAGGAAAGGTTCATCAGGCCTTTCATCGAGGACGACACCTATCTGCTGGGCGCCGCACAGACGGAACCGAATGCCAGTTCCGACAATCGCCTGCCGCCCGAGAACGACCCACGGTCCGGATGGAAGCTCAAGGCGGAACGCCATGGAGATGAGTGGATATTGAACGGAGAAAAATGCCTCATCGCCAATGGCGGCGTGGGAAAACTCTTTTTTGTAAACACGCGAACGGACCCGAACGTCAGCATCAAGCAGGGGACGACGACGTTCCTGGTGCCCAGCAATACGCCCGGCTTTCGGGTGGGCAAAGTGTTCAACAAGAACGGCTGGCGGTTTTACCAGAACGCCGAGCTCATCTTCGAGAACGCACGCGTGCCGCACGCGAACCTGGTTGGAGAGGTCAATGGCGGTGTGAAAGCGCGCAGCCGCGATCTCTCGCAGTTCGGCGACATCGAGCTCGCGGCCAATGCGCTGGGGATTTGCGATGCGGCGGTTGAAATGGCGATGCAGTACGCGCAGACGCGATCGCGGCAGGGCAGGCCCCTCGTCGGTCATCAGACGATCCAGCTGAGGTTGTCGGAGATGCACGTGCTGACCGAGGCGCTGCGCTCGTTCGTGCTGCGGACCGCATGGGAGAGAGAACTTGCAACACGCCGTGAGCAACCGGCCAAGAACTTCGTGAACGCCCAGTTCGTGATGATCTTTTCGAAGACTACGGTGCAGCGTGTTACCCGCCTCAATATGGACGTGCATCGCATCGTCGGCGCGGTGGACCCGGGAGCGGAAAAACTTTCGCGCGACGCCGCGATCTGGACGCACCTCGCCGGCAGCACCTTGCTGCAAATAAAATCGATCAAGGATTTGTTAAGCTCACAGACTTAAAAGGACGATGAAAAACAATTTGCCAGACGCCTGCGGTGCCACCTCTGGAGAGGAAAAAATGAGTCGTGCTTTTCGCGAACCTGGGCGTTTGCTCCTACTGCTAATCGCAACGTTCTCAGCGCCAGTTTTCCCTGACAATTACCCGGTACGACCTATTCGCATCATCGCCGGTCCCGGGCCTGATGTCGTCGCACGAATTATTGGCCAGCGGTTGACCGAAGTACTGGGGCAGCAAGTAGTAGTAGATCCACGTCCAGCGGCTGGGGGAATTATCGCCGCGGAAACGGTCGCTAAGGCTACTCCAGATGGCTATACCGTGTTGCTTGCGACTTCGACCTACCCAATCAACGCGGCGTTTGGTCTCGGTTCGTACAATTTAGAGAAAGATTTTTCGGCGATTGCATTGGCGGTGACCACACCCCTGGTCTTGCTTGTTACCAGTTCCTTGCCGGTGGCTTCGGTACGGGATCTCGTCGAGATGGCGAAGTCCAAGCCGGGTCTACTCAACTATTCCTCATCCGGTCAAGGCGCTAATCCGCACCTCGCCGGGGAGCTATTCAAGTCGCTTGCGGACGTCAACATCGTCCACGTGGCTTACAACGGCGCGGCGCAGGCGTTGCTCAACGTTGCAAGCGGTCAGGTTCAGATGACATTCACGGTACCCGCGAACGCCTACGGTCAGATCCAGAGCGGCAAGGTGCGCGCGCTTGCTGTAACAACTCTACAACGTTCCCGTCTCATGCCTGATGTTCCGACGATGGCCGAGGCGGGCGTGCCAGGTTACGAAGTTACTCCCTGGAATGGCTTTCTTGCTCCTGCACGCACACCTAAACCTGTCGTGGTCAAGCTTAACGCCGAGATTCTGCGCGCACTGAAGCAAGCGGACGTAATCCAGCGGCTGACCGGCGCTGGTTACGATGTCATGCGCGATAATACGCCGGAGCAGTTTTCCGATTTCGTGAAACGGGAGATCGTAAAATGGGCGAAAGTTGTCAAAGACCTCGGCCTTAAGCCCAATTGATGCGCAATTACCCGAGGTTGGAATTGCAAACGGATACGAATCAAGTCTAAGCGCAGGAGGGCAGTCATGTTGCGGGCGGCGATCGTTGGGCTCGGCGCTTGGGGTCAGCGTCTGGTGAATTCCGTTGAAGGCAGCAATCGCATTCAATTCGTTGCCGGCGTGACACGCACGGTTGAGGCAGGTTCGGGCTTTGCGCGGGAAAGAGGGTTCCCGCTACACGCAGACTACCGCAAGGTGCTCGAAGACCCGGACATCGATGCGGTGGTGTTGGCAACGCCTCACTCCCTGCACGCGCAGCACATAAGGGAAGCCGCGGCGGCCGGCAAGCACATTTACGTCGAGAAGCCGTTCACGCTTGACCGTGCCAGCGCGCAGGATGCCGTTGCCGCATGTCGTCGCGCTAACGTCACACTCGCGGTTGGTTTCAACCGACGGTTCCGGACCGCAATCGCCGAGGTGCGGCGATTGGTAACGAGCAACGCACTCGGACAGGTATTGCACGTTGAGGGCAGTCACCATGGCCCCCTTGCGGTCAGGCGCTCCATTGAACACTGGCGCAGCCAACGCAGCGAGACTCCCGGCGGGGGCATGACGGCAAAAGGTCTGCACGTACTCGACTTAATGATTTGGATTGTCGGTCACGTGCGCTCGATCAACGCGCTTTGCGAGAGGCGCGTGAGCGTGGCGGATGTCGACGATGTGACCGCAATGATGCTGCGCTTCAACAACGGCGTCAGCGGATATCTTAGCACGGTACTTTCAACGGCTCATTTTTGGCGCCTGCATGTCTTCGGAGCGAATGGGTGGGCTGAAGTGCGCGATGAACGCTTCCTGACGACCTGCGAGACAGGAGGCAAGCCCAGGGCGATCGAGTATCCGGAGAATGACAGCGTGCGCGCTGCGTTGGAAGCTTTCGCCGAAGCTGCCAGCGGGGGAGCGCCGTATCTCGTGACGGGCGAAGATGCCGTCAACAGTTCCGCAGCGATCGAGGCCATCGTCAAATCGGCGGCAACGAAGGCGGAAGTGATACTGGCCTAGCCTGAGTACAGGATCAAAGGCAGGCCAACCCAGGGTTTGGTCGGTTAACGATGAGAATGGACAACGATCGAGGCGCCGCATGAACATGCAGACTGTAGAAAGATTGCACAGTGCTTTGGACAATACGGTATTACAAGAGCTGACGCAACTCCTTGGCGAGCGCGTCACGATTTCATCAGCATCGTGCATGCGCCACGGCCAGGACGAGTCGTATCACGCCCCGTTTCCCCCTGATGCGGTGGCATACCCGACTTCCAACGAAGAGGTCGCGGCAATCGTCAAAATCTGTAGTTCACATCGGGTACCGATGGTGCCGTACGGGGTTGGTACGTCGCTCGAGGGCAATATCGCTGCTCTGCAGGGTGGTGTTTGCATCGATATGGGCCGCATGAACCGGGTGCTTGAAGTCAATGCCGAAGACATGGATGTACGGGTGGAGGCGGGCATCACTCGCAAGCAGCTTCATTCCCACATCAGGGACACGGGGCTCTTCTTCCCAGTAGATCCCGGGGCTGATGCGACGATTGGCGGCATGACCGCGACACGCGCATCGGGTACCACTGCCGTTCGTTACGGGACGATGCGAGAGAATGTATTAGGGCTTACTGTAGTGCTTGCCGACGGCAGCGTAGTGCGAACAGGCACCCGAGCTCGAAAATCTGCAGCCGGCTATGACCTGACACGTCTGTTTGTCGGGTCGGAAGGCACGCTGGGTGTGATCACCGAAATCGCCTTGCGGCTGCACCCAGTGCCACAAGCAACAACCTCGGCAGTGTGTCCTTTCGCGACGCTGGAGGGCGCAGTGAACGCGGTGATGTTGACGATCCAGTCCGGCATTCCCGTTGCGCGTATCGAGTTGCTGGACGAGGTCCAAATGCAGGGCGTCAACCGCTATTCAAAGCTGAATTATCCAGTTCAGCCAACCCTCTTCTTTGAGTTCCACGGCACAGAGGCGGGTGCGGCGGAGCAGGCGCAGATGGTGGGCGAAATTGCGCGTGAACATGGCGGTTTGGAGTTTCAGTGGGCGAGCAAACCCGAAGACCGAAGCCGTCTGTGGCAGGCACGTCACGATACGCTGTACGCAGGAATGTCATTGCGACCTGAATCGCGCGCATTGGTTACTGACGTGTGCGTGCCAATCTCAAGACTCGCCGAGTGTGTGCTGGAGACGCGCCGCGATATCGATACGTCCGGTTTCATCGTGCCGATTGTTGGTCACGTAGGCGATGGCAATTTCCACCTTCTCATTCTGGTTGATCCGAACAATGCCGCTGAAATTGAACGAGCAATGGCGCTAAACACGCGTTTGGTAAACCGCGCACTTGGTATGGGTGGCACTTGCACAGGAGAACACGGGGTTGGTTACGGAAAGATCGAGTTTGTCGAGCAGGAGCATGGGGCGGGGGTGGCGGTGATGCGCACAATCAAGACTGCGATGGATCCGCTCAACCTAATGAACCCCGGAAAAGTGATTCGGAACATTGCTGCAACCTTATAAGAATTGAGGTTGCGCGCCCGGGCGTCTCGTGGCGCTGCCCTTGGCTCAAGACGGCCGCGTGAGGCGATTGCGGAGCACGCCGATGCCCTCGACTTCAAGCTCCATGATGTCACCGGGCTGTAGATAACGGCCGAACTCGATGCCGGAGCCTTTGCCCAATGAACCCGAGGCGAAGACCTCACCAGGATAAAGCGTCTCGCTTTGCGAGGAGTGCGCGATCAGATCTTCCCAGGAGTGATACATGGCGTTGAGGTTGGCCACGCCACGGACTTCGCCATTGATGGACACGTGTGCCCGAGCGTTGCGGCCATCGAATTCGTCGGCCGTGACGATGCATGGCCCCAGGATGTTCCCGGTGTCGAAGTCCTTGGACTTCGACAACCCGACGCCCGTACTCTGTTCGCCGGGCTGTATGTTTCGAATGGAAATGTCGTTGAAGATGGTAAAGCCGGCGATATACTCGCGCGCGCGTTCCCTCGGGATGTCCTTGCCACGCTTGCCGATGACCATCGCGACTTCGAGCTCATAGTCGACTTCGGTGGCGTATTTCGGCCAGATCACATCGGTCTCCGGCCCGATGACGGTCAGCGGGTTACCTTTGTAGTACGGAGGCCACTCATACCAGCTCCGCGGCACCTCGGTGCCGGTGCCCAATCGTTTGATTGCGGCAAGGTAGTGCTCCTCGATACAGCTGAAGTCACGGATCGACGTTGGGCGCGGGAGCGGAGAGGCAAGCCGAACCTCGGTGGGCTCGAAGATCATGCGGAGTCCATCGATGCCCGTGCGTTCCTTGCCGGATTCGGCGAACGCGAGCGCCTCTGACGCAGCCTTGCCGGCTTCGCCGCCTCGGCCGAGGAATAGCACCATGTCCGTGGGAATGAGCCATTCGGAACGCTGTCGTGCGTACGCGGGATCTCCCTTGCGCGCCAACTGAGTCGCGCACGCCAGCTGGAGGTCGACGATCCTGCCGCCAGAGGCTATTGCGCCAACCCGCTGGATCGGTCCGATCGGGGTGACCAACTCGTAAGTGACCAACTTCATCGTTTCTCTCCCAAAAAACCTTCCATGAACCCCCGTTGTTCAAGTAAGCGCCAAGCCGTGAGGGTTAGCGTTGCCTGACAATATATCGCTGTTTGTCATAGGACGCGATTCGCATATATGATAGTACACCTTAGTTGTATTTGCGCAATTTTGCGGTCCAAGGCGATCGAGCGCTTGATGCATTGATTCCATCGTTCGAGTAGAGGAGTAACGAATGCCGATGGTTACCCTGCGCTACATTCTGGCCGCCGTTCAGTCCGCAACCATTGGCATAATCATGGGTATGCCGGCGCCCGCGTTTGCTAAAAGAGCCAACGATATGCAGGGCTTCCCGGTCAAGCCGATCCGCATCGTGGTCCCCTTTTCGCCGGGCGGTGTGGCGGATATCACCGCCCGTGTTATCGGACCGAAGCTCGTTGAAGCATGGAGACAGCCGGTGGTTGTGGACAATCGCCCCGGCGCGGGGGGCGTTGTCGGATCGGAAATCGTGGCCAAGGCTAATCCCGACGGTTATACGCTGCTTTCGGCATCGGCGAACCACTCGGCAACGCCCGCCATTCGCGCCAGCCTTCCGTTCGATACGGTAAGAGATTTCGCCGGGATCGCCTTGACCTCGAGCGGTGCGTACGTGCTGGTGGTCGCCCCATCGTTTGGTGCGAAGTCCGTCAATGAATTGATCGTGCTTGCCAAGGCCCAGCCTGGGCAACTCAATTTTTCCTCCGCCGGGACCGGCAGCGGCACGCATTTTGCCGCGGAACTGTTCAAGGTGCGGGCCAATATCGATGCTGTCCATGTGCCCTACAAGGGCATTCCCGAGGCGCTTACCGACACGGTGGCGGGGCGGGTGCAATTCTTCATGCCGCCGCTATCGTCAGTAACCGCGATCATCAAGGACGGTAGAGTGCTCGCACTCGGGGTATCCACCCAGGCGCGTGTTACCGCATTTCCCGACATCCCGACGATCGCCGAATCCGGAGTGCCCGGCTATCAATGGAATGCCTGGACCGCGCTGCTGGCGCCCGCGAAAACACCGCGTTCGATCATTAAACAACTACACCGCGAGGTCTCGCGCGTCCTCAATCTTCCCGAGGTGCGGCTGCGCATGGCCGCGATAGGAGCGGAGGTAACGCCGATCTCGCCGGAGCAATTGGACAGGATGATCGCCGCCGAGATTGCCCTTACCACCCAGCTTGCCCGCAAGGCCGGTATCAAGGCGGACTAGCACTTCAACAGGAAGGAATAATGTCTCTAACTCGTCTTGTGTCATGGCTGGTCCCGATTGGGGTGATGGTAATGGTCGCGGGCACGGCCTGCGGCCAAAACTATCCGAGCCGGGTGGTACGCATCGTTACCACGGAGCCCGGAACCAGCACCGATGTCGCTGCGCGCCTGATCGCGCAGGGCCTAACCGGCAGTCTGGGCCAGCCGGTGATCGTCGAGAATCGCGGGATCATGGCGATAGAAACCGTGGCCAAAGCGCCGCCTGATGGTCACAGCCTGGTGTTCTATACCAGCCCTCTTTGGCTCACGCCCTTCATGCGGGACAACACACCCTGGGACCCGGTCAGGGATTTTGCTCCGATCACGCTCGTGCTGAATTCGCCTTACGTTCTGGTGGCGCATCCGTCACTGCCGGTGAATTCACTCCGGGAGTTGATCGCCCTGGCCAAGGCGAGGCCGGGCGAGCTCAACTATGGCTCGAGTTCAGCCGGTTCCGCCAACCATCTTGCAGCGGAATTGTTCAAATCCATGGCAGGCGTGAATATCGTGCGCGTTCCTTACAAAGGCGCCGGACCGGCATTGAGCGCCATGCTTGCCGGCCAGGTGCAACTGATGTTTGCCGGTCCGGGCGCCGTCGCGCCGCATGTCAAGACGGGCAGACTGAAGGCGCTGGCGGTTACGACGGCGCAACCCTCCGCGCTGGCGCCGGGTCTGCCCACGGTCGCGGCCTCCGGGTTGCCGGGTTTTGAAGCATCATCGTTGGCCGGCATATTTGCACCGGCGAAGACGCCGGCGCTGCTGGTTACCCGACTGAACCAGGAGATCGTGAGGATTATCAGAAGGGCAGACGTGAAAGAACGGCTGTTCGACTTTGGCACCGAGGGCATCGGCAATTCGCCGGAGGAATTCGCGGCCACGATCAAATCCGAAATGGCCGCGATGGGCAAGTTGATCAAGGATGTCGGCATCCGTGCCGAGTAACAGGGAGAATCAAAGCGCGATTTCTGTCATCGTTGCCGTGGCTGGAGGCACTTCAATCCACGGTCAGGCCTTTCTGGCGGACGATTTTTCTCCACTTCTCGATGTCCGTTCTAATGAACTGCGCGAATTCATCGGGTTGATCTCCGATGGGGGTGAATCCCAGATCGCGCATACGCTTGCCGATTTCCGGTCGCTTCAAGGCTGCGACCGCCGCCGCATGGATCCTCGCAATCGTCTCCTGCGGTGTTTTCGCCGGCACCACGAGACCGTGCCAATTGCTCGACTCGTACCCGGGGTAGCCGGACTCGGCGACAGTCGGATAATCGGGCAGCATGGTCACGCGCTGGGTTGTGCCAACGGCCAGCGCGCGCAGACGGCCTTCGCGTATGAACGGCAATGCGGTCGCGATGGGCGCAAAGTAAACCGAGACTTCGCCGGCAATGACCGCGGTCTGCGCCGGCGCGCCGCCCTTGTATGGCACCTCGAGCATGTCGGCGCCAGCCATGATCTTGAACAACTCGGCAGCCAGAAATGTGGACGTCCCCACGCCGGCCGAGGAGTAATTGATCGCGCCCGGTTTGGCCTTTGCCAATTTAACAAGATCGCCGATCGACTTCGCGGGCAGCGAGGGATGAACTACCACGATCAGCGGCGACAAATCAGTCCTTGTAACGGGCGCGAAATCGCGCACCACGTCGTACGCAAGGCTGCGAAAAAGGCTGACATTGACGGTATGCGCTTGCGTGATCTGAAGCAGCGTATAGCCGTCGGCCGGCGCCTTCGCCGCGATTTCCGCTCCGATATTGCCTCCGGCGCCAGCGCGAACGTCCACGAAAACCTGCACCCCAATCGCGTCAGTCATTCCCTGCGCGATCAGACGGCCGACGACCTCGGAGGCGCCCGTAGTCGGCATGATGTAGCGGATCGGCTTTACCGGATAACCCTGTGCCCGGCCGTCGGCTGCAAATTGCCAAATCAGGGCGATCAGCAGCAGCTTTACGCAAGACCGAAGGACCGCCATATTGGACCTCGATACCAGAGAAATGATGCTCGATAATCCTAAATCCAGCATTTGAACCGCAATGGACGCAAAGGACGCCAAGGAAATCAATGCGAAAGTGAACCCGGCTGCAATCATCAGATTGGTGATTTTGATGACAAGGCTTGTACTTTGTTNNCTTCGCGTCCTTGGCGTCCTTCGCGGTGAAAAGCTTTGCTAAGAAACACGCCGCACCGCTAGTTTCTAGGCATACGGGGCGCGGCACCCCGCGTGGGCGGTCTTCTAGGATAATCGGTCGGCCGGCAAGTCCCTCATGCAGGGATGGCCCCGTTCATGGCGGGCATGACGACATAGTCGGGATTGAGGTCGGCGACGCTGGTGCACCCGATCAAAGCCATTACGCGATCGATCTCGTCATGGAAAATCTGGATGGCGCGCAGCGCGCCCGGTTCGCCTGCGCTCGCGATTCCATGCAGCGGCGCGCGGCCGAGCATCACGGCGTCAGCGCCCAGGGCAAGCGCCTTGACCACGTCGCTCCCCCGGCGAAACCCGCTGTCGACGATGACGGTGATGCGCTTTCCGATGGCGTCGACCACCTGCGGCAGGACCAGGATAGGCGCGGTGGTGCTGTCGAGCACGCGACCGCCGTGGTTCGACAGCACAACCGCGTCGGCGCCGCAGTCCGCCGCGAGGACGGCGTCATGCGGGTGCTGTATGCCTTTCACGATCAGCTTGCGCGGCCACAGCTTGCGCAGCTCGCGCACGTCATTCCAGGTCAGCGTGTCATTCATCGCCGACGATCTTCCCATCGGCAGCGCCGTGATCCGGGTCTGCATGTGCGCCGGGAAATTCTGGTAGCGCGGCATGCCGGTGGTGGCGATGTAACGGCTCAAAACGCCCAGCAGCCAACGCGGGTGCATGAGCACGTCCACGACGTTGCGCCGGGTAAACTTGAAAGGGATCGTGAAGCCGTTGCGTAGGTTGTACTCGCGGCCCGGGGCCACCGGCGTATCCACCGTGAGGACCAGAGCTTCGAAACCGGCATCGCGGGCGCGCGCGACGAGCCGGTGCGACAGCGAGCGATCCGGCCACATGTACAACTGGAACCACAAGGTGCCGCCGACCTGCGCGACTTTTTCCATGGGTGTCATGGACCCCACGGCGAGCGTAAACGGTATGCCGTGCGCCGCCGCCGCGCGTGCCAGCGCGATTTCGCCCTCGTACCACGCCAGCCCGGCCGAACCGGTCGGCGCGACGATGATGGGCATTTGCTGCTTCTTTCCGAACAGCGATATCTCCTGGCTGCGCTTCGAGACGTCGACCAGAACGCGCGGTTTGAGCTTGATGCTATCGAGCGCGCGCCGGTTGTCGCGCATCGCGAGCTCGTCATCGTTCCCCCGATCCATGAACTCGAACAATCCTTTCGGCAGCCTGCGCCGCGCGGCCTCCCGCAGGTCGGCGGTGTTGTACAAGCCCAGCGTGTCGTCTTTCATTCAGGCAGCGGAGCGAACGCGCATCAGCGGCGCGGAATTTTCAGCATGGCCCGCGCTTCGTCCACGGTCGCGACCTCGCGACCGAACTCTTTCGCGATGCGGGCAATGCGTGCGACGTGATCCGCGTTGTCGCCCAGCACGCCGGGGCGCAGATAAGGCTCGTCTTCCGTTCCGACACGGACGTGCCCGCCGGACATCACGGCCATGGCTTCGAGCAGGAGATGCGAAGGCCCAGTTACACTAGTGGCGTAGTAACTTTCCTTCGGCAGGCCGGCGATCCGGTTGAGGAACTCGTTCATCGTCGGCGGCGACCAGGTACCGCCAGGGCGGCCGAAGAACGGCGTCATCAAATAAGGCGGCGAAACCAGGTCCTTGGCGATGAGGTCCTGCAGCAACCAAATGTCGCCGAGGCTGAAAACCTCGAACTCGGGCTTAACGCCGTTGTCGCGGCACACCCGCATGAGCTCGGCAAGCTCCGCGCGCGGATGCAGCATCATGAGGTCACGCCCGGTGAAGGCGAGGTTGTGCGCGCCGAGGGCGACCGACATCATTTCCGGCCGGTTCTTCACCACCGCTTTGCGCTGCTCCACGGTCTGTGTCGAGATACCGTATTGAATCAATATACCGCAGCGATCCCGGATCGCTTTGGTATGTGATTCCCACGCGCCGTAGTCAGTGGGCGGCGCGTGAATATGCACAATGGCCGCGCCTGCGCGCCACGCCGGTTCCACCGACGCCGCCAGGGCCTCGGACTTGGCGAATCGCGCCGGCACCTCCGGATGCATGGAGGTATCGGCGGCACAATTGGTGATGATGAGTTTTTCCATGGATATTCCCTCTCTTAAGTTAAAGTCCTGCTTTGCGAATCCCTAATCGACCTTGGCCCCGGTTTCCTTGACGACTTTCGCCCATTTCTCGATTTCGCGCTTGATGTAGTCCGCGAACCATGCGGGTGAATTCTCGGCGGCGGGCTCCCAGCCTACGTCCGCGATCCGCTGCAAAATGGCCGGCTGTCGCAACGTCCGCAGCACCTCGCCATTGAGCTTCGCAACGATGGCCTTCGGCGTATTGGCTGGCGCAACCAAGCCATTCCAGCCGATCGCTTCATATCCGGCATATCCCGATTCGGCGACCGTGGGCAGATCCGGCGCAAGGCGGGAGCGCTGCGAACTCGTGACCGCAAGCGCCCGCACTTTCCCCGCCTGTATTTGGCTCAGGGCGCCGGGGGCGATCTGAAAATTCATCTGAACCTGCCCGGCAATCACATCCACCATGGCCGGTCCCGCGCCTTTGTACGGCACGTGAACGATGTTGACGCTCGCCGCGGATTTGAACATCTCGCCCGCGAGATGGGGCCCCGTGCCGTTGCCTGAGGACGCGTAATTGATCTGCCCGGGCTTCGACTTGGCGAGCGCAACAAGCTCCTGGAGCGAGCGCGCCGGCACCGACAAATTCACGACTAGGATGTAAGAAGAGGTCGCGCACAATGCAATGGGTGCAAAATCCTTCACAAGGTCATAGGAACTGGGCTGCAGCACGACGTTGATCGTATATGCCGAAGTCATCATCAGAAGCGTATAGCCGTCGGGCGTGGCCTTGGCCGTTATCTCCGCGGAAATGACCCCGCCCGCGCCGGGACGCGGGTCAATGACCGTTTGTTGTCCCCACGCATCGGTAAACCGCTGGCCAAAAAGCCGCGACAGGACATCGGGGCCGGGCCCGACGATGATGCGTATCGGTTTGGTGGGATAGTCCTGGGCAAGCGCTGCAGGTGCGAGCGGCAGGGAAAGCACTGCGAACGCTACCGCGGCCCAATGAAACATGAGTGTCATACCGAACCTCCTAAGCCGCGGCGCCGCGCTCACGCCGTTTCGATTCACATTCCTGGTCGAAGATTACGTCATGCGACGTTTCCCGGTCAAGGCCACCAATTGCGTATCAATTTTGATCGCGCCGAATCGTTGAGGAGCAACGCGATCTTGAGTCCCTGCGGCGCGTTGAGAACCAGGCAGAGCGGCTGCTATTTTTTTCCGCTATCATCATCATTGATGGATTGGTGTTGCCGGCCGCCACGTTTGGCATGATAAATGTGTCCACCACGCGAAGTCCACCTGCAATGTGGAGTTCTCAACTGCGAGGGAAGAACGCATGAAACTGGTCAGCTACGAGGTTCAAACATCGCTCGGGCGGTTTGAGCGCATCGGCGCTCTCGCCTTCGGCGCCATCGTCGATTTGAACGCCGCCTGCGTGGCGTACCTGGCCGAATCCCTGGACGCAAACGCCGCGCGCCGCCAGGCCGAAGCCGCAGTGCCGCCCGATATGATTGGCTTCCTCGAAGGCGGATGCGCGGCGCGCCAGCTTGCCGATCGGGCGGTCGCTTATGCCGGCGAGCGGCTCAAGACTGGATCATGCCCGCTCGGTCCCCAAGGCCAGCGCCTGACCTTCGGTGAACCCGAGGTGCGCTGGCTTGCCCCGGTACCGCGGCCACCCATGATTCGCGATGGCATCCTGCTGCTCGACCATTACCGCGTCGGTATGGAACGATTATTCAAGATTGCTGAGAAAGACCGCATGCCCGAAGCGGCTCGCACCATGCCTATTTACTGGAAACCGAGCCGTGCAGCGGTGGCCGGGCATCGCGAACCTATCCGCTGGCCAAAATACAGCGACAAACTCGACTATGAATTCGAACTGGGTCTCTATATTGGCAAGCAGGGCAAGGATATACCCGCCGAGCGGGCCTTGGAGTACATCGCGGGTTACACCGTCTTCAATGACCTCGGTTTGCGCGATGTGCAGCCGGCCGAGATGAGCCTGCGCATGGGACCCGCGAAATCCAAAGACTTCGAGACCTCCAAAGTCATGGGACCTTGTCTGGTGACGGCCGATGAACTGACCAGCGTCGATGGGCTGCGCATGATCACACGCGTGAACGGCGAGATCTGGTTCGACGGCAAGCTGAGCAACTGGGCATTCACGTTCGCGCAATTTATTGCCCACGTCTCACGCGACGAGACGCTGAATGTAGGCGATTTCTTCGGCTCCGGCCCGCCGGCCTTCAGCGTCGGGTTCGAACTGGACCGCTGGATAAAGCACGGCGACGTGATCGAATGCGAGATCGAGGGAGTCGGCACGCTGAGCAATCAGGTCGTGCGTTCCTGAGCCAGATTGACAATACTCTAGTAAAAGGTGAAAGGTGAAAGGTGAGAGGAAGACGCTTTCGCGTCTTATATTGAAGCCGGGCCGCGAGAAATCGCTCAAGCGCCGCCATCCATGGGTGTTTTCGGGTGCGGTCTCTAAATTCACCGGCACGCCGGAAGCGGGCGATACCGTCGAAGTTCACAGCGCCGACGGCGAGTTTCTGGCGGTCGCCGCCTGCAATCCGCAGTCGCAGATCGTCGCGAGGGTATGGGACTGGAAGCGGCGCGAAATCGATGCCGACTTCTTGCGCGGCCGCATTGAACGCGCGCTGGCGCTGCGCGCCCATTTGCTCCCGACGAGTGATGCGGTGCGGATCGCGCATGCCGAATCGGACGGCATGCCAGGCGTGGTGATCGACCGCTACGGCGAGATCGTCGTGTTGCAACTGTCGAGCGCTGGGGCGATGCGCTGGCGTGACGCGATCGTCGACGCGATCGAGGCTGTGGTCCGGCCAAAAACGATTTTCGAGCGTTCGGACTCAGACGTGCTTGCGTTGGAAGGGATCGCTCCGAGTGTCGGGCTGTTGCGCGGCGCGCCACCGCCGGGGCAGGTTCTGGTCAACGAAGCAGGTGCGATGTTCGAAGTCGACGTTCCGCACGGACATAAAACCGGTTTTTATCTCGATCAACGCGATAACCGGTTGCGCTTGCGCGAGCTCGCCGCGAAGCGCGAAGTGCTCGACTGCTTTGCTTACACCGGCGGCTTTACCGTGAACGCGCTCGCCGGTGGCGCGGCAGCGGTGACGGCATTGGACAGCTCGGGCCCGGCGCTCGAGTTACTCAAGCGCAACGTGGCGCTCAACAAGCTGCCGGAGGCCGCATGTATTGAAGGCGATGTGTTCCAGTTGCTGCGAAAGTTGCGCGATCAGGCGCGCAGCTTTGATCTGATCGTGCTCGATCCGCCGAAATTCGCGCCGACCGCAGCGCACGCGGAAAAAGCCGCGCGCGCCTACAAGGACATCAATCTGCTCGCGTTCAAGCTGCTCAAGGCCGGCGGATTGTTGTTCACGTTTTCCTGCTCGGGCGGTGTGCCGCGCGATCTGTTCCAGAAAATCGTCGCCGGCGCGGCGCTTGACGCCGGCGTCGAGGCGCAGATTGTCGAGCAGTTGAGCGCCGGAGCCGATCATCCGGTTGCGCTCAATTTTCCCGAGGGTGAGTATTTGAAGGGTTTGATCTGCCGCGTGGCGGCAGCCTTGCCGTGAATGAGTGAAGTTCACTTTTTCACTTCGCCGGGCGGAACCGGATCGACGCCGCCCGGATGCCACGGATGGCAGCGCAGCAGGCGCCTCATTGCGAGCCACGACCCGCGCAGCGCGCCGTGGGTGTCTATCGCCTCGACTGCGTACGCCGAGCAGCTCGGGTAAAACCGGCACTCCCCGCCAAAAAACGGGCTGAAGCACAGTTGGTAGCACTTGATCAACAGCAACAGGACTTGCTTCATGAAGCAATCGCTGGCGGATAGCGCGGCAAGGCGAGTGTGAAGAGTATATAGCACTCGCTAGGAGCTCGTCGGACTTGAGTCCGACAAGCTCCTTAGGCAAAACCGCCCCCGAAAGAAATGCAAAGGTGTCGTCAAGAAACTGTCGAAACGCCTTGCCTGGGTGCTAACCGAGGTGAAACGGCCGTGGAGTTGGACATTAATCAAAATAATCGGGCGGTTTTGCTTTTAGCAGCCTGTCGGTCGCTCAAAGCCGACAGGCTGCTAGCCAATAACGGCAGATTTTGCAACCTGTCCTGCACTGTGCTCTAATTTGTGCCGACTGACTGGTTACCGACCACATGTGGGCATGACCAAATGATTCTGAAGCGGGGTTTGTTGCAGGTTGTGCTGGCGGCGTTGCTGCTCGCGGCGCAGCACGGTGCGCTCACGCACCAGGTGCGGCACTTCGATCGCTTGCCGGTCCAGTTGCAGCAACAGAACGACAGCAAGAAGACCACGCATGCCGGGATGTGCGACTTCCACGTTGCATTTGCCCAGATTCTTGGCGCCGTTAATTCGGCTGCGCCGCCGCTGCAAATCGCAGGGAACACGGTTGAAAGCGGTTTCAACCACTTGCCCCTCGCTTTTCCCGCAAACCTGGTCGTTCCCGCCTCGCGCGGCCCACCTGTTCTCCTCTGACATCGCATAGGGGCAACTGCCGACGGCGGTTGTCGTGTTCCTTTGTATTTAGAGGAGAACTCAAGTGTTCAAACGAAATTTGATTCTTGCAGCGGTCACACTCGCGCTGAGTGGGCCTGCATTGGCGCAGGACGCCGAACTCGCGAAGATCCGCGAGGAAATCAAGCAGATGAAGGATACGTACGAGAAGCGCATCCAGACACTCGAAAAGCGGCTTTCCGAAGCGGAGGCCAAGGCAGGCAAAGCTGAATCCACGGCGAGCAAGGCAGAAACCACCGCGACCAAGGCCGAACAAAGCGCGGCGAATGCGGAAACCGCCACGGCCGCAGCCGCGTCGGCTCGCAGCGGCGAAAATGCTTTCAACCCCGCCGCATCGCTGATTCTGCAAGGCACTTATGCCCGCACGTCGCAGGATCCTAATAACTACCGCATCAATGGCTTTGTGCCCTCTGGCGGCGACGTGGGACCGCCCAAGCGCAGCTTCGGCCTGGGCGAAACCGAGCTTGCGTTCGCTTCCAACATCGATCCGTACTTTCGCGGCATTGCGATCGCTTCGCTTGCGCCCGAAGGCGGAGTCGACGTCGAGGAGGCGTACTTTCAAACGTTGGCGCTGCCGCAGGGTTTCTCGGTGAAAGGCGGCCGCTTCTTTTCCGGCCTGGGGTATCTGAACGAGCAACACCAGCACGCCTGGGATTTTCAGGATGCGCCGCTCGCGTACAAGGCGTTCCTCGGCAACCAGCTCAGGCAAGATGGTGTGCAACTGAAGTGGATCGCCCCGACGGATCTTCTCATCGAGCTCGGCGCCGAGTTGAGCAGCGGCAGCCAGTTCCCCGGCAGCGACCGCAACAAGAACGGTGTCGGCGGCAGCGCGCTGCTCGCGCATCTCGGCGGCGACATCGGCGACAGCACCGCGTGGCGAACGGGCGTGTCTTACCTGAAGACCTCGCCCAGCGGCCGCAGCTATCAGGACACCGATGCGCTCGGCGGCGTGGTGACCAACAGTTTTACGGGGAGCGCGAAGCTGTGGGTCGCGGATGCGGTCCTGAAGTGGTCGCCGCACGGTAATTCGACCTACAACAATTTCAAGCTGCAGGGGGAGTACTTTCGCTCTTCGCAGGACGGCTCGCTGACCTACAACGACACGGCGGGCAGCGCAGTGTTTGGCCAGGTAACCGGACCCTTCGGCGCGACGCAGTCGGGCTGGTATGCGCAGAGCGTGTGGCAGTTCTATCCGGCGTGGCGGGTCGGTTACCGCTACGATCGATTGAACTATGGCTCGATCAACAACGGCATAGTCGCCAACGGGCTTGGCCCGTCGGCCGCGAACTTCCCGTTGCTCGCGTCCTACAGTCCGACCCGCAACAGCGTGATGCTCGACTGGAGCCCGACGGAATTCAGCCGCATCCGGCTGCAGTTCGCGTCGGACAAATCGCGGCTCGGTCTGACCGACAACCAGATGTTGGTGCAATACATCTACAGCTTGGGCGCGCACGGCGCGCACAAATTCTGAGCCGGCTGAAAGGACACGACCATGCATAAATATCTGCGTTTTCTTCTGTTGGCGTTGGCGTTGCCGGCGGCCTCACCGGCGCTTGCCGCGCTCAACATTTTCGCCTGCGAGCCGGAGTGGGGCGCATTAAGCAGGGAACTCGCCGGCGACCAGGCCAGTATTTACGTTGCGACCAACGCACTGCAGGACCCGCATCACATCGAGGCGCGGCCGAGCCTGATCGCGCGCGCGCGCAGCGCGGACCTGGTGGTGTGCACCGGCGCCCAGCTCGAGATCGGCTGGCTGCCGCTGGTGCTGACCCAGGCCGGCAATCCCAAAATACAGGTCGGACAACCGGGCTATTTCGAAGCGGCGCTGCAGGTCGTGCTGCTCGAGGTGCCAGCGTCGGTCGACCGATCGCAAGGCGACGTGCACCCGGGCGGAAACCCGCACATTCAGCTCGATCCGCGCAACATCGCGAAGATCGCCGCCGCGCTGAGCGAGCGCATGGCGCAACTCGATCCGCCGGAAGCCGGCAATTACCGCGCACGGACCAAAGCATTTCTCGAACGTTGGCAGCAGGCGATTGCGCGCTGGGAAAAAGAAGCGGCGCCACTCAAGGGAATGTCGATCGTCGTTTATCATAAGAACATGACCTATCTTGAGCAGTGGCTCGGGATGCGGGAAGTCGGCGAACTCGAGCCGAAGCCGGGCTTGCCCCCGACGACTGCGCATTTGAGTGAACTGCTCGCGAGTTTGCAGAGGAACCCGGCCAAGGCCGTGGTGCGCGCGGCTTATAACGAGCCGCGCGCGCTGGAATGGCTGTCGGAGAACGCTAAAATTCCTGCGGTGACACTGCCGTTTACCGTCGGCGGCGACGATAAGGCCAAGGATCTGTTCGGCTTGTTCGACGATACACTGGCGCGCTTGCTCGCGGTGGCGAAATGACCTCCGTCGCCATCGAGTACAACATTCTGTGGCCGGCGCTCATCGCCGGCCTGCTCGTGACCGCGACGCATGTGCCGCTCGGCATGCAGGTGCTCAATCGCGGCATTGTGTTCATCGATCTCGCTATCGCGCAGATCGCGGGGCTCGGCGTGATCTGCGCCGACTGGCTCGGCTTGGAACCCCAGGGCTGGGCGGTGCAGGTATCGGCGCTGGCGGCGGCGTTGGCCGGTGCGCTGCTGCTCACGTGGACCGAAAAGCACTGGCCCGAAGTGCAGGAAGCGTTGATCGGTGTTACTTTCATTCTCGCAGCAAGCGGCGCGCTGATCGTGCTCGCAAGCAACCCGCAGGGCGCCGAGCACCTGAAGGATTTGCTGGTCGGACAAATCCTGTGGGTGAACCCGAGGTCGTTATTGATTGTCGCATTGGTTTACGCGGTGGTCTTGTTGGTTTGGTTCGCGCTCGGCGAGCGCCTCGGCCGCGTCGGTTTTTACCTGTTGTTCGCCTGTGCGGTCACGGCTTCCGTGCAGTTGGTTGGCCTGTACCTCGTGTTCACGACGCTGATCGTGCCGGCGCTTGCGACGCGGCGCTTGGCGCGCCACCGTCTCACGGTCGGTTACGCGCTCGGCGCGGCAGGCTATGCGCTCGGCCTCGTGGTATCGGCATTGTCCGATTGGCCTTCGGGCCCGGCAATCGTGTGGGTGATGACGGCGCTCGCCGCTATCGTATTCGCTTGCGGGCCGCGCCAGTTGAAGCGGGCGACGTCGGCGGACTGACTTTTCCCCGGGGTGGCGCAAGGCTCGACTTCGAGATAAAGTGCAGCGGAGTTATCGTCCGCTGATTTCCGCATGCACCCGCATTCCCACGACCACGACCATTACCAGCACGGGCATGCTGCGGGCGCTGGCCGCGCCTTCGCGATCGGCATTGCGCTGAACGCGATTTTTGTTCTGGCAGAGTGGATTTGCGGCGTCACGGCCAATTCGCTTTCGCTGATCGCCGACGCAACCCATAATTTCAGCGACGTACTGGCCTTGGTGCTCGCGTGGGGGGCAATGGCGCTCGCACGCAGGCCGCCGTCAACGCGTTTCACCTACGGGCTGCGCGGCACGACTATCCTGGCCGCATTGGGCAATGCGATGCTGTTGCTGGTCGCCACTGGCGGGATCGCGTGGGAAGGCATTCTTCGCTTCAAAAGCACTGCCGCGGTCAACGAGACCATCATGATCTGGGTGGCCGCGCTCGGGGTCGTGATCAATGCCGGAACGGCCCTGCTGTTCATGGGCGGCAGCAAGACCGATCTCAACGTCCGCGGCGCTTATTTGCACATGGCGGCGGATGCGGGTGTGTCGCTGGGCGTAGCCGTTGCCGGCGTCGGCATGCTGTTCACGGGCTGGACCTGGCTTGATCCCGCGACCAGTCTGCTGATCGTCACGGTAATTTTTGTCGGCACGTGGGGCCTGTTGCGCGACTCCGTGAGGTTGGCCCTGCACGCAGCGCCCGAGAGCGTGGATCCGCTGGATGTGCGTCGCTACCTGACTGGATTGCCGGGCGTGACTGAGGTGCACGACCTTCACATTTGGGGAATGAGCACCTCGGAAACCGCTTTGACCGTGCATCTGATGATGCCGGGCGGGCACCCTGGAGACGATTTCCTCGCTGCAGTCATCCGCCAGATCGAGGCTGAGTTTCACATCGGGCATGCGACGATTCAGATCGAAACGGGCACGTCCTCGAACCTGTGTGCCCTGGCTCCTGACCATGTGGTGTGATTGGATTCGGCTACTCCACCTCGCTTCTGATTAAACGCGGGATGCAAGCCATTTCGCCGGCAGTATAATAACCGGTTCATTCAACGATCGGGCTCATGCATGGAGCAATTTCACGGCACGACCATTATTTCGGCGCGGCGCGGCAAGCGCGTCGCGCTCGGCGGCGACGGTCAGGTCACGCTCGGCAACGTCGTGCTCAAGGCCAGTGCGCGCAAAGTGCGGCGTTTATACGGGGACAAAATAATCGCCGGCTTTGCCGGTGGCACCGCCGACGCGTTCACGCTGTTCGAACGCTTCGAGGCCAAGCTCGAGAAGCACCAGGGCAACCTGCTGCGTTCGGCGGTCGAGCTCGCCAAGGACTG
>PLYS01000062.1 GCA_003153455.1 Betaproteobacteria bacterium | reverse complement strand
CGCGGTCTATGCGAGCCTGCTCGATGCGACCAAGGACGTGCTCGATACTCGCACGCCGCTCGAAGCGAAAGTGCTTCGCATGCGCTTCGGCATCGAGATGAACACCGATCATACGCTCGAAGAAGTCGGCAAGCAGTTCGACGTCACACGCGAGCGCATACGCCAGATCGAGACGAAGGCGCTGCGCAAGCTGCGCCACCCGTCGCATTCGGAACGCCTGCGCAGCTTCCTCGACCAGGACAAATAGTCGCAATGGGCGCCAGAGATTGAACCCACAAGGAGACGAATGATGGAGCGAAATACTCATCAATTCACTTACGCGGCTGCACGTGCCGTTGCAGCGGCGGCGCTCGCCGCAACTATCGCTTTCGCTTCAGGCCCGGTAATCGCGGCCAAAGCCTCTGCCGAGGACCGCGTCGAAGCACGCATCAAAGATAACCGAGCGTCTGATGCTTGCGTGTGCGGTTATAAAATAGCTCGATGTAATCGCAGATCGCGGTCCGCGCCACATCCCGATTTACCTGCCAGGACATCCTCTCGGGTCGCGCCCCTTCAGACACCCCGGTCAAGGATAGATGCTATGTAGGGCCGCGCGAGTTAACCTCTGGTGGCTTTCTCAACCAAAGTAGAAGACCAGAAGGTATTGAATCAGCGCGGCGTGCCGAACACCTGCGTCCAGTACACGCCCATCTCGCTCCTGGGACCGACCGCGAAGGCGACGCCCATTTCGGTAAACGCCGGATTCATCAGGTTGGCGTGCTGCAGTTTATCTCCTCGCGAAAGATCTCTGGCGACGCGCTCGAGCGCGGCCTGTGGCTTCAGCGGAGCCAATTTTTCCGCGACGGCGCAATTGCCTTCACCCGCACGCAGCCGGTTGATCGCGGTGTAAAGATCGCTCGCCGCCACATCGAAACAGACAGCAAGCAAAAGCAGACTGGAAAGAATACGAAGGCGCATGGTTTCGGGCGGCAGATAGAGCCAAGGTCCAGAACGTGTTGATGTTCAGACCGNNGCTACTCGCCATCGGTAATAGCTCCTAGCACGGCAACGCGGGCAGGAGTCAAACAGCGATATGACGCCGGCAAGCCATTTGGGTATCATGAACCGTCCTTAATTTGTGCTGTCAAATGCAATGGCGCAACGGGATATTGGCAAGCGTAAAGACAGGAGTCGCTCATGAAAGCACGCGTCAAGTATGTATTAATCGGGCTGCTGGTGTCGCTGCTTGCTGTGTCATTTCCATTCGTACCGCAAACTGCGTCGGCGCAAGGCGGATCCGCATTCTCGCAGCAGGAACTCGATCAGATGCTGGCGCCGATTGCGCTGTACCCCGACTCGCTGCTGTCGCAAATCATGATGGCAGCGACATATCCGCTGGAAGTCGTCGAGGCCGCGCGTTGGTCGAGGGCGAATCCCGGCCTCAACGGCGACCAGGCCGTGAGAGCAGCTGACCAATACAACTGGGATCCCAGCGTCAAATCGCTCGTTGCCTTTCCGCAGATCCTCGACACGATGGACGACAAGCTCGACTGGACGCAGCGGCTGGGCGACGCGTTTCTCGATCAGCAACCGCAAGTGATGGACACCGTGCAGAACCTGCGGCAGCGGGCGTATGCCGCCGGCAACCTTACGTCGACCGATCAGATCCGCGTGGATCAGCAGGGGCAGGACTTCGCTGTCGAAGAGGCGAATCCGGAGGACGTTTACGTGCCGTACTACGACCCGACCGTGGTTTACGGGTCATGGTGGTGGCCGACCTATCCCCCGGTCTATTGGGCCCCCTGGCCCGGCTATTATGTGCGTCCGGGATACGGCTTTGCGTGTGAATGGCGGTGCATCGGAATCAGGGTAAGCGCAGGATTTTTCTTCGCCGCCTTTGACTGGGGTCAGCGCCGCGTCAATGTGGTAAACGTCAACAACTATTACTACCCGCGCAACGCGAGCGCGAGGAGCGGCGCGCCGGGCGTTTGGCAGCACGATCCGGATCACCGTCGCGGCGTTCCTTATCGGGATGCGTCGGTGCGCCAACAGTTTGGCCGCGCCAGCGTGTCGCCCGAGATGCGACGCGATTACCGCGGACACGCTTCGACTGCGCCGGAGCAGCGTGGCGGGCCGGACAATCGCCCGGATACGCGTAGTGGCCCCGGCAACCGACCGGAAGAACGCGGCGCGCTATTCGCTCCCGGCGCCAATCCGAATACGGGAAGCGCGCCCAGCCGCATGAATGCGCCCAACGTGAGCCGCGCCGCGCCGCCCAGCGCGCCGAGCCGCCCGAGCGCGCCTGCCGTCGCCAGTCACCCGAGTGCCGAACTGCGGCCGCATGTCTTCGAGGGCGTAGGCCAAGGAGCGCAGGTGCGTAACTTCAGCGAGCGCGGGGGCGCCAGTTTCCAAAGCCCAGCTTTCAACTCCGCTCCGCGCCCCGCCGGCAATGCTCCTCGCGGCGGCGGAACCAACCGTCGCTAGCACGATTGATCGCGCAACCTTTTTAACTATTCAACGGCGTCGAGGGAAATATGGTCAACATGCCTATGGATGCAGTTTGGCGCATGCGTTACCGGCAGGGCGGACTGCGCGGTGCAATTTGCGCAGTGGCGGTATTCGTCATGACGTTCGCGATTGCGGCGGCGGCCGAGGCGCAAAAAAGCTTTACGTCGCCCGAAGCAGCGATCGCCGCGCTGGTCGATGCTGTCAAGTTGAACGATCAACCGCTGTTAAGGGCGATCCTGGGTCCTCACAGCAGCAAACTCATCAGTTCGGGCGACCCGGTGGCCGACGAGCGAGGGCGCGCCACGTTTATCAAGGCATACAGCGAAACCAATCAGCTGTTGGTCGAAGGCGGAACCAAAGCGACGCTCGTGATCGGCAAGGATGCGTGGCCGTTCCCGATTCCGCTGGTGAAAAGCGGCGGCGGTTGGCGATTCGACACCCGGCAGGGCGAGCACGAAATCCTCAGCCGCCGCATCGGGCGAAATGAGTTGGCCGCGATCCAGGTTTGCCTCGCAATCGTCGATGCCGAGCGCGAATATGCAGCGGAAGACGTGGACGGCGATGGCGTCCTGGAATACGCCCCCAGATTCGCGAGCACGCCGGGCAAGCATGACGGGCTCTACTGGCCGACCAAGTCGGGCGGACCTCAGAGTCCACTCGGTTCGCTGCTCGCAGCCGCCGCCAACGATGGCTATGCGCGCAAAGGCATCAAATCGCTTGCGCCCTATCACGGCTACTTCTACCGGATACTCACCAAACAAGGCAAGGACGCGCCGGGCGGCGCATACGATTATCTCGTCAAGGGCAAGATGATCGGCGGTTTTGCCGTGCTCGCTTATCCGGCGCGTTACGGCGCCTCAGGCTTTATGACTTTCATAGTCAACCAGGATGGGAAAGTTTATGAAAAAAATCTGGGCAAGCATACCGCTGAGATAGCATCCAGGATGACGACGTACAATCCTGACACTCGCTGGAAACAACCGTAGTCCAGCGGGCGCAGCAAAACAAAACGCCCTGAGTNNTGGCTCTGTAAAATGCAACGAAGCCGGCTATTCGCCGGATTTTTCGGGAGCCACCCATGAAATACCTGAATCTGGTCGTGCTTGCACTTTCTGCCATCCTGCTGACCGGCGGCAATTTCGCGGCTGCCCAGACTTCCGCACCGGGCGGCGCGCAGATGACCCCTCCGGCCGGCAGCGACTCATCCGGATCGCCGCGGCATCGAGGCGAACGCGATTGCAGCAAGGCCCAGGATCCGGCTGCCTGTGAGGCCCGCGCCAAAGCGCGTGAACAGCGCCGTCAGCAAATGATGCAAGCGTGCGCAGGGAAGCAGGGGGATGACCTGCGCAGCTGCATGCGCGCACAGCGCGGCGCCGCGTCCCAGAAGAAATGAGTCGGGAAATCGTGGTTTGCTCACGCTGAATCCGTCAGAACCGGCCGATATACGCTTATTGTGCTCCCCAAAAACTCGATCTAATCTAGACAGGAACCAACTGTTTGGCCGGTTCGCGACAGTCGGTACCCAATGATCCGTAGCCGTCTGCATCTCATTGCCGCGTTATTGCTTGCTACTGCCGTACAAGCCTGTTCTCAGTTCGGAGGGATGGGCGGAGGCATGCGGCACGGTGGCGCGGACCGTCGTTCCGGGCAGGAGGGCAATGAACAACGCTCGAACGAGACTGCGCGCCTGAGTGCCAATGACCAGATTCGTTTGCGCCTTACAGACCTGCGGATTGCTCTTAACCTCACACGCGAGCAGGCCGCTCCGTGGCAAGCCTACGAGGACAAGGTCATCGAGATGTTTTCGGATTCAGGGCGCGATGCAGATGTGTCGGCCGGCGGAAATGCGTTGAACCAGATCGATCGGCGCGTCACTGCGGAACAAAGCCGCGCTGTCGCAATGGAACAGCTTTCCAATGCTGCCAAGCAGCTTTATTCGACACTCACCGACGAGCAAAAACGTGTGGCCGATCGCATGCTGGCAAGCACGGTCCCGGTAGCATCGCTCGGTCTGGCGACACCTTCTCGAGGCGGTCGGTAGAAAGATTCCCTTTCCATTTCGTGGATTCTGATTCATGGCTCGCACCACTATCAAGTCGTGTAACACTGCCTTTTTCAACTCAGCGGGGGTAAATGGGGAAGCGTAACTTTCCCATCAGTCAGAAGGCTCTCCCCGCTCACTCGGCATTACGGAACGGGCAGGTCGACCCCGTTTGGGCGGACGTGTCGCGCATTTCAATGCGCTCTCGATCTCGTCCTTGAAGCGCTCGCCACCCAGAGGCCAGCCGCGGTTAACAGTATCTCGAATCTCGCCAAGTTCGCTCGAATCCAGCTCGCTACGGAAAAGCTCCCGGTAAGGCTGTTGCCGCTCCTCTGCTGTGCCGCCGAGCCGCTCGTATTGCTCGTGAGTCGAAAGTAGCCTGTCCGGTGCGCGGTGGGCATGACACCGGTAGCTTGACCACCGGTAGTCCCTGGGGTACACGACCATTTGCGCGCGCACGGGGTTGCACTCGATGCAGCGGCAGCAGCGCAGAAAATATCACGTAGTGTTTCCGGTGAAATATCGACGGGGGTTGTTGGACGAGGGCGTGGTGGAGATCATCACGCAGACGGCGATGGAAATTCAAGAGCGATACGATCTCGAGTTTGAGCAGATTGGTTGTCACCGTGATCATATTCATCTGCTTTGTTCAGCGCACCCGAAGGGGGCTCCAGGTCAGATTGTGCTGGTATTCAAGAGCATTACGGCGCGCGACTTGTTTCGGCGCAAGCCGGAGCTGACGCGGGCGCTGTGGGGAGGGGAGTTCTGGACCGATGGTCATTATGTTGCGACGGTTGGTGAAAGGGGCGACTGGAGCGTAGTCGAACGATATGTTAAGAATCAAGGCAAGCCTAAAGATGAGCTACGCCAGCTAAAGCTTTTCTAATACCCCGCGGTCTTGCCGCGGGGTATTTTATTTTGTACTACCAAATGGGCGTAACATCGTTGCGCAATGTATCCATAGGCACTGTGTTTTTTAAACGGGGCCGCCACCCCGAGCCTCACACCTGTGTCTGCATCCCACTATCTACCCGCTCGCCACCCAGCCAATTGTCAGGTTCTCCTCCCTGACAGACAGTCTGTTACCTGAGGGCTAAGGTTCGTCAAACCCCAGCTCGCCGTAGGTGTAAGATAGTCGCTTCCTTCCGGAGGGGTAAGGATCATGCGGTTCGTCCCTGCTCTACGGCTGTCGCTGGCGTTAGGCCTGCCGACGACTGCCAATGCTAAGGGCAGGCACGGCGGTTCAAATCATGCCCATAGCAGGCCACGAAACCAGCAATTCCAGTACAGCCGTTCCACGCGACTCCCACGGCATGAACTCGCACGCGCGTATCACGCCATCCGCCCGCCTGAGCCTCTCGGACCATCGACGGCTGATCACCACCGTATTGGAGTTCCTGATGACCCTGAGTTTGATTCGTCACTTTGTCTTTCGACTCGTTCTGAAGGGGAAGAAAGTGCGTCAGTTGCTTATTGATGGAATTCGGGAGGCGGTCAAGCGACTTGCCGGTACTGCGGTGGGGGTCGAAAGAATGAGTGTCCCAAGCGTATTCATTACAGCTTTTTGCACACAAACCGTTGTCTGTCCCTCATGGGACCGCTCATGATGAAGAATAGAGCACTGCGCAAAGCTTTTGTCGGCCTTGCGTTTCGTTTGATGATATGTGCCCTGGTAGTACCATGTGTGGCAGGTGCTGCTGAATTTACGCCCCGCGTTGTCAACAACAACGAAACGGTGGTTTTAAAGGGAAACGTACATCCGCTCGCCCGCCCCGAGTTCGATGTGGGACTAACGGCCTCATCGCTGCCGATGGACCGGATGATCCTCTCCCTGCGGCTGACTCCTAATAAGCAGGCCGAGCTGGAAAGGCT
>PLYS01000171.1:3312-5538 GCA_003153455.1 Betaproteobacteria bacterium | reverse complement strand
TCCGACTTTCTCCAGTCCCGAACCGCCAGAATCTCTTCCGGAGTCACCCCCGCCTGCGTTGTGGCGATGCGGTAATGCTGGAACCATTCGTATTCCGAGCCCGTCGTCCACCCGATTCGCATGATGATCAATTCGCGCAAGCGTGTGTCGAGCTTGTTGCGCGTGGCGAGCATGTTCAGCAATCCATACACGTGCCGGACCAGATCCGGGTGGTTCGCGAGCATACGAAACGCGTTCTTTCCTGCCTGAACTTCTCCGATACCCATCTCGCTCCCGAGACGCAGCGCGTCCTCCAGCGGTATGCATTCCATCCGGCTTTTCACGTTCGACTCCCCCCCGCTATTCCGTCTTGATCCCAGCGAACTTGACTACCTTCGCGTTCTGCGCGAGCTGGCCGCGAATGAAGGCGGCAAACTGCTCCGGTGTGCCGGTCTGCGCATCGAGGCCTTGCTTGATAAACGCTTCCTGCATCTCGGGCGTGTTGACTGCCTTCACGATAGCCGTGTTCAGCCGCGCGATGATTTCTTTTGGAACCCCTGCCGGCGCCAGCACGCCGTTCCAGCCGGAGCGCTCGTAGCCGGCCAATCCGGCCTCGTTAAGCGTAGGCACCGAGGGCAGCGTCGACGCACGCTTCGCGCTGCTTACCGCAAGCGCCCTGAGCCTGCCGGACGCGATGAAGGGCAGCGCCCCGGTGACGCTGGGAAAATTGATGTCGACCTCACCCGCTATCACAGCGGTGGTCGCTTCCGGTGCCCCCCGATATGGGACGTGCAGCATTTTCACGTCAGTCATCATCTTGAAAACCTCGCCCGCAAAATGCGCTGAGCTGCCGACACCGGGGGTGCTGAACGTGAGCTTGCCCGGCTGTGACCGTGCCAGCGCAATCAGCCCCTTGATGTCGCGCACCGGCACCGACGGGTGCACCGCAAGTGCGAATGACGTGATCACCACCATGGACACCGGCGCAAAATCACGCTCGACGTTATACGGAAGCTTGGGGCGCAACGCCGGCAGAATCGTCGTGGAACCTGCGGCATAAAGCAGCGTATAGCCGTCTGCCAGTGATTTGGCGACAAACTCGTCGGCGATCGCACCGCCGGCGCCCGGCCGGTTTTCCACCACCACATTCTGGCCGAGGCTCTCGGATAACTTTTGTGCGAGCAGGCGCGCTCCGACGTCGCCCGCGCCGCCCGCGGTGTATCCAAATAGCATGCGTATCGGCTTCACCGGATAAGTCTGTGCCGGGGCACTTACGACCCACAGGCCGAAGCACGCGATGACAGGGATGAACATACGCAGCACGATACCTATCGATTTCCTCACGACGTCTTCTCCTGTAGTTAGTTACTGAGTCACCTGCCGCAGGCGGGGCGCCAGCGCTCCTCGGCACCCTACACCGCTTCTCGTCACCATTTTTCGTCAGTTCTTTTCGCTTCCTCCTCACTCACATGTCATTCTATAATGGATAACACGTCGAAAGGAGAGCAGCATGGCCCGCGTGCCCAAGTACGTATTGGCGCAAATGCGGCAAGGTGTGCTTGGCGACTTGGACACGCTTACGCTGATGGGCGCGCCGAAAGATCGAACCGCAAAGGACGCGAAGGACGCAAAGGAACCCCGGTGCACACAGAAGAGATCAGCGGGCTCGTTGTCGATTCGGCACTGAAGGTGCACAGCGCGCTGGGCCCGGGCTTGCTGGAAAGCGCTTATCGGGCGTGTCTGGCACACGAATCGGAAATGCGCGGATTAGACGTGAGCCAGGAGAAAGCTTTGCCAATCCGGTACGAGGGCGCAGATATCAGCGTCGGCTACCGAATCGATTTGTTGTTAAATCAAAAGGTGATTGTAAAGCTGAAGGCCGTGGAGAGACTCTTGCCGATTCACACGGGGCAAGTGTTAAGCTACCTGAAGCTCAGCGGTTGCAAACTGGGTTTCCTGATCAACTTCAACGTTCTGCATCTTAAAGATGGGATCAAACGCGTGGTCAATGGACTATGAAGTTTTCCTTCGCGTCCTTTGCGTCCTTCGCGGTTCAAGGTGGGTAGTAACAAATAATACGTTGTCGAATTTATGAACCAGACTACTAAGCCTACGCCAATGCCACTGGCTCCGGATCGGGTCGACTATCTGCCCATGATCGACCGGCCCATTATCAAGTGGCCGCACAATGCGCGGGTTGCGTTCTGGGTCGCTCCTAACATCGAGCACTATGAGTATCTCCCTCCG
>PLYS01000171.1:645-3214 GCA_003153455.1 Betaproteobacteria bacterium | reverse complement strand
GAGCTGAAAGGCCAGTCAGGGCCTGCGGCTTCCAACACCGAGCGCACTCCGGACATCGTCGCCGAGGCAGGTTTTCTCTATCAGACCGACTGGAAGATCGACGATCAGCCCCTGCCCATCAAGGTGAGATCCGGGCGGCTCATCTGCATTCCTTACACTTCGGAATTGAACGACGCGCCGCTGATGCGGCATCACCACGAAGGCGACTATTACGCGAAGATCTGTAAGCGCCAGTTCGATCAGCTCTACCGGGAAGGCGAGGAGAGCGGCAGGCTCATGTGCATCGCCTTCCATCCGTACATCATGGGCCGTCCCCACCGCGCAAAATACCTGGCCGAAGTGCTCGACTACATCATGTCCCATGATCGCGTGTGGCAGGCGACCACCGACGAGATCGCGGAGCACTATCTGGAGCACACCTACGAGCAGGCGGTGGCGCATGCGGCTCGCGTCAACGAGGAGTTTGTCGGACTTACCCCGACAAACTCCTAACGAGTTTAATAACCCCAGCGCATCTACTCTTCAACGTCCTTTCGATCCCTGCCGTTGACTTGGATTTGCCATTTGATTCGCGAACCGGGTTGCGGTGCCGCGGGCCCGTGGTTCGCGCGTTTCGTCCAGAATGGGACCGGAGCGCAAACCAGAGCAGCAGCGAGCCGCCTGCGCACAAGACGGCGCTGCATCACGGAAACGCCCAGAACTGGGCGCTGGACGCGCGAGCGGAGCGCAGCGGCATGCCCTGGGCCGAGAAGGACATGAACATCGTGCTGCGGGAGGCAGACCTCGCGAGGCTGAGCCTGCCGCTGTGCGGCGCGGTGAAAGAAACGATCAAGGGATTGAAGATCCGCATGGGGCTCGGCATGCCCGAGGTTCCCGGCGGACAGTGACTCCCGCGTTTATTCCCGTGGTTTGACACCCAATTGCAGGGGGGCGGACAATGGGAAGGACGATAAGTGTTTTCGGCCGCCGCGTTCAGAAGAGGAGAACATCCAGTGCCCTATAACAGTCCTGTCTGGCAGTTGCTCGTCCAGTTCTTCGTCGCGTGCGTCCTGGTCTTCGGTGTCGTCGGCTTCGCAGTGGGCGTCGGCCTGCTCGTCTCCAGTTCGAAGACCATCGCGTTTTTCCACGCGATAAATCGCTGGGTATCCACTCGAAACGTGCTCAAGCCGATGGCGGTGCTGCGGGACACGGAGCAGATCGCGCACAAATACCGGCGCTGGGTCGGGTCTGCCTTCATCGCCGGCGGAGCCTATTCGATCATAGGACTGGCCGGGTGGTTCGACGCGGCCGCCATCAGCGCGATGCTTGCCAAAGGTGCGGCGATTCCCCTGGCCGCGACGGCCGCGCAGGGCGTGCGATGGATACTGATCGTGGGCAGCCTGTTCGGCGTCGCCATCGGAATCATGCTCTGCTTCTATCCGAACGCCCTGGGCACCTTCGAGAAATTTTTCAACCGGTGGATATCGTCCCGCCAGTTCGTCCACGGCCGGGATGACATGAATCTGACGCTCGACAATCTGATCGAAGCCCATCCCCGGCCCTCAGGATGGATTCTGTCGTGCGTCATGCTGGGCGTAGCGGCCTATTCCGCGATTGTGCTGTTTGCGCGCTGACCGCTAGCTTGATCCCGGCATTGCGGGCCCTCCCGCGCAAAAGCCACTTGGGCGCAGCTCATACGCAAGGTCTATGAGGCGGATCCGTTGGAATGCCCCAAGTGCAAAGGGCCGATGCGGGTGATCGCGCTGATAGAGGATCCGGGAGTCATCCGGCGCATCCTCGAACACTTGGGGCTGTGGGCGCCGCTTCCCACCGAGCGACGTCCGCCCGTCGATCCCGCGACCTGGCCGCCCTACGTCAGTCTGCCGCTGACCTATCATCCGGTTCCCGACATCGCCTGACTTGCCGAAACGCCTCGGAGCAACCGGGGTGCGGGCCAGAGCTTGCTTCGCGTTGGTGTTTGGAATAGATTGCCCGGTAATTGACCGACAATCCCGCTCAAGACTTGCGCGGATCGTGGCCATCTTCCGGGGATGGGGAAGCGAGCATGAACATAAATGAACATAAGGTCTATTATGCGCAGTCCGGGATATGTTCCGCACCCGCTCCCGGCGCGTCGGCGCGGTGAACCGGAATTGCGCCGGGATTGATTTTCCTATCGTTTTTTCATGACCGCCGACCGGACCTACGCGTTTCCCGAGCTACACCGGGGGATGGACCACGACCATTACGACTGGTCGCCGCTGAATGCGACTCGCGCGAAGATCGAATGGCCGAAAAAAGCGCGAGTGGCGCTCTGTATCATCGTCACGCTCGAGCACGCGGAATGGAAGCGGCCGCCCGACAGCTATCAGGTTTCAAATCTCGCCGGTGGTTACGGCTGGGGACCTTTTCCCGACATCACGGCGTGGTCGCATCGCGAGTATGGCCACCGTGTCGGCATCTTTCGCGTGCTCGAGGTGCTGGAGAAGCACGGCATCAAACCCACCATTGCCATGGATGCGCTCACTGCCGAGCACTATCCGTTTCTGGTGCGGCATTGCCTGAAGCTGGGTTGCGAAATCATCGCGCA
>PLYS01000171.1:0-630 GCA_003153455.1 Betaproteobacteria bacterium | reverse complement strand
TGAGTTGCACGCACTTCCGGTGTCATTGCCGCTGGATGACATCAACGCGCTCTGGGACCGGCGCGTCGACATCGATCAGTATGAGACGATGATCCGGGAGACTTTCGAGACGCTATATCGCGAGGGCGCGGACAACGGGCGGCTGCTGGTCATGAACTTGCACCCCTTTCTGATCGGCCAGCCGTTCCGCATTGGCTGCCTCGATGCCGCGCTGGATTACATCGTAAAGCACGACGGCGTGTGGGCGGCCACTGGCTCGGAGGTCATCGAGTGGTATCGCAACTTGCGTGTTGAGATTGAGTGACCGCTCCTGGCCGGATCGCGAATCCCGCGCTTTCGACCCATAGCCGTCATACGCGCCAAACGCCTTGCGGGGGTTTTTCTCCTTTTGGGTCTGATCAACCGGCTCGCGGGCGTAGCTTGCCGGCGAGCTCGAGCCCGTCGCGGAAGTTCATGCCCATGACGGTGACCTGTACGATGCCGACGATCAGTTCATTCACGCTCTTCACCGGAATCGAGGGATGCACCACAACCACGTTCGGTATGCCCGCGATACAGGCGACAGCGGAAAAGTCCTTGATCGGATCGGACGGCAGCCAGCACCGCCTGTAAGCAGGATATTCATTGATC
>PLYS01000235.1 GCA_003153455.1 Betaproteobacteria bacterium | reverse complement strand
CCCGGCAACTCGGGCGGACCGCTGTTCAACATGAAGGGCGAGGTCATCGGCATCAACTCGCAGATCTATAGCCGCTCGGGCGGCTACCAGGGATTGTCGTTCGCGGTCCCGATCGACGTCGCGCTCAACGTGCAGAACCAGTTGCTGAAACACGGCAGCGTCACGCGCGGGCGGCTTGGAGTCGCCATCCAGGACGTGAACCAGGCGCTCGCGGATTCGTTCGGTCTGAAGCAACCGGCCGGCGCGCTGGTAAGCTCGGTTGAAAAGGACAGCGCCGCGGCCAAGGCGGGGCTCCAGCCCGGTGACGTAATCCTGCGTTACAACGACAAGGACATCATGAGCTCGTCACAGCTGCCGGTGCTCGTCGCCAATACGGCGCCGGGAACCACTGCCAAGCTTGAGGTGATGCGCAAGGGTGAAACCAGGCGCATCGACGTGACCGTTGGCCAATTCGAGAATGCCAAAGTCGCATCGGCCGATGTCGCCGGGCAGGACCACGGACGGTTGGGGGTCGCGGTGCGAGCGCTTAGTCCGGATGAGCAGAAGCAGGCGGGCGTCACAGGCGGGCTGGTAGTCGAGAACGCGACCGGCCCCGCTGCCAATGCAGGTATTCAACCGGGCGACATGATCCTATCGGTCAACGGTACACCCGTCAGGAGCGTCGAGCAGCTGCAGTCGCTTCTGTCGAAGACTGGCAAACACGTCGCGTTGCTGGTTCAGCGCGATGACATGAAGCGGTTCGTAGCCGTCGATATCGGCTGAGAGCCGGTTTGCGTGACGAACCCCGGGGCAACCCCGCACTTGCGGGGTCCCCATAGTGACCAAAGAACATCGGCGCGTAGTGTTTGAGTGGCAATCGTAACCCGCCGCATGGACCATTGGCCTGACGCAACCGCCGCGCCCCGCGCGCGGCAGCTCGAAACCAAAAGCAAAGGTCTTAAAGTGAAATCATCGGAGAACCTTGCAGACCATATTCTTCCAGTTTGAATTGTTCTAGGTCACGCCGGATGGCCAGCGATCGGAAGTCCCTGCGACAAGCTCAGGGCAGGCTTGGCGCCTAAACAACCCTGAAGTTTTTGAACTGCCACGGATCGGAGTTATCAAGGTCCTCCGGAAACAACTTGCTGCGGTCCTTGAGCGGCGTCCAGTCGCTATAGGCGCCGATGACTTTGCCGAGATACGGCTTGGCGATTCTGAGCACATGCTGAAAATCGAGATCGTCCGGATCACATATGCCGCGCAGCGGATTCTCCATCGCCCAGATCACTGCCCCCATGACGCCAGCCGCAACCTGCAGGCTGGTCGCATTGTTGAACGGCGCGAGCTTGCGTGCTTCATGCACCGAGAGCTGGGAGCCGTACCAGTATGCGCCCTTGGCGTGCCCCATCAGCAGCGCACCCAGCTCGTCGATCCCTTCGTAGATCTCGTCCATCAATATGCGCTTGCTCTCGGGCAGCGCCCAGTTCCTGCCTGCATACTCGTGGACGGAAAGCACCGTGTTGTCGCATGGGTGGTACGCATAATGGCAGGTCGGGCGATACACGACCTTTTTCTTGCCGTCGTGCACCGTGTAAAAATCCGAAATCGAAATCGCCTCGCCGTGCGTGATCAGAAAACCGTGGTATTGCCCTTCCATCGGCGTCCACGAGCGCACCAGCACCGATGCGCCCGGCCGCGTCAGGTAAATCGCGGCCTTGCAGCCGAATTCGTGATGCTTGCCGTCACGCGGAAAATGCTTTTCGTGCGTGCCCCAGCCGAGCTCGCAAGGCTGCGTGCCTTCGCCGACGAAGCCGTCGACCGACCAGGTGTTGACGAACTCGCCGCGGCGCTTCGGGGGATTCGGCGTCTGCGTGTCGCGCTCGGCGCAATGGATCACCTTGACGCCCAGTTCCATTGCCAGGCGCGCCCATTCTTCCCGGGATTTCGGGAAGACATCGCTGTTCTTGATGTCGCGCGCCAGATTGACCAGGGCCTGCTTGACCCAGTGCGAAATCAGCCCCGGGTTGGCGCCGTGCGTCGGGATCACCGTCGGCCCGCCGCCCGGATACTTGCGGCGCAGCCCCAGCACCTCCTCGCGCAGACCGTAGTTGGAGCGGCGGGAGGCCGATACGCTGGGGTCGGTGTAACCGCCGACCCACGGCTCGATGCAGGTATCGAGATACATCACGCCTTTTTTGTAGCAATACTCGATCAGCGCCACGCTCGAAACATCGACCGAAAGATTGAGCAGAAAATCGCCCTTGGCGAGCAGCGGATTGAGCACGGCGCGATAGTTCGTGCGCGTCAGCGGCTTGACGGTATGGCTGATGCCGAAATGCTTGGCTTCCTCGGCGCCGCGTTCATCGCCGGTAATGATGCAGATGCGATCGCGCGGCATATCGATGTGACGCAGCAGCAGCGGCAGGCTGCCCTGCCCGATCGAACCGAAGCCGACGAATACGAGGCGTCCCTGATACTTAACGTGTTTTTTCTCGTCCATTTATGCCACCCACGCGGCCGCAAATTTTCGCGTGTGGAGTGTAGCATTTTCGGAGCTCATAACATAACAAGACACGAGTGCGTTTTGTTATGTCAGGGGCTCCTTGGCAAGTCGTCCCCGCGCCGGCGCTGCACGCTGCGCCGGCGCGGGGACACTGCTTAAATTCCGAGCAGCAGTTTGCCCTTGGTGTTGCGGCCTTCGAGATAGCGGTGCGCGTCGGCCGCCTGCGCGAGCGGAAACTCGCGGTCGACCGCGACCTTGAGCCTG
>PLYS01000049.1:33020-35383 GCA_003153455.1 Betaproteobacteria bacterium | reverse complement strand
TCGTTCAACGAGAACGAGCCGGTGGTGTGCAAGCCCGAGGAGGCGCTGGATTGTTTCCTGCGCACGAAGATGGATGTGCTTGTCATGGAAGACTGGTTGGTGGGGAGGAAGGGGTGAATCCGGACGCAAGGGAAATCGGCGCGCGGTATGAAATATCGCAGGGCGCGTGATAGGATGTACTGCGATGTTCAGCGAGCGTTTCGGGAAGCCGATATGGGAATGTCAGCTACGCCGAGGACGCTTACCACCTGCGGCGACGTTCGTGGTTCGTGGTTCGTCGTTCGTTGTTCGATCCACGTACCACGATCCACGAACTGATCATGGCGTGAGTAAGAGCGCTGTGCGGTGGCTCGCGGCAGTGGCTGTTGCAGCCGCGCTCTTCGTGGGGGCGGTTTGGCACGCGGGCTGGAGTATTCGCTCATCGCGTCCTCGCCGGCGTATTGGCAGCCTGATTCATGGTGGCGCGACGAGAGAAGCGGCGCGGCCGTAATCAATGAATACATCAAGCTCGCGTATTATCTGATCAAGTATTGATCGTGGCGCGCTGAAGCCGCGCCCTACGATCTCGTTGATCGTTGTTCGTTGTTCGTATTAACTGCCCTTGGTCGTGGATCGTTTGTTCGTTGTTCGATCCACGTACCACGTACCACGAGCCACGTTCAACGAACCACGGCATATATCGATCCACTACACTGCGCGCGCCGGTGCCCAGAATCGTCTTCATCAACCGTTACTTCTATCCCGACCACTCGGCCACGAGCCAGATGCTGTCGGACCTGGCGTTTTTCCTCGCCGAGTCGGGGCGGGAGGTGTGCGTCGTCGCGAGTCGCCAGCGGTACGACTTCCCGGATGCGTGGCTCGCGTCTCGGGAAATGGTCCGGGGGGTGGAGGTGCACCGTGTCCGGACGACGCGCTTCGGACGGGCGAACCTTGTCGGTCGTGCGCTCGACTACCTCACGTTCTACCTCTCCGCAGCCTGGGTGGCATTTCGACTCGTCCGGCACGGTGACGTGGTGGTTGCCAAGACCGATCCGCCGTTAATCTCGCTGGTGGCGATGATAGTGTCGAAGTTGCGGGGAGCCCATCTCGTCAACTGGCTGCAGGACGTGTTTCCCGAGGTGGCGGGGGCGCTGGGGATGCGGTTGGGGCGGGGGCGGATTGGTGCGTTGATTGCAGCGGTTCGTGATTGCTCGTTGCGGGCGGCCCGGTGTAACGTGGTCCTGGGCGAGCGTATGGCCGAGTCGGTCGAGAGGCGGGGCATTCCGCGTGAGCGCATCGCTGTCATTCCCAACTGGGCGGATGATCGAGTCATTGTGCCGGTAGCGGCTTCGGCGAATCCACTGGTGACGGATTGGGGATTGGCAGGCAAGTTTGTGGCGGGGTATTCGGGGAATCTGGGACGTGCCCATGAGTTCGGCACAATTCTGGACGCGGCCGGGTTATTGCAAGACGATTCGCGGGTGATATTTCTGGTCATCGGCTCCGGCGCCCGGTTGGGGCAGGTAAAGGATGAGGTGGCTCAACGTGGTTTGGGTAATTTCGTGTTCCAGCCATATCAACCCCGCGAGCAGTTAGCGTTCAGCTTGGGGGCGGCTGATCTGCACTTAGTGACGCTGCAGCCGGCGCTGGAAGGTTTGATCGTGCCGAGCAAGTTCTACGGCATTGCGGCGGCGGGGCGGCCGGTGGCATTCATCGGTGACAAGGACGGAGAAATTGCCCGGATTGTATGCAAGCATGATTGCGGCAGGAGCTTTTCGGTCGGGGATTCCGCCGGGTTGGCGGCATATGTTCGCGCATTGGCACAAGATCGCGGTGAGGTTGCTCGCCTGGGCGGGAATGCGCGCGCCGCGCTGGAGTCGAACTTTTCACAGGCGAAGGCCTTTGACGCCTGGGAAAAAGTACTGAACATTGCAGCGCCAAATGCTCAAAATGCTTATGTTTGACATCCGCGCCCACTGTGTGTACGCTTAACTTTAAGTATATTGAATAATTTCATGTATTTTAAAGAAATAATGACAAATGAATGAAAATTTTTCTATTCGAATGAATTGCTGAAAATTTCCGTGATGTTTTCATGAGATAAAAAGCGTAATTATGAAAACAAGTAGTTATGCGAAATTGCCGATTCTGGCTGCGATCATTTCGTGTGCCACTGCCGGTTTCGCTCAGACTCCCCCCGGAGCCATCGCTGTCGGGTCGATGTTTCTGTACCCCGCGCTGGAGGTTGCCGTCAAGAGGGACAGCAATATCGCCATTCAGCCTGCCGCCACTGCCAAATCCGATACGATCGGATACTTGCGACCGTCTGTCCGCCTTGAAGCCCAGCAGGGTGTAAACATTTACAGCCTTGGCTATCGCGGCGA
>PLYS01000049.1:0-32956 GCA_003153455.1 Betaproteobacteria bacterium | reverse complement strand
TGCGCAAGGGAAACTCGAACTGGCAGGGGGTTACGCCGACAAGCGCTACCTCAACAACCGCGATGTGACATCTCAGCTCGACCATAACACGACCGATTACGGCGGTACATTCCTCTGGAGGCTGCAACCGAAAACTTATGCCACCTTCAATCTCAAACAATCGAAGTACGCCTATAAAGACCCGACTTCCACCCTGGACAGCACGGACACATTCATGCTGCTGGGCGTGCGCTGGGAGGCTACTGCGGCGACTTCCGGGAGATTCGGTCTTGGCCGGCAAACCAAGAAATTCGATAGCGCGGGGACGGCTGCGGGCCGCCAAGAGTTTTCGGGAACATCCTGGGAAGGCGGCGTTAACTGGAAACCGCTTACCTACTCGAGCGTCGATTACAATACGTATCGCAGGACATTTGACTCCACCGGATTGGGGGACTTTACGGTCAACCAGACGCACCAGGTTGTTTGGACGCACGCCTGGAGCAGCCGGGTCACGTCGATGTTGACCGGACGCTATATGAACGACCAGTTTTCCAATGCACCGGTCGCTGCGATCGGCGGAGCATCAAGGGAGGACACGACCAAGTCAGCGGGGCTGCGCGTTACTTACAATATGCGGCGCTGGCTGAATATTGGCGCGGATTATACCTATAGCACTCGCGATTCCAACGACATCAACTTCAAATACAACCGCAACGAGTACATGCTCTTCGTTGCGGCCACGCTATAAACTGAAATCAGGGAACCCCTGAATTCTGAATAAGTCGAATCTAGAAAACGTCGTCACCCCGGCGGGTGAAAGCTTGCCCCGGCATGTTTGAAGCCGGGGCCGGGGTTCAGGAACGCGCCTCAAGCGAAACAATGCTTTAATGGAGGTCTGCCCCGGCTTAGAACCTGCCGGGGCAGGCATTCACCCGCTGGCATGACGGCTATATGCCTGGGAACGTCTGAATAAGTTTATTGGAAAAAATGTCGTTATTCCTACGAAAGCACGAATCCAGCGGAATTAATTTGTTTCTGGATGCCTGCCCCGGCTTGGAACCTACCGGGGCAGGCCTTCACTCGCTGGCATAACGGCTATTAGCCTGTTTCGGCGGAAAATGCAAAGAGATTTCGATGGAGCGGATCCTGGTTTTCTTTTTTGTCGCGGCCCTGGTGGCCGCCTTGCCGGGGCTCGGGCACGCGCAAGAACGCGACGATCTCCTCTCGCGTTATCGTTTGGGGTCGGGTGACGTCATCTCGATTTCAGTCGTGGGTGAAGATGACCTCAAGCGCGAAAAGGTGCGGCTCAATGATGCGGGCACCATCCAGTTTCCCGTGGCCGGCGAAATCCGGATCAAGGGAATGACCATCGGCGAGGTGGAGCTGTGGATCACGTCCAGCCTCAAGGGGCGCTACCTCGTCAATCCAAAAGTGGTGGTGAACATCGATGAATACCGCCCGTTTTTCATCAACGGCGAAGTCGGTAAACCGGGGGGGTATCCCTACGTTCCGGGTCTCACGGTGCTCAAGGCGGTGACGCTCGCCGGGGGATTCAAGGACCGGGCATCCAAGAGCAAGATATTCGTGATGCGCGACGGCGATTCGAACCGCGCGCGCCAGAAGGTGGAAATGGATACTCCGATCTACCCCGGCGATATGCTGACGATCGAAGAGAGCTTTTTCTAGCGCGGCGAAAATGAAGATCGAACGGCTACCGCAGGAAGATTCCACCGCCGGAACGCGGCAGGAGGATCAGCTTTCGCAACAGCTCCGGTTCTGGCGCCGCAGCCTCGAGAAGCATTTTTTGGCGATCGCGCTTATGACCTTGCTGGTCGGCGCTATCGCGGCATTCGTCGCGTATTCCCTGACGCCGATCTATCGCGCGACGACCACCCTTTACATGGAGCCGGCCAAACCCAAGGTGGTGTCGATCGAGGAGGTCTACAGCGGGATCAGCGGCAGCCGAGAGCAGCTCCAGACGCAGGCGGAGATTCTGAAATCGCGGGAGCTGGCGGCCAAGCTCGTCAAGCGCCTCAAGCTGGCTACCAACCCCGCCATCGATCCGCGGCAAGCGCCACCTGCACTGAAGGTTTCGATTCCCTGGCAGGATTGGATTCCGGCGGAATGGCTTCCTTGGATTCCGGCGGGATGGCTTCCCGAAGCAACGGCAACGCCGCTGTCTGAGGATGCGTTAACCAATGCCGCAATCGGCGTGGTTATGTCCAACCTGGACGTGCAACCGGTGCGCAACAGTATTTTGATTAAGGTCAGCTTCGAATCCACCGACAGAAACCTTGCGGCAAAGCTGGCGAATACGATGGCCGAGGTCTACATCGAAAACGACCTCGACGCTCGCCTGCAAATGACACAGCAGGCCGCTTCCTGGCTGACCGACCGGGTCAAGGGTTTGAAGGAAAACGTCGAGGCCTCGGAGCGTGCGCTGCAGCAATTCCGCGACCGGGAAAAAATCCTGGATGCCAAGGGGATCGCGCTTGGCGCGAGCAGCCAGCTTAATACCCTGACCACGACGCTCGTTGCGGCACAGCAGAAAGTCGCGGAGCTGGAAAATGCCTACCGCCAGGTCCAGGCAGTGCTGAAGGGCGAGTCGCGCACGAGCCTCGAATCGCTGCCGGCTGTGATTCGCAGTGGCAACGTCACTAGGATCAAGGACCTCGAAGCCGAAGCGGAGCGCAAATTGGCGGAACTCGGCAAACGCTATGGCGCCGAACACCCGCGGATGATTGCTGCCGAATCCGATCTTCGTTCAGCCCGGGAGAACACAAAAAATACGGTCGATTCCGTCGTGACGAACATCACGCGCGAGTATGAAGTGGCCAAAGCGAACGAGCAAACGATGCAGGCGTCCCTGGAGAAATCGAAAACGGAAATCCGGGACATCGGACGCAAGGAATTCCAGTTGGCGACGCTCGAGCGCGACACACAAACCAACCGTCAGCTCTACGAGATGTTTGTCAACCGGTTCAAGGAGACGAAGATAACCGGCGACCTTCAATCGACCATCGCGCGCGTGATTGATCACGCAATCGTTCCCGGCAGTCCCGTCAAGCCGCAAAAGAGCCGGATCATCACGATGTGGCTTGTCATAGGTCTCGTGCTTGGCGTCGCGCTGGCGCTTCTGCTCGAACGTCTGGATAACGCGGTGCGCTCAACGGAAGACGTCGCGATCAAGCTCCAGGTTCCGTTGCTGGGAATCCTGCAGTGGGTTCGCACCAAGCACAGCAAGTTCGGCCTGCAGCGAGCATTCTTTGACAAAATTGACCCGGCATTTAGCGAATCGGTACGGACGCTTCGGACCGGCCTGCTGATGTCGGCGCTGGACACCCCCCACAAGGTCGTGCTCGTTACCTCGGCGGTGCCCGAAGAAGGAAAAACGTCGGTCGCGATGAATCTTGCATTTGCTCTTGCTCAGGTAAAGCGCACGTGCCTGGTCGACGCGGACATGCGCCGGCCTTCAGTGTATAAAGTCCTGGGCGGCGAGGCCAATATGCCCGGGTTATCGAACCTGGTGGCGGGAACCGAGCCCGGGGCGAAGTGCATCCACCAGCACGAATCCGGATTGTTCTATTTGCCCTCGGGGCCGATCCCGCCCAACCCGTCAGAGCTGCTTTCTTCGAAACGTTTTGCTGACGTTCTGGCGAAGCTCGGGGAGTCGTTCGATGTCGTCTTGATTGATTCGGCCCCGGTACAACTGGTGAGCGATGCCCTGATTCTGTCCGGGCTGGCCAATGCGTTGATATTCGTGGTGCGCGCCGATACGACGCCTTACCAGGTGGCGAAAGGGGCGCTCGAGCTGCTCAAGAAAGGCAAAGCGCAACTGCTCGGCGTCGTGCTGAACAGGCTCGACGTGGACAAGGCCGAGCGCCATTACGGCTACGGCAGATACTTCAGCTACGGCGGAAAATACAAATACTATAAGCGCTACGGGTATTACGGCGCCAAGAAGTGAGGCGTCTGCATGGTCGACCTTCACTGTCATCTCCTGCCGGGCATTGATGACGGGCCCGAGACGCTGGAAGACGCGATCAGGCTTGCCAGGCACGCGGTAGCAAGCGGCATCGAGAAGTCGGTGGTCACGCCGCACATTCTGCCCGACCGGTACGACAACACTCTTCCTGGAATCCGTGAGGCGGCAGCGCGGTTTCGCGCGGAACTGGCCGCGAGGCGCATTCCGCTCGAGCTCGGATACGCCGCCGAGGTACGAATCGGGCCGGAGGTCATTTCACTGGCGGACGAGGAACTGCTTCCCACCCTGGGAAGCGTAGACGGACACAGGATCGTTCTTCTCGAGTTCCCCGACAGCCACATTCTTCCCGGCAGCGACAAGCTCGTCTCGTGGCTGCTCAGCCGCAAGATCCGGCCGCTGATCGCCCATCCCGAGCGCAACAAGGAAGTCATGCGGGACGTCAATACGATCGCCCCGTTCGTGCAAATGGGATGCTGGCTGCAGGTCACCGCCGGTTCGGTTTGCGGCGTGTTCGGCCCGCGCTGCCAGGAGCGAGCGCGCCAGTTGCTCGAGCGCGGCTGGGTCACGGCGCTTGCGTCAGACGCGCACTCCATGCCGGCGCGGATGCCGGAACTCGAGCGCGGCCGGGCTGCGGCCGAAGAGACCGTTGGAGAAGCGGAGTCCTGGAGGCTGGTGCGCGACCGGCCTGCGGCGATCACGGCTGGCAACCCCGGCCTCGGCGAGGGCGGTTGATGGCGGCTATTCCAGGCGAGATTACTTTGCTTCGGTCACCATGAACCGATCAACCAGAAAAATGTTGTGGCGAGCCGTTTGCGCGGGCGTGCTCATCCTGCTCCTCGGATTGTGGGCCTTGAAGGCAGGTAAAGAGGGGCTTTCGAATTTTTACCTGCAGTCAGCCTACCAGGGACTCGATCGGCCGGCAGCGCCCGGAGAACGTTTGCGAGGGGAAGAGTGGATGCGCGTAATGAAATACCTCACCGACAGTCTGCGCTACTCGCCGCGCAATCCCTGGACACTGGAAGAGATGGGAGCACTCCAAATGCGCAGGATGCGCGCACCCACGGATTCAAGGCTCCCCATGGTGGCTGTTCGCAGCGCTAACGTGAATTACCACATGGCGCTGATGCAGCGCCCGACTTCGCCTGTTGCCTGGGCAAACCTCGCGCTGACGAAGCTCTATCTGGATGAGCAGGACGACGAGCTTTTCGGGGCGCTACGGCACGCAGACGAGCTGGGTCCCTGGGAGCCCGAAGTCCAGCAATTGGTTTTATTCGTCAGCCTCGCAGCCTGGGATAAGCTCGGCGCTGCCCAACGGGCCGCGGTGGTTCGGACCCTGGAGCGGGCAGCGCAGCGAGATGCGGGAAAAGCGGCGAATATAGTCGAGAGCTTCAAGCGCCTCGATCTATTGTGTGACATAAAAAACGACAAGCTGAAGGTGGAAGAGCCTTGCAGCCGGCTGCGGAAATAGTACGTGATTCGTGGTACGTGATTCGTGATACGTGTGACGAGCAACGATCCACGAGCAACGACCCACGACCCACGACCCACGATCCACGAACCTAATGAGCACAGATTACGAACGCCCCTCCGCGAATCGCGGACTTTTCGCCTGCTACCTGGCGCTCATCTTTTGGACTCCGATTCCGCTGGGAAGCAACCGTCCCTGGTCGTGGGCGATTCTCGAGCTTTGGGTATTCGTGCTCGCGACGTGGTGGCTCGTCGTGTTTGCACGCGGAAAGAACCACCGCAACCCCGCGCTCAACGGCGCCTGGCCGGCGCTGCTCTGCGGCGGGCTGTGGCTCGGCTACGTCTGGCTGCAGCTCCTGCCGTTGCCGCTGGAGCTGCTGCGACAGCTATCACCTGAGGCCGCCCGCTGGCACGCCGCCGCGGCGTGGCCGGTCCCGGCAAGCGCCGCGCCGCTGACGCTGGATCAATACGGAACACTTCACGGCGCGTTGAAGAGCGCTGCTTACGTCGTGTTTTTCGCCTTGAGCCTCGCCCTGCTCGACCGGCGCGAGCGTATCGCCGCCGCCGCGTATACGCTGGTCGTATCGGGCTTCGCGCAGGCGATGTATGGCGGGCTGTCGGCGCTTGCGTCGGAGCCCGGCGCTGTCGCGCACGGCTCCTTCGTCAACCGCAATCACTTTGCCGGCTACCTCGAGATGTGCCTGTCGATAGGGTTGGGCGTGCTGATCGCCAGTCTGACCGGCGAGGTATCACACACCTGGAAGCAGTTCTTCCGAAACACCATCGCATGGATACTCGGCCCCAAAATGCGGCTGCGCCTCGCGCTCGCGGTGATGGTCATCGCCCTGGTGCTGTCGCGCTCCCGCATGGGAAACACGGCGTTTTTCGTGAGCATGCTGGTCACCGGCGGGATCGGTCTGCTGCTGTCGAAACGGGCGACGCGGTCGATGGTGATTTTGCTCCTAACCCTGGTCGTCATAGANNTGGAAGGACTTTCCGGTGTTTGGCTCGGGCCTGGGATCATTCCACGTGGTGTTCCCGCGTTATAGCGGGGCCGACCTCCTCGTGCGCTACACCCACGCCCACAACGACTATGTCCAATTCGGCTGCGAGACAGGCATCGTGGGGTTTTCCCTGCTCGGGCTACTGGTGCTGATGTCGTTCATCGTCGCGCTGCGTGCGCAGTACGTGCGGCACGACCCGCTGCTGCGCGGAATTTCCTTCGGCTCGATGATGGGGATCATCGCCTTGATGATACACAGCGCGGTCGATTTCAATCTGCAGATTCCCGCGAATGCGTTGGCGTTCATGCTGGTGCTCGCGTTCGGCTGGATCGCCCTGTATCACGATCGCGGGGAACATTCCGGGGAAACGCCGGATGAGGAAAAGGACGATTTGGCGTAGGGACGCAAAGGAAAGCAAAGACTCGACCTGCAGGCCTGCGATGCCGCGAGCCTTGGCCTAGCAGTTTGCTGAAATTCGCCGCAACGGCCATGATTCCGTCATGCCGGCGAAAGCCGGTATCCAGTAAAGCATTGATTCGCTTGAGGCTCGTTCTCTGGACCCCGGCCCCGGCTTACAACCTGCCTGGGCAGGCCTTCACCCGCCGGGGTGACGAGTCGATTTTCAGCAAACTGCCAGGAGGGAGTGCGGCCCTTCCTCGCACTCAGGAAGAGGAAACATGCGTCGATATGCAGAGAAATAGCGGGAATGGATGCTCGTTTCTATTGCAACTTCAAACTCTCGCGCCGATAATAATGAGGGGTGACAATATCTTTTTGCTGATGCTTAACGGACTTGAGGAGGTGGCTTATGAATAAGCTCCGTTTGTCGACGCTGGTATCTGCAATCGCATTCGCGGCCGTCATCCTGCACGCGGGAAGTTTGCGCGCCCAAGATCAGGCATTGACATTGACGCCGGCTATGCGGGCGCAAGTCTTGAAATTGGCTCAAAACAATCCGGCGGGACTGCAGGCACTGGTGGCATCGAATCCGACATTGGCTACGGCAATCGCGGTGTTCGCGACTGAGTCCGCGCCGAATTCGGCGGTGGCTGTGGCGCAGGCCGTTTCCGCAGGAGCGCCCCCGGCGCTGGCCGCTGGCATTGCGGCGGCGGTGGTGCTGGTCTCGCCGACCTCGGCGGCGGCTGTGGCAGCGGCCGTCGCTATAGCGCAGCCGGGGCAGGCCGCAGGCATTGCGGCGGCGGTCACCCAGATCGCGCCGACTTCGGCGGTGCAAATCGCGACGAGCGTGGTGACGGCTGTGCCGGGGCAAACCCTTCAGGTCGCAGCCGCCATGGCCCAAGTGGCACCTACGCAAACGCTGTCGATCGCGACGGCGATCTCCCAAACGGCGACAGGCACCGGCACGTCGGCGACGGCCGCCCAGATCGGGGCTGCGATGACCAACACCACCCTGACGGGCTCGGCAGCTGCCGCGAACCAGACAGCTCTCGCCAATGCGGTAGGGGTGACGCAGGCGGCGGTGAATACAGCGTCTCAATCGACAGCGGTGGCAAATGCCCAGGCAGCAGCGACGGCGCAAGTTCAGCAAGCCGCGCCGCAGGTTGTGGTAGCGCAGCAAGTCGTCGCCGCGCCGCCCACTCGGACTGCTACGTGTACCGGCAGCCCATGCTGATGCATTGACGCAGATTCACCCGCAAAAGCCCCTGCAGCAGCCTGCTGCCGGGGCTTTTGCTTTCTCCGCCCGGGACTCAAGATGTTCACCCCTTCCCGCGACCAGGCACGCCAGTTCTTTTTCGAAACCTGGCGCAAATATCGCGCCGGCGAAACGCTGAGCGGACTGGAATCGGTCGCGCTGCAGGTAATCCTGCTGCACCCCGAATATCACGCGTTGCTCGACGATCCGGAGCGCAATCTCGACCGCGATTTCACTCCGGAGCACGGCGGAATTAATCCGTTCTTACACTTGTCGCTTCATCTCGCGATCGAGGAGCAGCTGTCGATCGACCAGCCGCCCGGCATCCGCGCGCAGTTTGAGCGCATTGCGGCTGCGACCGGTTCGGAACACGGCGCCAAGCATGCGCTGCTCGAGTGCCTGGCCGAAACCATCTGGCAGGCGCAGCGCGCCAACGCTGCGCCGGATCAAGCGCTGTATCTGGAGTGCCTGGAGCAGAAACTCAGGACATAGCGGCGGCGGCAAAAAGGCGGGCCGGCTTGGGCCGCCCGGCCTTATGGGCACTTCTAAGAATTCAATCAGTATTTTGTCGCGAGCGCCTGCTGGCTCGAAAAATAAGCCGCGAGATCAGCTATATCCTCCGGCTTCAGGTTCGCGGCCTGGGCCGCCATAATCGGGTTTTTGCGCGCGCCCGACTGATAGTCCTTCAAGGCGCGCACCAGATAGTCGTTGTACTGTCCGGCAAGTTTGGGGAAATCCGGCGCATGGCTCACGCCGTCCTCGCCGTGACACGCCGCGCACGCCTTCGCTTTTTCCCTGCCCGCTGCCGGATCGCCGCCATATGCCTGGGCGCTGACCGCCAGCGCCGCCGCGATAATCAGAGCTTTTTTCATGGTCATAGCCTCGTCTTATTTGCCGGCAGTCTCGGCGTCTTCAGCAGCATAGTAGGCCGCCAGATCGGCCATGTCCTTGTCGCTCAGGCCGGCGGCGATCGCCCGCATCGTCGGATGGCTGCGCTCGCCGGATTTGTACGCCTGCAGCGCCTTGACGAGATAGCCGGCATGCTGCCTGCCGAGCTTGGGCACGTTATATACCGCGGGGAATGCCGTCTTGTAGCCCGGGATGCCGTGGCAACCCTGGCACATCGCCGTTTTATGTTTGCCGGCAGCGGCATCGCCATCAGCCAATACCGCTGCCGATGCCACGAGCATCAAAGCGGCCGTTGCCATCATGATCAAATTTCGAATCTTCATTCCTTTTGTCTTTCCCGACGTCGCGAAAATCACGCGTGATTATACCGAAAAAAAGTCGCCATACGCGTGCGCATTGCGCCATCGTAACCGATGCCACATAATTGAGTAAACAAGATGCACAAGACCCCGTGCTCCCTTCAAATTCCACACCCAGGATGCCGGTTTTCGCCATGGCGACGCGCATTCACCGCGCGCGTCAGGATCCGGACCTGAAGGCCGGTCCATGAACACGGCGCGCAGGCTGATGCCGTTCCTCGGCTGGTTCCCGCTGCATCGCGAAACATTGAAGGCGGACTTGATCGCGGGCGTCACGGTAGCCTTGCTCGCAATCCCGCAATCGCTCGCCTACGCACAGCTTGCCGGCGTACCCGCCTATTACGGGCTCTACGCTGCGTTGATCCCGGCGGTGATCGGCGCAATGTTCGGGTCTTCCGGCATTCTATCCACCGGTCCGGTCGCAATGACCTCGTTGCTGACTGCCGCGAGCATATCGCAACTGGCGCCGCACGGCAGCGAACAGTACTACGCGTTCGTGATTCTGCTTGCACTCGTCTCGGGCGTATTTCAGGTGGCGTTTGGCCTGATGCGAATGGGTGTATTGCTCAACTTCCTGTCGTACCCGGTATTGATGGGATTCATCAACGCCGCCGCGATCATCATCGGCCTGTCGCAGCTGCCCGCGATATTGGGCATTCCCGCGGCACAGACCAAGCATTTCCTGGTCGACACCTGGCATGTGATTGCCAACATGGATTCGATGCACGAGATTTCCCTGATATTCGGCGTGACCACCATCATTCTGCTCGTCGCCTTCAGGAAGCTCGCGCCAAGATTGCCGGGCGTGCTGATCACCGTGGCTCTGCTGACCCTGGCGAGCTATCTGCTCGACTACGAAAAGATGGGCGGGCGTATCGTCGGCGAAATCCCGCAGGGCCTGCCCAGCCTGAGTATTCCGCCGCTCGACTGGAATTCGACCATTGCGTTGCTGCCGGCCGGCTTCGTGATCGCGCTGATCAGCTTCATGGAAGCAATGTCGAGCTGCAAGGTGATCGCGATCAAGACACGCACGCCGTGGGACGAAAATCAGGAATTGATCGGCCAGGGGCTCGCCAAGATTGCGGCAGCCTTCAGTCAGTCGATGCCCGTGAGCGGCTCGTTTTCGCGCTCGGCGCTCAATCTGTCCGTCAACGCGAAAACCGGGATGTCGGCGGTGTTTTCGGCTGGCTTCGTGCTGCTGACCCTGCTTTTCTTTACGCCACTGCTGCATCATCTGCCGAAACCGGTGCTCGCTGGGATCATCGTCGTTGCACTTGCCGGCCTCGTCGATTACAGGAGCATTACGAAAGCGTGGCGCGCGCGCGGCGACGACGGCATTGCTGCAGTTGTCACCTTCATCACCACGCTCGCGTTTGCGCCCAACATCCAGATCGGTATCCTGACCGGCATCATGCTGTCGCTTGCGCTGCTGCTGTACCGCCTGATGCGTCCGCGGGTGGCGGTGGTCGGAATGCACCCGGACGGCACGCTGCGCGACGCCGATTATTTTCAGCTGGAAGCATTGCATCCGCAACTGGGCGCGCTTCGCTTCGACGGCCCGCTGTTTTTCGTTAACGTTTCCTACTTCGAGGAAGCGATCATCAAGCTCGAACGGCGCAACCCGCATCTCAAATACATCCTCGTCGTCGGCAGCGGCATCAATGGCATCGACGCCTCGGGCATCGAAATGCTGTCGAACCTCGCCGATCGACTCAAGGCAGGCGGCATCACTCTCGGTTTCAGCGGTATGAGGCGCCAGGTGACGGAAGTCATGGTACGCACCGGTCTCGCCGGCAAAATCGGCGCGGACAATATCTTCCCGACTGATCCCGCGGCGCTCGACGCGCTGCTGCCGCGTCTCGCGTCCAATCCGCAGTCCCCAACGTAGAGCAACAGGGGTCCGCGTTGTTGCGCGGGCCAGGCATTTACCTTAACCTGTCTGCGGTATGGGCCACCGCCTTACCAAAATCTACACGCGCACTGGAGATTCCGGCACCACTGGACTCGCGGATGGCTCACGCGTTGCAAAGGACGCACCGCGCATTGAGGCGATCGGCACGGTCGACGAATTAAACAGCGCGATCGGCGTACTGCTTGCCGAAGACCTTCCCGTCGAGGTGCGCACTTGCCTCGACGGCGTGCAGCACGATCTGTTCGATCTCGGCGGCGAATTGAGCATCCCCGGCCACACCATTATGAGCGAGGCGCACAGCAAGCGGCTCGAGGACGCGCTCGATGCGTTCAACGCGAAATTGCCCGCACTCAAGGAATTCATCCTTCCCGGCGGCTCGCGCGCGGCGGGCCTCGCCCACGTCGCGCGCACCGTGTGCCGGCGCGCCGAGCGCACGCTGGTCGCCCTGTCAACGACCGACAAGCTGGCGCCGCCGATGCTGCAATACCTGAACCGCCTCTCCGACCTGCTGTTCGTGCTGGCGCGGGTGCTCAACCGCCACGCCGGCGGCGACGACGTCTACTGGCAGCAGGGTAAGAACCGGTGAAGGGTGAAGTCATCAGTCACTGACCACTGGTCATTCACTGGTTCATTTGTCGGCGTTCATCTGCGGCTCTCCCGAAATTTCTCGAGGTGCCCGCACACGGTCTGCGCGCCTTCGAGGATGCGCGGCGTCTGGCGCTGTATGCGGTCGGGATCGACATACATCGCTCTGACGTTGCGCAGCCCGGCGAAGCCCTCGTAGCTACGCCACTGCGCGGCAAATTCATCCGGCGTCGTCGCCGAACTGCCGCCGAGCACCACCTCCGGCTGCGCCGTGATTACAGCCTCGAGCGATACCACCGGGGTTAGCGTCGCCAGCCCCGCGAATACGTTGCTGCCGCCGCATAGCCTGATCACGTCGCTGATCATATGGCGGCCATTGACCGTCATCAGCGGCTGGTGCCAGATCTCGTAGAACACGCGCACTTTGGCGCGTGCGCCATAGCGCTCGCGCAGCGCGGAAACGCCGCGTTCGAATTCATCCGCCGCGCCCTGTGCGCTGGCGCCGGTGCCGGCCAGCGTCCCAATCGCGCGCAGCAACCGCGGTATCGCTGCGAGCGTCGCGGGCTCAACCATATGAATCTTGAAACCGAGCTGCTCGAGGCGCTCGATGTCGGCGGCCTGGTTGCCGCTTATCCAGCCGATGATGAGGTCCGGCTTCAGACTCAGCACGCGCTCGAGATCGATGCGTGACGCGTCGCCGATGTGCTGAATGTCCTTCGCCGCCGCCGGGTAATCGCTGAAGCGCGCCACCCCGACCAGCCTGCCGCTGGCGCCTGCGGCATAAACCAGCTCGGTGATAGACGGCGCAAGCGCGATGATGCGCTGCGCCGGCGCCAAGAGGGTCACCCGCTTGCCGCGGTCGTCGGTGACGGCGATGCCGGCGGAGTTAGCGGCGGTCGTCGCTAATTGAGCTAGCAGGAAAACTGCAGAAAGGGCTCTGATTATTGCTCGGTTTCGAGCAGCTTGACGCGGCGTTTACGCACTGCCTCGGCGAGCGTATCAAGCAGCCTGCGGCTGTCTTCCCAGCCAATGCAGCCATCGGTGATGCTCTGCCCGTAAACCAGCGGCTTGCCCGGCAGCAGGTCCTGGCGGCCGGCCTTGAGATGGCTTTCGACCATGATACCGAAGATGCGGTCTTCGCCGTCTGCAATCTGGCGCGCAACGTCCTGACCGACGTCCATCTGCTTCTGCGAATTCTTGCTGCTGTTGGAATGGCTGAAATCGATCATCAGCCGTTGCGCGAGCCCGGCTTCGGCAAGCCCTTTCGCCGCCGCATCGACGCTCGCCGCATCGTAGTTCGGCTGCTTGCCGCCGCGCAGGATGATGTGGCAGTCCTCGTTGCCTGCGGTCGAGACGATCGCCGAATGGCCGGCCTTGGTCACCGACAGGAAATGGTGCGGCGCCTGTGCGGCGCGAATCGCATCGACCGCGATCTTGATGTTGCCGTCTGTGCCGTTCTTGAAGCCGACCGGGCACGACAAGCCGGAGGCAAGCTCGCGGTGGATCTGGCTCTCGGTGGTGCGCGCGCCGATCGCCCCCCACGACACGAGATCGGCGATGTATTGCGGCGTGATCATGTCGAGAAATTCGCAGCCGGCCGGCACACCCATATCGTTGATATCGAGCAGCACCTCGCGCGCGATGCGTATGCCCTCGTTGATACTGAAGCTGCCGTCGAGCCTGGGATCGTTGATCAGTCCCTTCCAGCCGACCGTAGTGCGCGGCTTCTCGAAGTAGACGCGCATCACGAGCAGCACGTCTTCGCCCAGCCGGTCTTTCGCTTCCTTGAGCTTGCCCGCGTATTCCTTCGCCGCCTTCACGTCGTGAATCGAGCACGGCCCAATGATCACCAGCAGCCGGTCGTCGGCGCCGTGCAATATGCGATGCACTGCCTGGCGCGTGTCGTAGGTAAGCTGCGCGGTTTGTTCCGATATCGGAAACTCGCGCAGCACGTGCGACGGCGGTACGAGTTCCTTGATCTCCTTGATGCGCAAGTCGTCGGTTCTTTGCATGACTTTCACTCAAATTCCGTAAAATCAGCGCATTATAACTCAACGTTCAACCTGGCCGCCGCTAAACCATGCGCAATAGCAGCCTGTCGGACCTAACGGTCCTTACAGGCTGCTAAAAGCAAAACCGGCTGACCATTCATAATAAACTCACTCGAAGTGGTCGAATTTGGGGAAAAGCGCAGGTGAATTCTCATATCTGTTGTCCTCTTCTGCAATTTTCGAAACGCCGGTTTTACATTAGGAGTTTGTCGGAACTAAGTCCGACAAACTCCTACGCTAACCGCACGTAGCGAATCTCGATCACCTCGAGCGCTTCCACACCGGCCGGAGTCCTGAGCGTCACGACATCCCCTGCGCGCGCCTTGTTGAGCGCTCGCGCCACCGGTGAAATCCAGCTGATGCGGCCGCGCGGCGGATCGACTTCGTCCTGACCCACGATGCTGATGGTGCGCTCCAGACCCTTATTGTCGCAGTAGGTGACGGTAGCGCCGAAAAAAACCTGCTCGACACCTGTCCGTGCCGGATCGATGACTTCGGCGATTTCGAGGCGTTGGGTCAGGAAGCGGATGCGGCGGTCGATTTCGCGCAGCCGCCGCTTGCCGTAGATGTAATCGGCGTTTTCCGAGCGATCGCCGTTGGACGCCGCCCACGCGATCACCTTGACGAGCTCGGGGCGTTCCTTGTCGAGCAGTTGCTGAAGTTCGTGCTTGAGCCGCGAGTGGCCGGATGGCGTGATGTAGTTCTTGGCGCCGTGAGGCAGCGCGGGCTGGTCTTCGTCTTCGTCGTCGTTGCGACGCGCGCGATCGCGTTCGATGTCAGCCAGTTTGCGCATAAGACGTGAAATGTGAACGAGTGAACGAGTGAACGAGTGAAAGGTTCCCTCACCCTTTCACAAGGGGGAGGGCTAGGCAGGGGGTGTTCACTCGTTCACTTCTTCACTCGTTCACTGGTTCTTATCCAGTGCCGCCGACGGTGAGCGCGTCGATCCTGAGCGTCGGCTGGCCGACGCCGACCGGCACGCTCTGGCCTTCCTTGCCGCAGGTGCCGACACCCGTATCGAGCGCCATGTCATTGCCGATCATGGCCACGCGCGTCAGCACGTCGGGGCCGTTGCCGATCAGCGTCGCGCCCCTGACCGGACAGGTAACCTTGCCGTCCTCGATCATGTAGGCCTCCGACGCCGAAAACACGAACTTCCCGCTCGTGATATCGACCTGGCCACCACCAAAATTGACCGCATACAATCCATGTTTGACCGACGCGATGATCTCCCGCGGATCCCTCTCACCATTGAGCATGTACGTGTTGGTCATGCGCGGCATCGGGATGTGCGCGTAAGATTCGCGCCGGCCGTTGCCGGTCACCGGCACGCCCATCAGCTTGGCGTTCAGGCTGTCCTGCATGTAGTTCCTCAACACACCATTCTCGATCAGCACGTTGCGCTGCGTCGGATTGCCTTCATCGTCGATGTTGAGCGAGCCGCGCCGGTGCGGAATGGTGCCATCGTCGACCACCGTCACGCCGGGTGCAGCGACCCGCTCGCCGATGCGGCCGCTGAAGGCCGAACTGCCCTTGCGGTTGAAATCGCCTTCGAGGCCGTGCCCGATTGCTTCGTGCAACAGGACACCCGGCCAGCCCGGACCGAGCACGACCGTCATGGTTCCCGCCGGCGCCGGCCGCGCCTCGAGGTTGACGAGCGCCTGCGACACTGCCTTTTGCGCGTAATCCTGCAGTATGGCATCGGTGAAATACGAGTAATCGAAGCGCCCGCCGCCGCCGGCGCTGCCCTGCTCGCGTCGGCCGCCCTGTTCGACGATCACCTGCAGCGACATCCGCGTGAGCGGCCGTACGTCGGCCGCCGTCACGCCGTCGCTGCGCGTCACCAGGATCACTTCGTATTCGCCGGCGAGGTTCGCGATGACCTGCGTCACGCGCGGATCGAGCGCGCGCGCCTTGCGCTCGATGTTTTCGAGCAGCGCGACCTTGGCTGCATCGTCGAGACTCGCCAGCGGGTCCCGCGGCACATAGAGGTCGCGGCCCTTACCGCGCTTCGCGACCTGCGTCGCACCGGCCGCGCCCTGGCGTGCGATGGCTCGTGTGGCCTGCGCCGCCGAAGTCAGCGCGGTAAGGCTGATATCGTCGGAATAGGCGAACGCGGTCTTGTCGCCGGCTACCGCGCGCACGCCGACGCCCTGGTCGATATTGAAGCTGCCGGACTTGACGATGCCTTCCTCGAGGCTCCAACCTTCGCTGCGGCTGTACTGGAAGTAGAGGTCGGCGTAATCGACCTTGTGCATCAGGATCTGGCCGAACACCTGCTGCAATGCATTGTTGTCGAGCGAGTAGGGCGCGAGCAGGATATCGTTCGCGGTGGCGAACGAAGTCGAGAGTTGAGGATTGAGAGTTGAGAGTTCAGAATCAGTGCTCATGATCGTTTTTCTCGAATGACTTCGAGCCCTTTATATGACTGCAAAAAACCACGTTTCAAGCGATATGATTTCCGCTCCAGACTCCGAACTCTCAACTCTGAACTCTGAACTCTGAACTCCCAACTAGCACCGGTGAATTTTCCGGTGCGTCAACGCCGGCAGGCTCTTGCGCAGCCGGTGCACGTATTCGGGATTGATCCCCGCTACCACTACGCCGGAGCCGCGCGGCAGGCGGTCGAGCACCGCCCCCCACGGATCGACGATCATGCTGTCGCCGTGCGTCTCGCGTCCGTTCACGTGATAGCCGCCCTGCGCCGGCGCCAGCACGTAGGCGAGGTTTTCGATCGCGCGCGCGCGGATCAGCGTCTCCCAGTGCGCCTTGCCGGTGGTTTCGGTAAACGCCGAGGGAACCAGGATCAAGTCCACGTCCTTCATCGCGCGATACAGCTCGGGAAAGCGCAGGTCGTAGCAGATCGACAGCCCGATGCGCCCGAACGGCGAGTCGATCACCTTGACGTCGCGGCCGGGCTCGATGGTGCGTTCCTCGAAGTAATGCTCTTTCCCCATCTCGAAACCAAACAGGTGGATCTTGTCGTAGCGCGCGACCAGCTTGCCCTTGTCGTCATACACCAGGCTGCTGTTGCGCACCTTGTTCGCGTCATCCGATGCGAGCGGCACCGACCCGCCGACAAGCCAGATCTTGTGCTTCTCCGCGGTCTCGGACAGGAACTGCTGGATCGGACCTTTGCCCTCCTCCTCCCGCACCTTGATCTTGTCGTGGTCCTTCATGCCCATGATCCCGAAGTACTCGGGCAGCACGACGAGCCTGGCACCCTTCTCGACCGCCATGCCGATCAGCCGCTTCGCCTCGTTCAGGTTGGCGGCGACGTTCGGACCCGAGGCCATCTGCACGCCGGCGACGCGCATCACCGCCGCATGGCTTTTCGTATCCGGTTTGGCGTGCGGCCGCGCGCGGCCAAATGAGGATGCGGGTTTCGGGCTCATTTCACGAATGGTCCATACTCTATTTTCGACGCCTGAGGATCGGCCCAGGTTCCGGTGATGCTGTATTCATACGCCGCCATCTGACCGAGCGGATCCTTGAGCGCTTTTTGCACCAGGAAGCTCGCAACGCCAGCAAGCGGGCCCCCAATCAACGCACCGGCGACCGAAAGGCTGTCGGAAACGCTCGGGAACACCTTGACGTGCAGCTTCTGCGTCTCGGCGTTGAGATCGACGTCACCGCTCATCTGGATGCGCACCGCCGGGCCCTGAATGCGGAAGTTTTCGGTAGTCGCCACGCCGCGAGTCACCTTCACCGTGCCGACGATTTCATCGAACGCGAGGCCGTCGCTGAAGACATCGCGGAAGTCGAGCGTCAGCCGTCGCGGCAGCGACTGCAGGCTGAGCACGCCCAGCAGCTTGCCGATGCCGGGGTCGAGCTTCATAAACTGGCCTTTGTTCGCTTCGAGCACGAAATTGCCCGACAGCGTTGCGTAATCGAGCTCGCTCGGATTGCCGGCCCACGACAACGGGCCTTCGAGCTTGGCGGTGCCTCGTTGGACGCCTTCAGGGTAGCCAAGACGCAGCAGCAGTTTACCGATATCGCGGACCTCGAGTTTGACGTCGACCATGGTGCGCGGCTGCGTGAGCCAGCCCTGCCACGAACCTTCGACATTCAACGTTGCATCGGGATTGGTGATGTTCAGCCGCTGGAGTTTCCAGTCGCGGCCGTCGGGCAGCGCAGTGGCTTCAAGCCGGCCGAGGCTCGCCTGATGAACCTGAAAGTGATCGGCGACAATGTCGAGCGCCGGCAGTTCGAGTGGCTCCCCTTTGTCCGCAACCGCCGGAGTGCGGCCCGGTGTTGCCTCCGGTATCACCAGATTTTTCATGCGTGCGCTGACCTTGCCCTTGCCCTGCGAGCGCCAGGCAACTTCGCCGACCAGTTCACGCCCCACCAGCACCGATTGCCAGACGCCGCTCTGCGCGCTGCCGGTGATTGCCAGCTCATTGAAGCGGAGGCCGAGTACATCGAGCGTGCCGAATTTGACATCGAGCCCCGCAAGCTCGACGCGTCTGCCTGCGGCAGGGATCGACTTGAGCAGCGTTAGCCAGCGGTCGAGGTCGAGGCTTTTCAGGCTTCCGGTCACCGATACGCCCTTGCGCTCGGGTTCCACCGCGGCGCCGCCGAGGCTTACGTTACCGCGCTCGACGACGTAGTCGGCGCCTTCGCGCCGGCGCTGTAACTGCCCCGAGATCACGCCGCCAAGCGTAAACGCGAGCCGATCCTGCTGCTCGCCCGTCACGCGCCGCTCGATCTTGAGCGGCAAGCTGTCGGCGGCCGCCTTCACGAACGGCGCCGGCAACTCCGATGCAATGCCTTGCAGCGTCGAGTCGAATACGATGTCGGCAAGCCGCTTGCGCAGCGTAATGGATGCTCTCCAGTCCGACGCGCCATGCAGCGCCTGGGCCCACGGCGCGGTGTTCGTCCGCAGGAAATTGTCCAGGTTGGCGCGGCCGGACAGGTTGAGGCGCACCGTCCCGTCGCGTTGCGACGCGCCGGTCAGCGTTGCCGGCCCGCCGAACACGGTCATGGTCGCGTTCGGCACGCGTACGACTGCTTCGGTGAATTCGAGCCTGCCGCTGACCTGCTCGAACGGGAACAAATCGCCCGCGCTTTGAAGCTCGTTGTTGATGAACTGGTAAGCGCCCGCCACCTTGGTGTTTTGGGTGTTACTGAGCGGAATCGCGAGCTTGAGCGTGAGCCTGCCCCGGCCCTCGGCGTGAACGCCTTCTGTAAAGCGGTCGATCGCGTCGAACACCGGGCTGTGCTCGATGAAATTCAGGAATTCGCCGGTCTGGCCTTCGGCCTCGCCGTTTACCGTCAGTACACGGTTCGGCGCGCCGAGGTCGGGCAACTCGGCGTGCACCCGCGCCAGCTTCGTCCCCAGAATCGAGGCGTCGCGCGCGAATACATCCATGCGAATGCCGCGGAACGTCAGGTCACACTCGATATTTTCTATTTTCGGCCAGCCGCCGGCGTAATCGAGCGCCCCGCCAGAAATGCGGGCGGCAACCTGGAATATGCCGCCCCTGCCTTCGGGAAACGGGAATTCGTCGAGATTACCCTTGAGGCGGACTTTAACATTGTTTGACGTACCGGCCAGCAATGCGCTATCGAGCCACTGACGAACGCGCTCTCCCACTTGCAATGGAATGTAACGTCCGACGCCGCGCGCTTCGGCGCGCGTCACGGTACCCGACAAATCGATCACGCCGGGCCTGTCTGCCACCGTCAGATAACTGCCGAACACTTTGCCGGTAAGATCGGGGTTCGAGAATGAAATGTTGTTGAGCTTGATTTCGTACTGCTCGCCGTTACGCTGCCAGCCCACTTGCGCGCTCAGCGCATCGAACGCGAGCTTGTCGCGGAACACCCGCGGCAGATCCACCGCTGCGTTCTGGGTATTGAGGTGAAGCGTGCCGCCGCGTTCGTTGCCGTCGATGTTGCCGCTGACGCCGGTGAAACCCGGGACGCTGCCGACCGCATTCAGGCCGAGGTCGACGAACCTGCCTTTCACGCTGTACTGCCCTGGCTGCGGCCAGCTGCCGCTCCATTTGACCGCCAGGTCGTAAACGCTGCCGCGCAGCGCATAGCGGTCTAGATCTTTGCGCAACTCGGACTCGAATGGCAGATGGTCGGCAATCATCACGAGCGGCCCGAGATCAAGCACATTGGCTCGCAGTTCTCCGCTCGGCGGCTTGCGCTCGCTGGCGTGACGGTAGGTCAGCAGCAAATCCATCGGCTGCAGCCTGACGGCGTGCGTCGTTATGTCGAGCCTGGAGGTCGAGACTTCGAATCCGTCATTGATAAGTTTCCAGCCAACGCGTCCCTTCAGCGCATCGAGATCGAGCTCCGGCAAGTCCCTGCCCAGCCGGGTCTTTACCTGTGATAACTGCACGTCGGCGGTGATCTCCGCGAGCTCGCCGTTTTTCAGGCCGCCCCAGACCCGCACCGCGCCCACGCCATGCGGAAATGACACCGGGAATTCCACCCAGGCGCCCCACGCCGCGATGTCGGTATAGTCGAGCTGCGCGAACAGTTGTCCGTTCCATTGCGCGAGATCCATGACCGTTCTGCCCGTGAAATCGCCGCGCAAATCGAGGGGGGAGGCAATAATTTCGGGTGGCACCGCGCGCAGGCCGAAGCGATGATGCCTGCCGGCGTTCTCGAGACGAAAGCCGACGTGCTGCAACGCGAGTTCGGGCGCACCGCGCAGTTCATCCTGCCACACGATCGCCGCATCGCGGATCACGATTCCGTCCTGACGCAACAGCCAGTCCGACAGTCCGCCGCCATCGATACTGCCGCTCATCTCAACGCCGGCGACCGAGACCACGCCGCGCTTGTCGCGCCTGATGTTGAAATCGGGGTGCTCGATTTCGAGCTTGTCAAAGCGCGGCTCCCAATGAACCAGCGACCACCACGACAGGGTGCTATCGACGCGCTCGAGCTTGAGCGCCGACTGCCCCGCCTGGTCGAACACCGCCACATCGCCGAGCGTCAACTGGAGATTGAACCCGCTCCAGCTGCCCGCGAGCTTTCCGATCGTGATACGCTGCCTGGCGGCCGCGCTGATGTCACGTGCGATGGCTTCTCGATAGTTCTCGATGTTCGGCAGCAGCCAGAAACTCACTGCGCCCACGACCAGCGCTGAGACAAAGGCGCAGATGAGTATCGTCCAGGTCACCACTCGATAGACCCAGAGTGAGCTGAGGTGCAGCCACTTGAAGACGGAAATTGCCGGCACGCTGCTCGCTAAATCAATAAAATGTCAGTTATTTCAGTCGATTGTAACCTGAAGGGTATGTCCCCACCTAACGCCGACACAACGGCTGACACGGACCTGCTGATCCGGCGCGCGACCGAGTTGTCGCGCTTCGCTCGCCGGCTGCTCGAGGCCGAACCCGGCCTGCTGCCGGCTGCCAGCGTGCGCGCACCGTTCAGCGCCGATGCGATGCGCGCCCTGCTCGCCGCCGCCGATGCCGCGGACGAAACGGCGCTCAAGCGCGTGCTGCGAAACCTGCGCAAACGCGTGATGCTGCGTGTGATCACGCGAGATCTATGCGGACTGGCAGCGCTGGACGAAGTCATCGCTACGGTCACCGCGCTCGCCGACGCCGCAATCTCGACTGCGGTCGCACATCTCGAGAGCTGGCTGGCGGCGGAATATGGGGAGCCGATGGGGAAAGACAGCGGGTTGGTGCAAAAGTTGCACGTGGTCGGCATGGGCAAGCTCGGCGGCTGCGAGCTCAACGTGTCGTCCGACGTTGACCTCGTGTTCGTTTATCCCGAGGAAGGCGAGACGCGCGGCGCGCGGCCGCTGAGCAACCATGAGTTTTTCATCCGCCTCGCGCGCCGCTTGATCTCGCTGCTGAACGAAATGACCGCCGACGGCTACGTGTTCCGCGTCGACATGCGGTTGCGCCCGCTCGGCGCCGACGGGCCGCTCGCTTGCAGCTTCGACATGCTCGAAACCTATTTCGTGACGCAGGGCCGCGAGTGGGAGCGCTACGCGTGGATCAAGGGACGCATCGTATGCGGCGACCGCGCGCGGCAACTGCTCGAAGAACGGGTGCGGCCGTTCGTGTTCCGCCGCCATCTCGACTACAGCGCGTTCGATTCGCTGCGCGAACTGCACCGCGAGGTGCGGCGCGAAGTCGAGCGCCGCGACATTCTCGACAACATCAAGCTCGGGCCCGGCGGCATCCGCGAGATCGAATTCATCGTGCAACTGTTCCAGCTGATCCGCGGCGGGCACGACGCCGCTTTGCGCGAGCCGCCAACGCTTACGGTGCTGCCGCTGCTGGCCGCGCGCAATCTGCTGCCGCCTGCCGCGGTGCAGGAACTCACTGACGCGTACGTGTTCCTGCGCAATCTCGAGCACCGGCTGCAATACCTCGACGACAAGCAGACGCAGACGCTGCCGGACAATAGCGACGACCAGGCGCTGATCGCGGCAGCGATGGGTTGCGCCGATTATGCGGCGCTGCGCGCGCAGCTCGATCGCCATCGCGGCAACGTCACGCGCCATTTCGAAAGCATCTTCGCGACGTCGCAGGATGACGCGCATGCGCTGGCAGGACTGTGGCGCGGCGACGACGCGGAAAATAATCTCAACGCACTGCGCGAGCTCGGCTACCGCGCGCCGCAGCAGACGCTCTCGCGCATCGCGGCGTTGCGCGACAGCGGCCGCGTGCGCCAGATGCCGGAATCCGGCCAGGCGCGCATGCAGCAGCTGGTGCCGCTGGTGATCGAGATTGCGGCGCGCCAGAGCGATCCTGACGCAACGCTCGATCGCATGCTGCTGCTGATCGAGAGCATCAGCCGGCGCGAGGCGTATCTCGCGCTGTTGCTGCAATATCCGCAAGCGCTCGAGCGCGGCGCGCAGCTTGCCAACGCGAGCCCGTGGGCGGCCGCTTATCTGACGCGCCATCCGATCCTGCTCGACGAGCTGCTCGACACGGCGACGCTTTACGCGGCGCCCGACTGGAAAGCACTGGGCGGGCAGCTGCGCGCGCAGCTCGATGACGCGGGCGGCGACGGCGAGCGCCGGATGGAAATGCTGCGCCATTTCAAGCACGCTCAAACCATGCGCCTGCTCGCGCAGGATCTGGCGGGCAAGCTGCCGCTTGAAAAACTCTCCGACCACCTGAGCGACCTTGCCGACCTGATACTGTCCGAGGTGCTGCGTATCGCGTGGCAGGGTTTGCGCTCAAAGCATCGCGAGCAACCGCGCTTCGCGATCGTCGCCTACGGCAAATTGGGCGGCAAGGAGCTCGGCTACGCCTCCGACCTCGACTTGATTTTCCTCTACGACGATGACGCGCCGCAGGCGCCGGAAAACTATGCCCGACTGGCGCCGCGGATCAATAATTCGCTCACCAGCCTCACACCCTTCGGCGTACTGTATGAATCCGACCTCAGGCTGCGGCCGGATGGCACGGGCGGCCTGCTGGTGAGTACCGTCGCCGGGTTCGCCGAGTACCAGGCAAAACGCGCCTGGGTATGGGAGCACCAGGCGCTCACGCGCGCCCGTTTTGCCGCCGGCGACCGCGACATCGGCGCGCGCTTCGAGGCGATCCGCATCGAGGTGCTGCGCCAGCGCCGCGACCTCGGGCAACTGCGCTCGGAAGTGGTCACTATGCGCGACAAAATATTCGACGCGCACCCCAATACCAGCGGCCGCTTCGACATCAAGCATGACCGCGGCGGGCTGATCGACGTCGAATTCATCGTCCAGTACCTGGTGCTGGGCCACTCGCACCGCCACGCCGAACTGACCGGCAACATCGGCAATCTGGCGCTGCTCAAACTCGCGGCGCGGCTCGGCTTGATTGCGGAGAACGAAGCATGGGCGGCGCATGACGCCTATCGGCGCCTGCGCCAATTGCAGCACGCGCGGCGGCTGCAGGGCGACAAATACGCGCGCGTCGAAGCCGCGATGCTGGAGCCCGAAATCGCGGCGGTGAAAAAACTCTGGGCAAGCGTGCTGGGTGAACCGCCAACCAATGGGCAAGGGACAAGGGGCAAGTAGCAAGTAGCAAGGGGAAAGGTGCAAGGATCAAGGCATTTCGTTTTCATGCGCACTACACCTGCATCGAGTGAACTGCGGATTGAACTCTGATCTTGAACCATAGACCTTAAAACCTTGATCCTTAAACCTTGGACCTTGGACCTTGGACCTNNAATTTTTGAGCGGAGCATTTAGATGTCGATGGCCGATCGCGACGGGCACATCTGGTATGACGGCAAGCTCGTGCCGTGGCGCAGCGCGACCACCCATGTGCTGACGCATTCGCTGCACTATGGGCTCGCCGTATTCGAGGGCCTGCGCGCCTACAACACCGTGCGCGGCACCGCGATCTTCCGGTTGCGGGAGCACACCGAGCGGCTGTTCAACTCGGCGCATATCTACATGATGAAGATCCCCTACGATCGGGAAACCATCATGGCAGCGCACAAGGAAGTGGTGCGCGCCAACCAGCTCGAGTCATGTTATATCCGCCCGATCGCGTTCTACGGCTCGGAGAAGATGGGCGTGTCGCCCAAGGGCGTCGGCGTGCACGTTGCGATCGCGGCCTGGCCGTGGGGCGCCTATCTGGGTCCCGAGGCGCTCGAAAAGGGTATTCGCGTCAAGACCTCATCCTACGCGCGCCACCACGTCAACGTCTCGATGTGCCGCGCCAAGTACTCGGGCACCTACGCCAACTCGATCCTCGCCAACCTCGAGGCGACCGAGCACGGCTACGATGAAGGGCTGCTGCTCGATGTCGACGGCTTCGTCGCCGAAGGCTCGGGCGAAAACCTGTTCATGGTGAAGGACGGCAAGCTCTATGAGCCCGAACTCACCAGCGCGCTGATCGGAATCACTCGCGGATCGGTGATCACCCTCGCGCAGGAGATGGGCTACACGGTGGAAGCCAGGCGCATTACGCGCGACGATCTTTACATCGCGGACGAGGCGTTCTTCACCGGCACCGCGGCGGAAGTGACGCCGATCCGTGAACTCGATGGCCGCACCATCGGGGCGGGCAAAATCGGACCGGTCACCGCGAGGCTGCAGCAGGCGTTCTTCGATTGCGTGAACGGCAAGAGCGACCGGCACCGCGACTGGCTGACGCCGGTCGCAGCCTGATAGGGAATCTATGGCACAACAACAGAGCGAAAACAAACAGCGTCATATCGAAGTGACGGCAGCCGACCTTCCGCTGCATTGCCCGATGCCGGCGATGCAGCTGTGGAACGCGCACCCGCGCGTGTTTCTGCCGATCGAGAAAACCGGCGAGGCGCTGTGCCCGTACTGCGGCACCCGGTACACACTCAAGGGCGGCCCTGTGAAAGGCGCGCATTAGCGCTTCGTGAAGGGGCAAGCGTCATTGCTCACTGGTTACTGGCCGCTCACTGGGCACTGGGCCAGTTATCAGTTATCGGTCACCAGTCACTGGTCACCCTTAAATCTTGAACCTTGAGCCTTGCCCCTTCACCCTTCACTCCGCATGCCCCGCATTCTGATCGTCGCGCCGTCCTGGGTCGGTGACGCGGTGCTCGCGCAGCCGCTGTTCAAGCGTCTGCACGAGCGTCACCGCGAACTCGCGCTCGAAGTGCTGGCGCCGCCATGGACGCGCCCGCTGTTCGTGCGCATGCCGGAAATCAGCGCCAGCATGGACAGCCCGTTCGGCCACGGCGAGTTCGCGCTGAAACGCCGCTACGCGCTCGGCCGCAGCCTCGCTGCGCGGCGCTACGATCAGGCGATCGTGCTGCCGAACTCCTATAAGTCGGCGCTGATCCCATGCTTCGCCGGCATCCCGCTGCGCACCGGGTTCGTCGGTGAAGCGCGCTGGGGCTTGCTCAACGACGCGCGCCGGCTCGATAAAAAAGAGCTGCCGTTGATGGTCGAGCGCTTCGCGCTGCTCGCCGAAGCGGCCGGCGACGCCCTCAAGCGCCCGCTCGCCGCCGCGCAGCTCAAGGTCGATGACGCGCAGCGCGCGGCGACACTCGCCAGGCTCTGCCTCAACCCGCGGCGGCCGGTCGCAGCGCTGTGCNNACGTATGGCTCGTCGGCTCCGGGAAGGATGCCGAAATCGGAGATGAGATTGCGCACGCCAGCGGCAATGCCTGCGTCAACCTGTGCGGCAAAAGCACGCTCGCCGAGGCGATTGATTTGCTGTCGTGTGCAGCGCTCATCGTCAGCAACGACTCGGGGCTGATGCACATCGCCGCTGCGCTCGACAAACCGCTGACCGCAATCTACGGCTCGAGCAGCCCGGCGTTTACGCCGCCGCGTTCCGCCCGCGCCCGCATCGTCAAGCTCGATCTGCCGTGCAGCCCGTGCTTCGAGCGCGTATGCCCGCTCGGCCACTTCAACTGCATGCGGCAGCTCACGCCGCAGCAGATTTGGAGCCGCATCGAATTTGATAAAATTCACCGGACATGAAACACGCCATATTCGCCACGCCGCACGACGCCGAGGCCGCATTCTACGAAGCGNNCTGTCGGGAATGGCGCAGATACGCGAATCGTGGCGCCAGATTTTTACGGGCGGCCGGACGCTGCGCTTCCGGCTGCGTCACCGGCAATTCCTGAACGGCATGACGCTCGCGGTGCACAGCGTCTACGAGCAGGTCTCGGTTGCCGGCGAGGCGCGGACGAGCAACCCGGTGATCGCGACCAACATCTACATGCGCACCGAAAACGGCTGGCGCATGGTCGTTCACCACGCCTCCCCTGCCCCTTCCAGCCCCGAGTCCGACACCAAGCGCGCGCCGAAGACGCTGCATTAAGCCGCAGCCGGCGGTATTATTAGCCCTTCCCGGTTCACAACTGACTCTTAACCCGTTTTTCTAGAGGAATGTGATGAGCAATACTGATTTTGGCAACCCAGACGTTATCGTGATCGGCGCCGGCAACGCCGCCGCCTGCGCGGCGCTTGCGGCGCGCGAAGGCGGCGCGAAGGTCATCATGCTCGAAGCGGCGCCGCTCGAAGACTGCGGCGGCAACAGCCGCTATACCGCGGGCCTGATGCGCTTCGTGTTCAACGGCGTCGACGATCTGGCGCAGGTGATCCCCGACTTGACCGAGGAGGAAAAGAAGACCCACGACTTCGGCACTTACACCAGCGACCAGTATTACGACGACATGGGACGCATCACGCAGTACCGCACCGACCCCGATTTGTGCGAGCTGCTGATCTCGCGCAGCTTCGAGACGCTGGTGTGGCTGCGCAAGAAGGGCGTCAAGTTCCAGGCGAGCTTCGGACGCCAGTCGCACAAGATCGGCAACAAGTTCAAATTCTGGGGCGGGCTGGCTGCGGAAACCTGGGGCGGCGGCCCCGGTCTGGTGGAAAACGAACACAAGGCTTGCGAGCGCGAGGGCATCAGGATCTTTTACGAAACCCCCGCCGTTGCGCTCATCACCGACGACAACGGCGCCATATGCGGCGTCAGGGCGAAACACCAGGGCAAAAACGTCGAGATCCGCTCGCAAGCGGTGGTGCTCGCCTGCGGCGGTTTCGAGTCGAACGCCGAGATGCGCGCGCGTTATCTCGGCCCGAACTGGGATCTCGCCAAGGTGCGCGGCACGCGCTACAACACCGGGCTCGGCATCAAGATGGCGCTCGATGTCGGCGCGCTGCCCTATGGCCACTGGTCGGGCTGCCACGCCGTGGGCTGGGATTTGAACGCCCCGCCGTTCGGCGATCTCGCGGTCGGTGACGGCTTCCAGAAGCACAGCTATCCGTGGGGCATCATGGTGAATGCGCGCGGCGAGCGTTTCGTCGATGAAGGGGCGGACTTCCGCAACTATACCTACGCCAAGTACGGCTCGGTGATCCACGCGCAGCCGGGCATGTTCGCGTGGCAGATTTTCGACAACAAAATCATCCCGTCGCTGCGCGACGAGTACCGCATCAAGCGGGTAACCAAGGTGAGGGCCGACACGCTCGAGGAACTGGTGAAAAAGCTCGAAGGCGTCGACGCCGAAGCCTGCCTGCGCGAGCTCAAAGCCTATAACAAGGCGGTGCGCACCGACATCCCGTACAACTCCGCGATCAAGGATGGCCGCCGCACCGAGGGGCTCAAAGTCAGCAAGACCAACTGGGCGAACACCCTCGATGAGCCGCCGTTCGAAGCCTATGCCGTGACCTGCGGCGTGACCTTCTCGTTCGGCGGCGTCAAGATCACCAACAACGGCGAGGTCGAGGACACCGCGGGCAAACCGATCACGGGGCTGTATGCGGCGGGCGAATTGGTGGGCGGCATTTTCTATCATAACTACCCGGGCGGCACCGGCCTCACCTCGGGCGCGGTGTTCGGCAAATTGGCAGGCACAAGCGCGGGCCAATTTGTAAAGAAGTAGTCACCAACCCCGCGCGGCTCTACGGCTTCGAGTGAAACCCTGGATCGTGATATTGTGAGTAATGGTTCCCTACCGCGCCCCGGCATGGCTGCCGGGCGGGCATCTGCAAACGCTCTATTCCGCGCTCGCCGCGCCGCGGCCGCAAGTCAGCTACCGGCGCGAGCGCTGGGAGACGCCTGATGGCGATTTCATCGACCTCGATTGGTTGGAACAGGATTCGGGAACAACCTCGGGGTCCGACAGCGCCCCTGCCACCGTCATTCCGGCGCAGGCCGGAATTCAGTACCAGTCCTGGACACCGGCTTCCGCCGGTGTAACGACAAGCGCCAACGTGAAACTGCACGCCCCACTTGTCGTGCTGTTTCATGGGCTCGAAGGAGGCTCCCGCAGCCACTACGCGCTCGCATTGATGGCCGCTTTGCAGGATTCAGGCTGCCGCGGCGTCGTGATTCACTTCCGCGGATGCAGCGGCGAGCCCAATCGCCTGCAGCGCGCGTATCACTCCGGCGATGCGCAGGAGGTCGACTGGATCTTACGGCGGTTTCGCGCGCACAATTCCGACACGCCGCTCTACGCGGTCGGCGTCTCGCTGGGCGGCAATGCGCTGCTGAAGTGGCTCGGCGAGAGCGGCGCTGCCGCAACACGCGTCATTGACGCCGCGGTCGCCATCTCCGCGCCGCTCGATCTGATGGTCTCCGGCGACGCGCTCGGCGGCGGCTTCAATCTGATCTACGCGAACAACTTCCTGCGCACGCTGAAAGCGAAAAGCCTCGCCAAGCTGCAACGATTTCCCGGCCTGTACGACGCGAACGCCGTGCGCGCATCGCGCACGCTGCGCGCATTCGACAACGTGGTCACCGCGCCGCTGCACGGTTACCGCGATACCGACGATTACTGGACACGCGCGAGCAGCAAGCCGCTGCTCAAGGACATCGCGGTGCCGACGCTGCTGATCAACGCGCGGAATGACCCGTTCCTTCCTGCGCGCGCGTTGCCGCGTGCGCAGGAAGTTTCGGCAGCAGTCACCCTTGAACAGCCGCAGGAAGGCGGGCATGTCGGGTTTACAGGCGGCGCGTTCCCCGGGAATTTCGACTGGCTGCCGCGGCGCATCCTTGATTTTCTCGCGCGGCGCTGAATGTAACAATGCCGGGAGAAGCCGACGCGAACATGAGAAAATACTACAACTCAACCACCCGGCTTCCGTCCCCGCCGTGACCCGCCTTCCCAAGGAAATTTTCAAAGCCTACGATATACGCGGCATCGTCGGTACAACGCTGACCGCGCCGCTGGTGATCGCCATCGGGCGCGCTATCGGTTCGGAGGGTCGCGCTCGCGGCGTGCGCGAAATCGCGATCGGCCGCGACGGCCGGCTGTCCGGCCCGGAACTCGCCGCGGCGCTCGCCGAGGGTATTCAGGCCGCCGGCGTCGACGTAGTCGACGTCGGCCGCGTGGCCACCCCGATGCTCTACTTCGCGGCCTACCACCTCGGCACCCTGTCCGGCGTAATGGTGACGGGCTCGCACAACCCGCCCGATTACAACGGGCTCAAGGTCATGCTGGCGGGCGACACGCTCGCGGGCGACGCAATCCAGGGACTGCGGCAGCGCATCGAAGGCGGGGACGTTGCGGCGGGCGACGGCCGTTACCGCACTGCCGACATCAACGCCGATTACCTCGCACGCATCGCCGGTGACGTGAAGCTCGCGCGGCCGATGAAAATCGCCGTCGACTGCGGCAACGGTATCGCCGGTGCGTACGCGCCGGAGCTGTATCGCCGTCTCGGCTGCGAGGTGACCGAACTCTTCTGCGAGGTGGACGGCGCTTTCCCCAATCACCACCCGGATCCCTCGGTGCCGGAGAATCTCGCCGACCTGATCAAGACCCTGCAACGCGGCGACGCCGAAATCGGCCTCGCGTTCGACGGCGACGGCGACCGCCTCGGCGTCGTCACCAAGCGCGGCGATATCATTTATCCCGACCGGCAGCTCATGCTGTTCGCGGCCGACGTGCTGGCGCGCAACCCCGGCGCGACGGTGATCTACGACGTAAAGTCGACGCGCAATCTGAAGCCATGGATCGAGCGTCACGGCGGCGCGCCGCTGCTGTGGAAAACAGGTCATTCTTTCATCAAGGCCAAGCTCAGGGAAACCGGCGCGCTACTCGCGGGCGAGATGAGCGGCCACATCTTTTTCAAGGAACGCTGGTACGGCTTCGATGATGGCCTGTATGCCGGAGCGCGCCTGCTCGAGATTCTGAGCCGTGTCGCGAGCCCGGGCGCCGCGCTGAACGCGCTCCCCAACGCAGTCAGCACGCCGGAGCTCCAGATCAGGCTGCAGGAAGGCGAAAACTTCACGCTGATCGAACGCTTGCAGCGCGAAGCGCACTTCGAGGGAGCACGCGAAATCATCAGGATTGACGGCGTGCGCGTCGAATACGCAGACGGCTTCGGGCTGGCGCGTTCGTCCAATACCACGCCGGTCGTCGTGCTGCGCTTCGAAGCGGACAACGAAACCGCGTTGAAGCGGATACAGGCGGACTTCCGCCGCGTGCTACTCGCGGCAAGACCAGACGCCGCCCTGCCGTTCTAGTCGGCGACGATACGTCCCGCGGTGTTGTCGACCATCACCGGCGCATCGACGTAGGCGCAGCCCCGTTTGCGGGAACGGCCAGCAAGGCCCGACATCTGTTCTCACAGCCGCTCACCGACCCACCCGCTCACCGACGCAAGCGCCGCAGGTAACTTTGCAGGATCGTTGCCGCCAGCCTGCGCCATGTCGGGCCTGCCGCCGCCCTTGCCGCCGACCTGCCGTGCGACGAAATTGACCAGATCTCCGGCCTTGATCCGGGATGTCAAGTCGCTCGTGACGCCCGCGATCAGCGCGACTTTGCCGCCGTCCGCGCTGCCCAGAACGATGGCGGCTGATTTCAGCCTGTCCTTGAGCTTGTCGAGCGTTTCGCGCAACGCCTTCGAGTCCGCGCCGTCTATTGTTGCCGCCAGTACCTTGGCGCCCTTGACGTCGACCGCTTGAGTTGCGAGGTCGTCGCCCTGCGACGTTGCGAGCTTCGATTTGAGGCGCGCAAGCTCTTTTTCGATAGCCTTCTTCTCCTCGCGCTCCGATTTCAGCTTTTCTTTCAGCGCCTCTCCGGTAGCCTGATAAAAACCCTCGATGAAATGACGCTCGCCCTCCATCTCCTGCACCCAGGTGAGCGCGCCCTCGGCGGTCACCGCCTCGATGCGGCGCACGCCGGCCGCGATGCCGGTCTCCGACACCACCTTGAAGAACCCGATGTCGCCGGTGTGCTTGACGTGCGTGCCGCCGCACAGTTCGGTCGAGAAATCTCCCATCTTGAGCACGCGCACCTCATCACCGTATTTTTCGCCGAACAGCGCCATCGCGCCCGTCCTGATTGCGTCGTCGTATTTCATGATGCATGCCTCGACCGGCACGTTGCGGCGGACTTCCCGGTTGACGAGATTCTCGATCTCGCGGATCTGCGCTTCGGTCAACGGCTCGTTATGCGAGTAGTCGAAGCGCGTGCGGTCAGGATCAACGAGCGATCCCTTCTGCTGCACATGCGGCCCGAGCACCTTGCGCAGCGCCGCGTGCATCAGGTGGGTGGCCGAATGATTGTAGGCGGCGCGGGCGCGCCCCGCCGTATCGACTTTCGCTTCGACCATGTCGCCGACCGCGAACGTGCCGGTATGCAGCACGCCGTGATGGCCGAACACTTCGGCCTGGATCTTCCGCGTGTCGTGCACGTGGAACGTGCCGCGGCTCGCAATGAGCTGCCCGCGGTCGCCGACCTGGCCGCCCGATTCGGCGTAGAACGGCGTCCTGTCGAGCACGATCACGGCGCTGTCGCCGGCTTCGATCGCGGACACCGCGGCGCCCTCTTTGTAAATCGCGACGATCCCGCCTTCCAGCGTCAGCGTGTCGTAGCCGTGAAATTCGGTCTTCCGGCCGCTGTATTCAACCGCGGTTTGCGTGCCGAACTTGGACGCGGCGCGCGCGCGATCGCGCTGCTGCCCCATCGCCGCCTCGAAGCCGGCAAAATCAACGGTGACCCCGCGCTCGCGCGCGATATCGGCGGTGAGGTCGAGCGGAAAACCGAAAGTGTCGTAAAGACGGAACACCGTGTCGCCGTCGAGCATCCTGTCTTCCGACCGCAGCGCCCCTTCGAGCACCACCATGCCGTTTTCGAGCGTATCGGCGAAACGCTCCTCTTCCTGCTTGAGCACCTGCGCGACGCGCTCGCGCGCGCCCGCGAGCTCTGGATAAGCCTCGCCCATCGCCTGCACCAAATCGGGCAGGAGCTTGTGGAAGAACGGCTGCTTCTGCCCAAGCTTGTAGCCGTGACGNNTCGACGATCAGGAACGCGCAGGCGCGAATGTGGTCGGCGACCACCTTGAGCGAATTGTGGTGCAAATCCTTGCAGTGTGTTTCACGCGCCGCCGCCCTGATCAGATCCCGGAACAGGTCGATCTCGTAGTTCGAATGCACGCCCTGCAGCACGGCTGCGACGCGCTCGAGCCCCATGCCGGTGTCGACCGACGGCTTGGGCAGCGGATGCAGCCTGCCTTGATCGTCGCGATTGAACTGCATGAATACCAGGTTCCAGATCTCGATGTAGCGATCGCCTTCGGCTTCCGGCGTGCCGGGCGGGCCGCCCGCGACCTCGGAGCCGTGATCGTAAAAGATCTCGGTGCACGGCCCGCACGGCCCGGTCTCGCCCATCTGCCAGAA
>PLYS01000378.1 GCA_003153455.1 Betaproteobacteria bacterium | reverse complement strand
CGTCGGTCTTGGGAGTGACGAACCGTTCGCCGGAGTGGTAATAAAGCGACGCCCGGAAAAGATAGGAGGCAGCCGTCAGCGCATTGCCTTTCGCGGCTTCCTTGTGGCCGATGTTTTCGATCCGTTCCGCTTCGCCCGCCCATTCCTGAAACCAGGCTGAGTCGTCGCCGACACGGCCCTTCAGGCGCAAGCCGACGCGATGCACTTCGTCGAGTTCAGCGCCGCCCCACGGCGCGAGGTCTAGCACACCAAGCATGCCGTGCGACCAGCGATAGTTTTCCGGAAAGTACATGAAGGCGAGTTCGCCTTCGGGCAGTCTTGACGCAGTCATTGATATCTCCCGTGATGGCACTACCTTGAATCGAACCTTGAATCGAAGTTGCCTTCCCCTGTTCGTGGAGGAAGGTTAGAGCTGCTGAATGCCCGACTCGGCGATGACTTTCCGGTATTTCGCCACTTCGTTCCTGACAAACTCGGCAAATTCTTCCGGGCTGCTCCCGACCGTGACAAAGCCGAGCTGGTTGATGCGATCCTTGACCTCCGCCACCTGCAATCCCTCCACGATGGCCTTATTTATCGTCCGCACCACGCGGTCCGGTGTCTTCGCGGGAGCAAACACGCCGGTCCAGAACTGGTAGTCGTAGCCGGGAACGCCCAGTTCGGCGAGCGGCACGACGTTGGGCAGGAGCGGGCAGCGTTGCGTGCTGGTGATGCCGAAAGCCTTGAGCTTGCCGGCATTGAGATGCGCGAGGCTCGTCAGCGGCGTCAGCAGCGACAGATCGACCTCTCCCGACAACAGCGCGAATTCCGTCGGCGCGCTGCCTTTATAGGGCACGTTGTTCAGTTTGATCTGGAGTTGCTTCCACAACGCGTCGCCGGCGAGCTGGCCGGTCGCTCCGGCCACGCCCATGTTGAGCTTTTCTGGATACTTCTTCGCGAACGCGATCAGTTCCGGCAACGAGTTCGCCGGTACCCGCGGATTTCCCACCAGCATCATGCCGCTCGTCATGACCTCGCTGATGGGCACGAAATCGCGCACGGGATCGTAAGGAAGTTTGCGATAAAGACCGGCGTTGACNNCATGATCTGCCCCAGCGCCTCGCTTATCTTCGGCAACAGCAGGCGTATCGCGGTTTCGGACACACTCCCGGGCGCCGATGGCACCAGCACGCGCACCGGCCTCTTGCTCAACCCTTGGGCGCAGGCAATGCTGGACGCCAGCATCAGGCCTGCCGATAGGACCAAGACCTTCAGTGATCCGTCCATGTCCTGCCCCTCCCCGGTGACTGGTGAACTGCGATCTGCGCGACGCACCGGAAAATGCACCGCATTTCAATTCTCCGGCGAATTACCAAATCCCGCAAGCGATCTTGCCAACCCGGGGACAACGAGGCCGGCTATCCGGCCCGGATGAACTCCATCGGGTAGCGAGCATCTATATACAAAAACACGCAAGTCACCCCGGAAGAGATTCTGCAGTTCTGGTTTGCCGACGCAGCCGGCGACCCCGTCCGCGCCGCAGTCAGGAACGAATTCGGCGTCCGCAACCGATGCGCTGATCCGGGAGCGAATCAGAAAAGCGATGGATTGCCGATTGACCCAGAGCCACCGCCAACTGGTTCTTCTGTCCGTCGTTTGGGCCGCTAAATCAACTTATATACGCGCGGCACAGTCCAGTTAACTCCGCTGCGGACGACGCATCGGATTTTCGATGCGGCGCGAAAACCTGCGTTGGTTCGCAACGGCAGCCGAACCATGGCATTATTGACGCGTGAACCATTACGAGCGGTCGCTGCGTAATCGGCTGTTGAGTTCGTAATCAATACGGGAAACCCCAGGGAGTCGTGATGCAGGATGAGAAATCTGCGGGCAGGCGAACGGCATTTGTAACCGGCGCGTCGCAGGGAATCGGTGCCGCGACGGCTGTGGCTTTGGCGCGCGACGGTTTCGACGTGGCGGTTTCGTCGACGCGTCCGGAAAAGCTGTCGGATGTTCTGGAGCAACTCACTGCAGCCGGGGCGCGCACGGCGCCGGTAGCACTCGACGTATGTTCGCAATCCAGCATCGAGCAGGCGATGGCCACCGTCCTTGCGGCCTTCGGCCGCCTTGACGTGCTGGTCAACAACGCCGGCATTACCCTGCAGAGGTCCTCGCTGGATGTCACACAGGAAGAATGGGACGCGGTCATGCGGACGAATTTGAACGGGACTTTCTTCATGAGCCAGCAGATGGGCCGGCATCTCGTGGCGACCAAGCGGCCGGGTTGCATCATCAACATCGCTTCAACTCACGGCATGGTGGGATTCCTGCAGCGATCGGCCTATGGAATATCCAAGGCGGCGATCATCCACATGACGAGGATGCTGGCATTCGAGTGGGCTGAACACGGCATACGCGTCAACGCTATTGCGCCAGGCAGAGTGGATACGCCCTCACGCGCGGGGTCTTATGCCGATCCCAAGCATATCGAAATGATGCTGAACCGGGTACCGCTGCATCGGTTCGCCAATTCGGAGGAGATTGCGCGGGCGGCCTGCTACCTGGCGAGCCCTCAGGCCTCGTACATTACCGGGCACACGCTGGTTATGGATGGAGGGGTCACTTCGTACTGACCCGCTCTCGTGGAGTGATATCTTTAATTGGAACGGCACTTGTCGACGAAAGTCATTCGGTCACGTGCCATACGTGATTCGGGAAAAAATCGCGATTGGCGCGAGGCATGGCTTCCGCTCTTGGCGCATGCATTTTGCTCCAGAAAAGTTTCCGACAAGCGCCTGGATCGTTCCTATGCTACGGGGATATTTCTCCGAATCAACGTGTTGCGTGGGTCCGGTCCCGGATCCGGTGTTGTAATTCTTCGTCACAGGTGAGATAGTTAATTGTGATGGGCCGCGCGGCCGACTCACCGCGCAGCCGCTGGACTTAGGCCGGTGCCGCATTGCGGTGGCAAGCCCCGCCTGCAAGAGATTCGATTGGCAGTAGAATTACAGAGAATTACCGCACGGAGGAGAACAAAATGAAACGTAGCGCCTCGGCACTGCTGCTTCTGCTGGCCGCGTCGACACCGGCCGCGTCCGCGCAGCAGGCGGGCGGCGACCTGAACGAAACGCAACTGCTCGGCCGCCAGATCCTGGCGCAGTCGTGCGGAGTCTGCCACCTGCCACCGTCGCTCAATGCCAAAACCTATGGGCCGCCGCTGAACAAGGCCGCTGCTGCCGGCAGCGACGAGGTCATGCGCGTGTTCATCCTCAACGGCACCGATCGCATGCCCGCTTTTAAGTACTACCTCAAACCGGCGGAGATCGATGCGATCATCGCTTATGTGAGAACGGTGCCCGTGCCCGCTGTGCGTGCGGCGAACGATCCGAAAAAAGGAGAAACCCGATGAGCAAAGCGCGAACGATACTCTTGGCATGCGCAACGACCCTGCTCGTGATGACGGCAGCCCACGCTGCCGATCAGTTGCTGAGCGGCGCGATCACATCGCAGTCCGGCCAGAAGCTTGAAGGCGTCACGGTATCCGCCAAGCTGGAAGGCTCCACCATTACCACCAGCGTCTATACGGACACCGCGGGCAATTATTTTTTTCCGCCGCTGCCTGCGGGCAAGTACCGCGTGTGGGCGCAGGCGCTCGGCTTCGATACCATTAAGGGCTCCGTCGAACTTACCGCGGCGCGGCGCCAGAATTTCACGCTGCAGGANNCTGCAATTCCGCTTCGACGAAGCCGGCTGGAGCAAGATCATCGATCTGATGAAAATGGTACCGGTCACCGGCGTTTATCCGGGGCCGACTGCCAAACCCAACCAGATCCTGGACCGCCACCAGAAGCAGCTTGCCGCCTACCTCGCGCGTGCGCGCGGTCCGGGCGAATCGTCGATGAAGGTGGCGACGCGTTCGCGGCCCACGGGTGAAGCGGCGCGCGCCGTGTGGACGCTCTACGACCTCCCCCTCAATCCCGATGCGGGCATCGGCACCCGATACAACGCGAACGACGGCACCGACTGGTCGCTCGGCACCACCTCGAAACTCGGTCAATTGCCGCACGACGGCGGCTTGGGTCTCGACGGCACGATTTACTTCACCGTCAACAACCCCAACCACAGCGTGACGATCGGCAAGGTCGATCCCAGGACGGGTGCGGTCAAGTTCCTGAAGGCCGA
>PLYS01000601.1 GCA_003153455.1 Betaproteobacteria bacterium | reverse complement strand
CCAAGGTGGTGGTGCTGGGCAACATCGCGCAGATCGACACGCCGTACCTGACTGAGGGCAGCTCAGGGCTGACTTACGTGGTCGACCGCTTCAAGGGCTGGTCGCACGGCGGACATGTAACGCTGCTGCGCGGCGAGCGCTCGCGCCTGGCGGATTATGCGGCGGAGGTGTTGTAGCTTACTGAGTATTACGAAACCGGATTAATCTCGGCTTTCGCCTTATGAAACTCGATCCGCAAGACGTGGAAAAAATCGCCGTCCTCACGCTGGAGCATTATAACCAGCGTGTCGAAGATTTCTGGGAAGGCACGCGCGATCACGACGTCAGCCAGAACATCGCGGCGCTGTTGCAACACATCGCGGGTGAGCCGCCTTTCACGCTGCTCGATTTCGGCTGCGGGCCGGGGCGCGACCTCAAGGTGTTTGCCGAGCTCGGTCACACCGCGGTAGGCTTGGAAGGCGCCATGCGCTTCGCCGCCATGGCGCGCGCCCACAGCGGCTGCGAAGTGTGGCAGCAGGATTTCCTCAAGCTCGATTTGCCGGACAACCATTTTGATGGCGTGTTCGCCAACGCCGCGCTGTTTCATGTACCCAGCCAGGAGTTGCCGCGCGTATTGCTGGAATTGCACGCAACTCTGAAACCGGGTGGCGTGCTGTTCAGCTCCAACCCGCGCGGCCATAACGAGGAAGGCTGGAACGGCGGGCGCTACGGAGCTTACTACGATCTTGAAACCTGGCGCCGCTATATGTCAGCCGCACGGTTCATTGAACTCGCTTACTATTACCGCCCTGCCGGCTTGCCGCGCGAACGGCAACCCTGGCTGGCGAGCGTCTGGCGCAGATTGGCATCCTGAAGAACTTCCCTGCCATTTGCCGATGATGATTTCCGCGCCGCCCTTATCAGGCGGCGCGATACTCGGCGAGCGGTTGCTCGGCGCGGTCGAGCGGGCTTTTCACCCCCGCCCGCCCTTGTTCAGCACATGGGTGTAGATCATCGTGGTTTCGACGCTTGAATGTCCAAGCAATTCCTGCACCGTGCGGATGTCGTAGCTGTTCTCCAGCAAGTGCGTCGCAAACGAGTGGCGCAGCGTGTGGCAGCTTACGTGCTTGGCGATGCCAGCGGCACGCGCGCCCTCTTTGACTCCCCGGATCAAGTAGTCCTCATACACATGGTGCCGCCGGATCACGCCGGTGCGCGGATCGACCGAGCGCTTGTACGACGGAAAAACAAACTTCCATCCCCACTCGTACTGAGCACGTGGGTACTTGCGCGCAAGGGCATCCGGCAATTCGACATCGCCATATCCTTCTGCCAGATCCCGCTCGTTGCGAGAAACTCGCACAGGCGCGCAAGGCGCTGAATTATCAATCACCACCCCAGCCGCCTGAACCCGAATCCGTCGAGGCGTTCTGGCTGCGCGTGGCCAATCTCGACGTTCACCAGTGCCCGCACTGCAAAGCCGGACGCATGATCGTGATCGGCCCGATCCCCGTACCGTGTGCGCGCGCACCGCCTCTGCCGCCGTTGTGAGCCCCCTGATTGCCCCCGTACCGCACCCGTGCGCCGGCCTCTCGCCCCGCCGCGGTCGCACTCGTGCCGGCCACCGCCGTTGACCCTCGAATGCGCATCTGTCATAGTGATTTCGTCCGCTCACCAACCCTCGCGCCCCCGTGACGATGCCCATGCGCTGCCGCAATCCATCGACCGCCGCAACCAACAGTGCCCTTCGGCACGAAGGCACCATTACAATCTCCAGAGCACCGCGCTCTAAACCCAGCGGTTCAGTCGAACCGATTTTATCCACCATGCTGTCGCATGACGGATAAAATCCTATTCGTTAAGCAGCAATATCATCGGCCCTCTTTGACCACCCAGCCCTAGGGCAGTATCCTTCCCACATGAAAGTTAGCGAAGTGCTACGAATGCTCGATGAAGACGGCTGGTTCTTGGTCGCCACGCGTGGCAGTCATCGCCAATTCAAGCATTCGACCAAAGCTGGACGTGTGACCGTACATGGCAAGCCGAGTGATGACTTGGCTCCTGGCACCCTGAACAGTGTTCTGAAGCAGTCTGGATTGAAAAAGTGAGGTATTAGCTATGCGTTACGCAATCGTAATCGAAAAAGCAGAAGGCAACTACTCGGCCTATGTTCCCGACCTTCCGGGTTGCGTCGCTACCGGTGCAACTGTCGAAGAAGCGGAAACGTCCATCCGCGAGGCCATCGCGTTTCACTTGGACGGGATGCGCGACGACGGAACGCCAATCCCACTAGCGTCTAGTCATGTTGAGTACGTCGAGGTTGCTGCTTAACCCTCTGTTGCTGCGGGCGGGCCGCCGGAACTCCGCAATTGCACCCATCGTCATGGCCCGCCGCAGAACAGTACGTTAGAGCGCGTCGTCACTATGGCCAACAATTCCTATCCAATTTGGGGCGCAGTGCTCCTTGTCTTTCTTGGTTGGCTGCTCGGCTTGCTAGGTCCGGTTATCGTTGACGCCATAAAGAAGCATT
>PLYS01000296.1 GCA_003153455.1 Betaproteobacteria bacterium | reverse complement strand
CCAAGGTGGTGGTGCTGGGCAACATTGCGCAGATCGACACGCCGTACCTGACTGAGGGCAGCTCAGGGCTGACTTACGTGGTCGACCGCTTCAAGGGCTGGTCGCACGGCGGACATATCACGCTGCTGCGCGGCGAGCGCTCGCGCCTGGCGGATTACGCCGCGGAGGCGTTGTAGCTAAATCCACGCTGGGCTGACGCTCGCCCTCGACCTCGCAACAGGGTAGTGATTTCCGTGCGTGATTTTTTCGTGCTGCCAGGTTTACGCGGATTTACACCGCCATTCACCTGGGGCGCATAGCAATAGCAGCGCGCAGGGTTCAAGGCCATCCCACGCTTGGCGTCAGCACTGTGAGGATCAGTTTGAGACCCAAGTCGCTGCTGGATTGCAAATCCTCGACTTCCGTATGGTAGTATATTGCAATGCAATATAATAATTCATCGTTCATATAATCGTATGTATAATACATTGAATTGTAATATTGTTATTTTATAATATATTTGCTGCGTTGCATCATAATATTTTGTAAAGGACACAGATATGAGCCAACCATACACCCACGGCAAGCCGAGCGAGTCCTCGCTGGTCAGTAGCCTGAATGACGTACGCATGAACAGCGTGGAGCGCGCAATCGCCAAGAAATATTTCCACCAAGCAGAGGTCATCATCGACTTCATATTCGCGGCGGCAGGCCGAATCCGCGTGCTGGCGAGGCACAGAAAGAACCGGATCTCTCCGCCCGCCGAGCGTCAACACGAGTCGTACTTGTAGGGCGCCGTGGACCGCGTCGGCCTAGAACAGCGCATCCGCGACCGGGAACGGCGCCCCACCCCGTTTCGGGACGGCGTTTGAAAAGCAAGAGCGTCACTCTGGCGCTGCAGGGCGGCGGCTCGCACGGCGCGTTTACCTGGGGCGTGCTCGACCGCCTGCTGGAGGATGGGCGCGTCGAATTCGAAGGGATCAGCGGCGCGAGCGCCGGAGCAATGAATGCAGTCGTGCTGGCGCATGGGATGACTGCGGGCGGACGCGAGGGCGCGCGTGAGGCGCTTCAGGGGTTCTGGGAGGGAGTCGCGCGCAAGGCGCACTTCGGTTCCACGCCCGAGGATCTGTCGCTGAAACTCGCCGCAGGACCGCAGGGCTACGCCTCCGCCGGGCTCGCGTCCTTTGTTTCGATGATGAAGCTGTTTTCGCCGTACCAGTTCAACCCGCTGGACATCAATCCACTGCGTGACGTTCTGGAGGGCCAGATCGACTTCGAGCGGCTGCGGACCGCGTGCGGCATCGAGCTGTTCATTGCGACAACTCAGGTGAGCACGGGCATGCTCAAGCTATTCCGCACCCGCGAGATCACGCTCGATGTGTTGCTTGCGTCCGCGTGCGTGCCCGGTCTGCATCATGCGATCAAGATCGACGGGGAAGCGTACTGGGACGGCGGGCTCACGGCAAATCCGCCGATCTTTCCGCTGGTGCAGCAGTGCATGGCGCGCGACCTCATCCTGGTCCTGCTGCAACCCTCGCAGCGGACGGACACCCCGACCAGCGTCGACGCGATCCGCCGTAGGCTCAACGAGATCAGTTTCAGTTCGGCGTTTTTCACCGAATTGCAAGGCCTCGAGTTCGCGCGGCAGGAGGCGGATCGATCGCTATTCCCGTTCGGACGGTTACAGCGTGGACTGAGGCACCTGAAGACCCATGCGATCGAGGCGCGGGAGTTCATGAGCCGCCTGAGCGCGGCCAGCAAGCTGAACGTCCGTCCCGAATTCATCCACGCACTGCGCGATGAGGGCAGGCAGCAGGCCGACATGTGGCTCGAGCGGAATTTCGAACTCGTCGGCGTGCGCTCCACCTTCGACCTGAAGCGGTTTTCGCACTGTGTTGTTGCGCCTGTCACCTAACGATACGCGGACGGATCCTGGGGGCGTATCCATAGGCCGCGACAACGAACGCGTATTCCGCTGCCCGCGCCCTGTAATCACCGTGCAATGAAAGAACTTTAGCCTTGTGTTCTCTCAATCGGAAGAAGAGAGAATGTCGCACTGCGGGCATAGCTTCAAAAAGTGATTAGCTTCAACGTTACTGAGTTGACCGCGGTCATCGAACTCGCCGCATCGACAGTCGGGCAGGCACAACAGTTCATCGGTTTCGGGGTTTGTCAGCAGTACATCATCAAAAGGAGGCGATCATGACGACTGAGCTCGTGTATCTGACTTGGGTAACGGCATTGACAGGTTTGCTGTGGGTTCCCTACATCGTGGACCGCATTTCTGTTTGTGGTATCTCTGACGCGGTCGGCTACCCCGCGAATCCGAAACCCCAGTCGGCGTGGGCCGCGCGAATGATGAAGGCTCATTCCAACGCTGTCGAAAATTTGGTTGTATTTGCTGCATTGGTACTTGCGGCTCATGCCGCTGGCATCAGCAACAGTGCCACGGCCGCGGCTTGTGTGGTGTACCTCTGGGCGCGCGTGGCGCATGTTCTGGCATACACGTTCGCGGTTCCGTGGGTACGCACGCTCGCGTTCGCGGTCGGGTTTTTCGCGCAAGCAACTCTCGCGTGGGAACTACTCGCCAAATATTGACGTTGCTGCCCTCTACCTCTCGCAGCCGGTGACCGTCGGCAAGTGGGGGTTGCCGATACCCTCGCCGCGGGGCGGCGCGACGGCCAAAGCGTTAAGAGAGTTAACTTCAAATTCACCGGGTAGACCGCGGTCATCGCCCTCGACGCACCGACTCGAAGTCGACACCGCCACGCTCAAAGG
>PLYS01000210.1 GCA_003153455.1 Betaproteobacteria bacterium | reverse complement strand
GAATACCGCACGCTGCCGATGGTGTGGTATGTGCCGCCGCTCTCACCAATCAGCGCCGCAGCCAATGCCGGGCATGTGGGTACCAATGGCGAAATACCGGACGTGAACCAGCTGCGCATTCCAGTCAAGTATCTCGCCAACCTGTTGACCGCCGGTGACACGGCGCCGGTGGTGCGCGCGCTCGAACGCATGCTCGCGATGCGCGTCTACCAGCGTGAGAAGCATGTGGATGGGCGCGTTAACACAGCCGCATTAATGCAGGTGGGCATGACCCAGCTTGAAGTGGAAGACATGTACCACGTGATGGCCATCGCCAACTACGAAGACCGCTTCGTGATTCCGAGCACGCACCGTGAGTACGCCGAGAACACCTTCGACATCCGCGGCGGTTGCGGCTTCTCGTTCGGCAACGGCTGCTCCGATGGCGCGAGCAAGGTCAGCCTGTTCGGTGGCACCAAGAAGCGCACCATTCCCATCAAGGCAAAGGTTTGAACCATGACCATCACTTCGAAAAGTCCCGACGCTTCGCTGAGCTTGCGCGTGCTTGCGCGCCTGTTGAGCTATCCCGACGCCGAGTTGCGCAGCCACGTACCCGAGATGCGCAATGCGCTGCACACCGAGCGCGCCATCACGGTCGGGCGCCTGGCAGAACTGGATGTGCTGATGGATACACTCTCGAGCGTGGACCCGCTCGACACTGAGGCTGCCTACGTGCAGTTGTTCGACCGTGGACGTGCCACTTCCCTGCACCTGTTCGAGCATGTGCATGGCGATTCGCGCGATCGCGGTCCGGCGATGATTGACCTGGCGCAGACCTATGACAAAGCTGGTCTCTATCTCGCGCCCGGCGAGCTGCCCGATTACCTGCCGGCGGTGCTGGAATTCGTATCCACTCAGCCGCCGCGCGAAGCGCGTGCCTTCCTGGGCGAGATGGCGCACATCTTTAACGCCATTTTCAGCGCGTTGCAGCAACGCCAGAGCGCTTACGCCGGCGTGATCGGCGCGTTGCTGGAACTGGCCGGTGAAAAGGCACATCCCGTGAAGCTCGCGCCGGAGGAACCTTTGGACGAGAGTTGGGTCGAGCCGGCGGTTTTCGACGGTTGTTCCTCAAAAGGCCGGGTCACGCCCGACCGACCGCAACCGATACACATCATCCGCAAAAACAAATCCGCACCAGGAGCGCCCCAATGAGTACGCTGTTCGGGTTTGTTTTTGGCGTCTATCCGTATATTTGCCTCACGGTGTTTCTGGTCGGCAGCCTGATCCGCTTCGACCAGAACCAATACAGCTGGAAAAGCGACTCCTCGCAGCTGCTGCGCACGGGCAGCCTGCGTTGGGGCAGCAACCTGTTTCACGTGGGCGTCCTGTTCCTGTTCTTCGGCCACCTGCTGGGCTTGCTGACACCGCACTCGTTCTACGGCCACTTCATGGAAGCTTCATTCAAGCAGATGATGGCCATCTACTCGGGCGGAGTCGCCGGAGTGCTGGGCTTCATCGGCTTGTCATTGCTGATCCATCGCCGGGTGTTCGATGCGCGAATCCGTGCCACCAGCCACCCCACGGACATTGCCGTTCTCGTCATCCTGTGGGTGCAATTGTCAGTGGGCCTGATCACGCTGCCCTATTCATGGGCTCATTCGGACGGCAGCGTGATGCTGATATTGGCCAACTGGGCGCAGTGCATCGTCACTCTGCGTGCGGTCGACGCCGGAGAGCTGGTCAATCTGCCGTGGCCCTACCTTTTCCACGTGGTGCTCGGCATGACGATCTTCCTGCTGCTCCCATTCAGCCGGCTGGTGCACGTGTGGAGCGGTTTTGCATCGCTGGGTTACCTTTTTCGCCCGTACCAGGTGGTGCGCAGTCGGCGGCTGAATTTGCCGCCGGGCCACAATCAGCCTCAGCCGCGCCAGCCCGGCGCCGGTGTTTAAGGAGATCGCATGACAACCGACACTCTGCGCGCATCGGCGCTGGCGCGCATCAACGGCGTTGCATTGCACACCGCGAACGACAAGCTTTCGCCCGAGGAGTTGCGTCAGCGCGCATGCACCGAGTTGCTGCGCCAGACCGCTCAAGCCGCCGGCCTGCTGGATGCGAACGACGCACCCTCCGCCGACGGCGTAATCAGCGAAGCGGCAGCCAATGCCATTGATACGCTGCTGGAGCAGAACCTAAACGTGCCCGGACCCTCGGAAGAAGCGTGCCGCCGCCACCATGCGGCCCACCAGAGCACCTACCGCACCGGCGAACGCGTGCGGCTGCGTCACATTCTGTTTGCGGTGACACCGGGCGTCGATGTGGCGGCCTTACGCAAGCGTGCGGAGTCCATCTTTCTCGAGGTACGGTGCCATGATGGGCTTGCCTCCGACAGATTTGCCGATGCGGCGCGCAAATGGTCCAATTGTCCCAGCGGTGAACACGGCGGCGATCTGGGCTGGCTCAGCAGCGCCGATTGCGCGCCGGAGTTCGCGCGCGAGCTGTTCGGTCACGTCGAGGTGGGCGTGCTGCCACGCGTGGTGCACAGCCGCTTCGGTTTGCATGTGGTCGAGGTGCTGGAACGCGAGCCTGGTTGTAGCGCAGCCTTTCGAGTCGGTGCATGGCGCGATGGCCATGTCGCTGCGCCAGCAGACCTTCGTGACGGCACTGCGCCAATACCTGCGCCTGCTGGCCGGCGAGGCCACGGTCGAGGGTGTCGAACTCGATGCAGCCGACACTCCGCTGGTGCAGTAACCATGAACATTTCGAGTTTTGACGACCTGCTGCGCGCCGCGCGCGAGCAGCCCGAGCCGCAGCGGCTGTTGTTCGTTTTTGCCAATGCCGTACTGCCCGACGACAGCACGCTCGAACAGCGCGCCCGCTTTGAGGCCGGACAGGGTGGTGCGCTCACGCCGCTGATGTCCGTGGGCAAAACCCCCGAAGAGCTGGGCACGTTTGCCGCGCTGGTGGAAGAGTCGCGCCAGTTCGGGCCCGACTGGGCCATCGTATTCGTGGCCAGCCTGCCGGGGCGCGATAGCCGCGCGCCGACGAGCGAAGAAGCCGCCACGCCGCTGCAACGCATGATTGAGTCGATCAAGACCGGCTCGCTCGGTTCGTTCATTCCGTTCGACCGGCAAGGCGAGCCCGTGCTGTTTTCCTGATGATGCTCGCGCCGGTGACCGCCGAGATCGCCGCCTGAGCAAACACCTAAGAGTCAGACCATGGAGCGCAGACTGAGCAGGCGGTTATTCTGGTTGAGGGGGCTGGCCCTCGTGGCGATTGTATTCGGCATACTCACCATCAAGTCCGGCGGGGAGGTGGTGTTCGGCAATGCTGCCGCGCGCACGGCGGCAGGCAACTTCGTACCGTTCGTGGTGTGGTTCAATTTCCTCGCCGGGTTTGTCTACGTTGCCGCAGGCGTTGGGCTCTGGGCGCAGCGCCGGTGGGCCGCGGTACTCGCCGCCGCACTTGCCGCAGGCACCGCGCTGGCGTTTGCGGCGTTCGGGGCGCATATCGCGAGTGGAGGCGCGTACGAGATGCGTACCGTGTGGGCGCTGACCTTGCGGCTCGCGGTGTGGAGCGCAATTACGCTTTTTGCCTGGCGCGTGTTGTGGACGCCGCGCCAGGCGGCGCGATGATCCGGAAGTTTCCGGAGCGCTTGTTCGCGTCATCTGTTTGAACGTGCGCATGCTGCAGTTGGGCAGATTCACCTGTTGATGGAGAAGATCTGCCGGCGCCCGCCCCAATTATTCCGTACCGCGATGTGGCGAGGCATCATGGGCCGCAAATTGAGGAACGGGCAGCGCAGATCATTGTCAATAAAACAGTGACGATACTCTTTGAACAAGGACTGAATGCGATGACCAAGCGCATGACGGCATGGCAGTGCATCGGCTGCGGGCGGATCGAGGGTGCGCAGCCCTGTATCGGCGTTTGCGAGGACCGCAGGACGGAATTTGTGTACGCCTCCGACCATGACGAGGTGCTCGCGCAGTTGACACTTGCGCGGCGGCGGACAAGGGATCTTGCTGCATTGGTGCGTCAGCTTGCGCACACGACGCCGCGCGAGGGCGAATGGGAGCGCACCTACCGCGCACTGCAGGCGAACGCGCGCCGGGCTCTGGCGATGCTTGCACGCGATGAACAACCCGATCTTGTGTAGTAATCCGTCTGCCAGCCGGGAGCAAGATTCCGGTCAGGCCGGCATGTCGTGCAATCCGTAGCTCGTCGCGTGGAAAGGAATGTCATGGATCCATTGATCGAAACGCATCAGATTACGGACGTCGCTACCCTGGAACGCCTTTACGGCGCGTCTGCGGGAGCCGCCGTGGAGAAGGAGATCAACTACATTCACCCGCATTACCGGGCGATGATTGCCGCGTCCCCCTTTGTTGTCCTCGCAACCGGCGGCCCGGAAGGGCTCGATACTTCCCCGCGCGGTGATGCAGCAGGGTTTGTCGCAGTCGAAGACGAAAAGACATTGTTGATTCCGGACCGGCGCGGCAATAATCGCGTGGATAGTCTGCGCAACATTATTGCCAACCCGCATGTTGCATTGCTGTTTCTGATTCCAGGCGTTGGCGAAATGCTCCGGGTCAATGGGCGGGCGGTAATCTCCACCGCGCCGATGCTGTTGGATCGATTCAGCGTCGGCGGGAGGCTCCCGCGTTCGGTGATCGTGGTGCACGTCGATACCGTGTTTTTTCAATGCTCGCGCGCCATCTGGCGGTCCAGGCTCTGGGACCCGGCGCAATTCATCGAGCGAAGCAGTCTGCCCAGCCTCGGCACGATGATCGAGGATATCAGTCAAGCACGGATTAACGGGGCAACTTATGACAGCGGCCTGTATGAGCGTTTGAAAGCGGCGCTTTACTGAGAGCCTGTAACCTGAAGCAACACGCGCTGCGCCGGCACGATTCCGGCGTCGGGCGCTCAGTCAGGAGCACGACTTCGTCAGGGAGGAGTGATCGTCCCGGGCATCGGTGCCTTATTGAGGACGCCGGCAACTCCGCCCTGGTCGTCGTGACGGCCGCCGGTCCCGAACATCCCAGCCTCTAAGCTATTCTGAGCGCGGGTCCTTCACGGGGTTCCAGGAGTGGTTTCCGCACGGCATCGCTTGCCCAGGAAAGTGAACAAGGGGCGCGCAATCGTGTGCACCAGTCCGATGAACACGATCAGCCAAGCCAACAGCGCTATGTAGACAAAATATCGGGGGATCACATAAAGAAACTCCAGATCCATCGCGCGGGCCAGCTCGAACGTGCAGGCCGCGTACATGCCCTGAGGGAAGACCGCTCCCCAGTACAGGGGGTCATATGCTATTGGAAATCTCTTGTAGAGATGTCTCCACATGACCAGGACAACGAGCATCGGGATCCACCATGTTCCGGTCGCCCAATAAAACACCGTGAAGCCCTTGAGAAACGGCGCGAGCGACTCGAGGAAGGGAGCGTCGGGCGAGTTGATGATCAGCAGAGAACCGGCCAGCGTGGAGACGGCCATCGCCCCCATGTTGATCCAGTAAGGCGGTGCCAGGTCGTCCGGTGAAAACCTGAAGAACGTATAACGGTAGAAGATGAGTGAGATCATCCAAATGTAGAGCATGCCGCCCCACAACCACATCGACAGGGCAAGGAAGTTCAGCTCGAGCTTGTAAGGTTGTTCCCAGTGCGGGGCGATGAGGGCGCTCAGGACGGCGATCGACTGGGTGGCGACCACGGCGAGCAGCCAGGCGCCGCTAATGCCCTTCTCCAGAGGCGGCTTGTCTTCCTTGACGGTGAAGGCCGCGAAAATCGTATAGGTCAGACCTATCCAGAGTACAAGCGCCAGCACCCACAGGTAGATCGCTAATTGATAGTTTTTCGTGATCAGCACGAACTGGCTACCGAGAACGCTGGATCCCGCAACGAAAGTAAAGAAGCCCGGACCGCGCTGATGATCGATCATGTCGCCGAAAAATTGGGCGGGGAACAAGATGACCCGCAGCAGGTTCACCACCCACAAAACCAGGTAGGCACTGATATTCAACCAGAACAATGCCATGGCGATCCACGGCATGCCCAGCAAGTGGGCAGCGATGGAAACGATGCCCGTCGCCATGACCATTCCAAAGTAGGCCGGAGAAAAACCCTTTACTGTCTCCCGCACGCCATCCAGGAGAGACGATAAGCCCGGCCTCCTGAATTGTCCGAAACGTGGCAAATCAGGCATGATCCATCCTTATCGGTAATGTCAACTCAAGTTCGATATAAATTCAAAAAAGCCGACACGCGGGCGATAGCGCGACGAGCGTATTTCGCAACCCAAAACGGCTGAGCAACGACGTATGATATCGGGGGAACCCATTTTATCGCCATTCGTTTAAAGGATGAGGTGATCGGTGTGCTGGCCTCTGATGGTCCCGACGAAGACTGGGTACGGCGCGCACAAGCGGGTGATCGGAAAGCATTTTCCGAGCTCGTGCGGTGCCATCAGGGTCCGGTCTACCGCTATCTGTTGCGCATGCTCGGCTCGCACGATGATGCGATGGAGCTGACGCAGGACGCTTTCGTCAAAGCCTGGCAGGCGCTGCCGCAGTGGCAGCCCGAGGCGCAGTTCCGCACGTGGCTGTTCCGGATCGCGAACAACACCGCGCTCGACGCCCTGCGGCGCCGCAAGCTGGTCGAGTTCGTGCCGTTGGAGGATTCGTTCGATGCGCCCGGTTCCGAGCCCGATCCGGAGCGCCAGGCCCAGGCCACGCAGGAAGTGCGGCAACTGGAAGCGAGCCTGAAGAAGCTGGCGCCGGAGCACCGGCAAATACTACTGTTGCGCGAGGTGGAAGAAATGTCCTACGAAGAGATCGGACGCGTGTTGTCGCTGAGCGAGGGGACGGTAAAGTCGCGGCTGTCGCGGGCGCGAGCCGCCCTAATCGAGATTAGCGCGAGGAGCCGGCGATGAGTCCTGCCGAAAAATGCCCGAGAACCGTTGCGCTCTCGGCCCTGGTCGACGATGAACTGGTCGAGCCCGCTCGCGTTGCGCTCGATGCGCATGTAGCGGGCTGCGCGATCTGCGCGTCGGTGCTGGCCGAGTTCAGGCAGTTGCGGACCAGTTTTGCCGCGCTGCCCGACGTTGCGCCCGGCGTCGACTTCGCCTCGCTGGTTGAGCGCCGCATCGCCGCTGCAGCGGACCTCCCGAAGCCCAAGCTGCGGGCGGAGCGCTGGCGCTGGTGGCAGGTCGCGCCGGCGGCGCTCGGCGGCGCGCTCTCACTTTCGGTCGGAACGTATCTAGGCAGCGCGCTGGTGCTTGGGTCCCAGGTCATGGCGCAACCTGAGGCGTTGCAGATGGCCGCTTTCACCGCGAATCCGCCGGGCGCCTTGTGTCCGGCCCTGCAAGCCTGCAATCCGACGAGGCGCTGACATGAAACGCTACTGGGTTTATCTGTTGCTCGCGCTATCGCTGCTCGTCAATGCGGGCGTGCTCGTCGGCGCATGGTATCAGGCCTCTCGCGCGGAAGGCGCGGCCGAACTGGCCTTCTTCGGGATGAGCCACGAACGCGTACCGGATTACTTGAAGCTCGATCGCACGCAGCGCGAGCGCTGGCATGCCATGGAGCAGGATTTCGTAAAGACCCTGAATGATGCGGGCCGCGAGATCCAGACGCACCGCGAGCGCCTGGTGCGTGAGATTTTTTCCGTGCAGCCCGACGCGTCGGTTATTGAGCGCGAGCGCACGTCGATCTTCGCGCTGCAGGAAGCGCAGCAGCGCAGCGTCATCGCACAACTGCTGAAGGAGCGCGAGATGCTGAGTGCGGAGCAGCGGGCCGCCCTCGCCGACCTCCTGCTCAAGCAGGATCCGCGGAACACCGTCGGCGCGCAGCAACTGCACACGCGCTGATCCGCGCCGACGGCGCCAGATCGCGCACAGACGTGCCCGGTCAGGCGGGCGCGTTGCCGGCCGAAAAAATCCTGGAACAAATCCTCTACGGCTTCGTTTATATGAGTAAGGCCCGGTCAAATCGAGACCGGCCCAGGATTCGCCGCAAACAGCAGCGTGTCCTGGATGAGAACGAAGTCCGTAACTAACTAATACTGGAGAATTACATATCATGAAATTTCATCAAATCACTACCAAAGCTTCAGCCCTGGCGGCCATCTCGGTGGCACTGCTGTTCGCGGCTGGTCCTGCCTCCGCGCATTGCGACGGCCTCGACGGGCCGGTGATCACATCAGCGCGGCAAGCGCTAGACACCGGAAACGTGAATCGCGTGCTGATTTGGGTGCCACACACTGACGAAGCGCAGATCAAGGACGCATTCCGCAAGACGATCGAGGTCAGAGAACTCAATCCCTCTGCCAGGGAACTGGCTGACAGCTACTTCTTCGAGACCCTGGTGCGGGTGCATCGTGCCGCAGAAGGGGCGCCATACACCGGGATCAAGCCTGCGGGCCGTGACCCTGGCCCGGCGGTGATGGCCGGCGACAAGGCGCTGGAAACAGGATCAGTCGAGCCGCTGGCAAAATTGCTCACGCAGGCGGTGCACAAAAGCGTGGGGGGACAATTCAAGGACGTAATCGCGAAGAAGAACTACAAGGCTGACGACGTTGCGGCCGGACAGGAGTACGTGAAAGCGTATGTCGGTTATATCCACTCGGTCGAGCGGATTTACGAAGCGGCCGCGAGTTCGCCTCACGGCCAGGTTCCGGAACCCACTGCAGCCGCCCATCAGCATTAAGACCATTGTGGCCATTTGATGAAGGTGATCATCATGAACCTGCAAAACCTGTTGAAACCGCGCACAGCGCCGGTGTTTCTTGCCGGCATCCTGTACCTGACCTGGAAATCGTTGGCCCAGTATTTCGGGCTGGATGACTCTGCCGGCGCCCTCGTTACGGACGCCATTGGGGTCGGCAATGGCGGTCTCGCGCTGGTGTGGGCGCTTGGGCATTGCGATGGGCTGGATGGGCCCGTGGTGACCGTGGCACGCAAAGCACTCGAAAGCGGCAACGTCAATCTGGTCCTGCCCTGGGTGCGGGCCGAGGACGAAGGCGAAATTCGAAAAGCGTTCGACCAAACGAGGTCGGTGCGCAAACTCGGCGGAGAGGCGCGTGAACTCGCCGACACGCATTTCTTCGAAACGCTGGTGCGCATACATCGGGCCGGGGAAGGCGCGCACTTTGGCGGCTTGCAGCCGGCCGGCCGTGATCTCGGCCCGGCGGTTCCGGCTGCGGACAAGGCGCTCGATAGCGGCTCGATCGAACAGGTGGAGAAACTGCTCACCGACGCGATACGCAACGGCGTACATAAGCAATTTGAAGCCGCCGCGAGCCGGCGCAAGTTCGACAAGGACGACGTCAAAGCCGGTCGCGCCTACGTCGAGGCTTATGTGCCCTATGTTCACTACGTGGAGCGGCTGTGGCGGGACGCGCAGGGCGCGGCACGTGAACCTAGCCTGCATCACGCCGGGCACGGGCATTAGCCTATGCTAACTAGCTATTCGTGGTCGAACGCCCGCATGACAGGTACGACGAAACGGCCCTGCAACGACAGCAACTCTGTGCGGTGCAGGCGCGCCAGTTTGTCGAGCACTTTTTCGCCATTCTTCAGCAGGTGGATCTCGATGCGCCGTCGATCCTCGGAGGAACGGCGGCGTTCGACAAAACCCTGTTTTTCGCATCGCGAAATCAGTGCGACAACGCCGTGATGCTGTGCCTGCAAACGCTCTGCCAGTTCTCCGACCGTCGCCCAGTCGCGACCGGGATAGCCCTTGATATGCAGCAATAACAAGTACTGCAGGGGCTTGATTCCGTGCTTCCGGGCGACGTGTTCGCTGAATCTCATGAATTTCCGGACTTGATAGCGAAAATCCGCAAGCACCTCGAAATCGTGTTTGTTCAGGGGAAGAGCGTCAGGTTTGGGCATGGCGCATCTAGTGTTTGCCGCGATTGTTGAGCGTGGAGGGGCTAGGAGTTTTCATTAAATCCGACTTTCGCCTTTTCCTCCGATTCCGCGACGCGCGCCCGAAGAGCGCCCTCCGCAAGGTGGCGGGCGGTGCAATCCCGACCTACGGCCAATGCACCGGCGATCGCGCCGACCCTGTTCCTAATCAGACTGAAACTCAGGTCCACGTACAACTTGCTCCCGTCCTTGTGAACCGACCGCGTGGTCAGCACTCGGTCTGCATACTTGGTCTGGCCAGTGTCGACAGCTCTGCGAAAGCCTTCCCAATGAGCAGGCCGCAAACGCTCCGGAATGATCACGTCGAGGCTGCTGCCCAGGACTTCAGCTGCGGCATAGCCGAAGACGGCCTCGGCACCGCGGTTCCAGACTCGGATCGCCCCTTCGCGGTCGGCGAAGATGATGGCATCCGGAGCCTGCTCCACGATAGCCTGGAACAAATTGAAATTGGCATTCTCGAACTCGCGGGCCAGTTGCATCCTGATTCCCTTTTCTGACTGTTCACAAGAAGAAGCGCTCGGATTGCCGTGGGGCCTATTCGGGGCTGTCCGCGTCGAAAACGGGGAGCATTGACTGATACTCCAGCGAGGTTACTCCATCTTCCGTCGCGTCACCTTTTCGCTGAAACGCAGGAAACGGCGCAGTTGATAGCGGAATTGAGCGAGCACTTCGAATTCGTGCTATTGACATCCTGCGCCCAGATATTTTCACGTGTTTTTTCCATGATCATAATATATCATATTATGATATATTCATGTGAATTTAAGGGAGACGTGACGCGGCCCGTTATTTCTTCCGGCGCATACAGGCGTTTCGGGACACTGGGGAACGCTTCAGCGCAACTGCGGCAAGACCGGCAATAGATGAATGGCATGAATCATGATCACGACCGCATTGACTGACATGTTTGGACTGCAGCACCCGATCATATTGGGACCTATGGGCGGGGTATCGGGTGGCCACCTGGCGGCCACCGTTTCAAACGCGGGCGGGCTGGGGTTGGTCGGCGGAGGCTACGGTGACCCTGCTTGGCTGCGAACGGAGTTGTCCCGCATGAAGCAAGCGACGCAGCGGCCTTGGGGGGTCGGATTGATCACCTGGTCGGCGAGTCACAGCGTGGTTGAACTGGTGCTGGGTTACCGGCCCCACGCCGTTATGTTGTCTTTCGGCGATCCAAGGCCTTACGTTTCTGCCATAAAGTCGGCAGGGTGCAAACTGATTTGCCAGGTACAGGGACTCGATGAAGTGCGGCTGGCTCGGGAGGCGGGGGCCGACATCATTGTGGCCCAGGGCACCGAAGCCGGAGGGCACGGTGGCGGCCGCGCCACGCTACCGTTGGTGCCGGCCGTAGTGGATGCGATGGCACCGACACCGGTGGTTGCAGCCGGCGGCATCGCCGATGGCCGCGGTCTGGCGGCGGCGCTGATGCTGGGTGCCCACGGAGCGCTAATCGGAACGCGCTTCTATGCGAGCGCCGAAGCCCTCGGCCAGGACCGGGCGAAACAGCGCATTGTGGCTGCGCGCGGCGATGAAACTGCGCGCACGCGCGTTTTCGACCTTATACGCGGTTACGCCTGGCCTCCGATTTATCCCGGGCGCGCAATTCGCAACGGATTCATGGAGCGCTGGGACGGCCGCGAGAGCGATCTGGCGGACGCGTTGGAAACCGAACGCGCCGGGTATCAAGCGGCTGCCCGCGACGGCGATTACGATACGGCGGTGGTCTGGGCGGGCGAGGTCGTCGATCTGATCAAGAGCGTGGAGAGCGCATCCGCGCTCGTTGCCCGAATCAGCGCGGAGGCGGAAGCGCAATTGCGCGCCGGCGCCGAGCTCGCGCGATAGATGCTCGAGACTATTGGTAGCGCCGTATCGCGCGCTGAATTTTGGAGCGCGCGGCGCAAATCACAGTTAACAGAATAGTGAATGTGCTCGTTGAGCAAGGACGGGATGCGATGACCGAGCGCGTGACAGCATGCAGTGCATCGGCTGCGGGAGGATCGAGGGTGCGCAGCCCTGTGTCGGAATTTGCCAGGACCGCAAGACGGATTTGGTGTATGCCTCCGACCACGACGAGGTGCTCGCGCAGCTGGCGCCCGCGCGCCGGCGGGCGGAGGCTCTGGCTGCGCTGGTACGCCAGCTTGCGTGCACGACACCGCGCGAGGACGAATGGGGGAACGCACCTACCGCGCGCTGCAGGCGCGCATCACCACTCTCGTCACCGGCGTGAGCGGTCTGTATCTCGTGCATGAGCCTGGTCACCGTTGCCGGCGCGGTGGCCGGCAGCCAAGGATATCTGCTGTTCGCCCGATGCTGGCGTGCCGTCTGCGAGTGGCAAAGAATGAGACTATTTTATTCAAGGTGGCGATCGCCGCTACCGCTAACCTGCCGCGTTGCAGCGCACGCTACATGTTGGATTGCCAAGACCTCACATGAACGAACTGCCGCTTACTCGACAATTACAACCCAAGGCTCCGCCTGCTACTAGCGGCTTCGCCCTATGGAACCTGGGTTTTCGTCCGTTTTACCTGCTGGCGAGCCTTTTCAGTGCCTTCAGCGTGCTGCTCTGGGCAGCGCAGTTCTCCGGCTACCTTCCTTCCGCGTACCTGCAGGGGCCGGTATGGCATGGCCATGAAATGCTGTTCGGATACACGACTGCGGTCATCGCGGGCTTTCTGCTGACTGCCGTGCGCGCGTGGACAAACCAGCCGACGCCGAGCGGCGTGCCGTTGATGGCATTGGCAGCGCTCTGGGTCTGCGGCAGGGTTTTGGTGCTGACACCGTTCGCCATGGCGGCAGCCGTGGTAAATGCGGCTTTTCCTGTCGCTGTGGCGTTGGCGATCGGTATTCCGTTGCTGCGATCGCGCAATGTCCGCAACTATTTTTTTGTGGGGCTGCTGGTGTTGCTGGGCGTGCTGACTCTCGCGGTGCACCTGGCGCTGCAGGGACGCTTCGAACTGTCGCCGCGTTTGGGCCTGCAGCTCGCGCTGGACGTGGTGCTGTTCATCATGGTGGTCATGGGTGGCCGCGTGATCCCGATGTTTACCAACAACGGCGTACCCGGCGCCAACGCAACGCGCCACGCGCTGGTGGAAAAATTCGCGCTCGGCACTGTAATATTGTTGTTCGCAGCAGACCTGCTGCAATGGCCCCAGACCGTCATCGCCATGATTGCGCTGATCAGCGCGCTCGCGCATGGTGTGCGCCTGTATCTCTGGAAGCCGCGGCGCACCCTTGCTACCCCGTTGGTGTGGGTACTTCATGCAGCATACGCATGGATAGTCGTGCACCTCGCGCTTCGCGGCCTGTCTGCACTAGAACTGGTGGCCGGACCGTATGCCACCCATGCGCTCACCGTAGGCGCGATTGGGGGATTGACCCTGGGCATGATGACCCGGACTGCCCGCGGCCATACCGGACGGCCCTTGATAGCGGATGGCTTCGAGCTTACAGTGTTTCTGCTGATACAAGCCGCGGCGGTTGTTCGGGTCTTCGGTGGCATTGCGTCGCATGGACTGTACGTGGTGAGTGTTCAGTTATCGGGGCTGCTCTGGGCTGCCGGGTTCGGTCTTTACGCGGTACGCTACTGGCCCGTACTAACGCGTCCCCGGCTGGACGGCAAACCCGGATAGGACCACTTCTTTACAGAAGTCATTATGGCTACCCACCATGCATCGTCCGGCGAACTCCTCCACCTTCGACCATTGGGCGCGCCGCTCGACGACGCTCAGTCAACCACGCTCATACGCGATGAGCAGCTCAAGGTCATGCGACTCGTTCTGCCCGCTGGCAAGGAGTTGCCCGAGCATGAGGTCGACGGCCCGATTACGATGCACTGCCTCCAGGGTGCGATTGATGTCACCGCGCACGGCAGTTGCAAGACCATGCGCGCCGGCGACCTCATGTATCTGGCGGGTAAAGTGCCCCACGCGCTGCGGGCAACGGAAGATGCGTCCATGCTAGTGAGCATCGTCGTGCAGAAACCGTCAACGTGATGGCAATCTCAAGAGCATCGTCGGGCCAAGTTTCGAAACCGACGAACCGGAAATGCCAGGGACGCTGCGCTTGCGGCGAAACAGCAACCAACACCCTGAAAAACGCATGATCCAACCGAAGAACCCCAAGACCATCAGTACGCTTTGCGGCCTCGCGCCGGCCCGCTCCATCCGCGGGAGAGAGGAAAAGATTGCGGTGGCCGAAGTCGGCTATCCCACCCTCAAAGCGTTGCTGGCCGCCGTGCGCGATTGCCGTGCGTGCGAGGCGCATCTTCCGCTCGGTCCCCGTCCGGTGTTGTGTGCCGGTGAAACGGCCCGCATCCTCATCGTGGGGCAGGCGCCCGGCGCGCGCGTGCACACGACCGGCATTCCGTGGGACGACCCGAGCGGGGAGCGTCTGCGCGCGTGGATGGGAGTGGACAAGGAGATCTTCTATGATGAATCGCGCATCGCAATCATTCCGATGGGCTATTGTTATCCGGGCCGGGGAACTGGCGGTGATTTGCCGCCGCGTCGTGAATGCGCGGCCCTGTGGCTCGACCAGCTGCTGACCCGGCTGCCGCGGATTGAATTAACTCTGCTCATTGGTCAGTATGCGCAGCGCCACTTTCTGGGCAGTCGCCGCAAGCCGTCACTGGGCGAAACGGCCAAGGCCTGGCGGGATTACGCTCCGCAATACATCCCGCTCCCCCACCCGTCGCCGCGCAATCAACCTTGGATCAAGCTTCATCCATGGTTTGAGCGGCGGCTCGTACCGGTTCTGCGCGCACGAATCAAAGCGTTGTCCACGCGGTGAGCCAATAATGCAAGTCTCGAGAATCGGAAAACGGAGATGAAGCAAGACTCCCAACCTACCATATTGACTGTGGGGCATTCCACGCGGCCTTTAGGGGAGTTTATTGACCTGCTCAAGCTTAACGCGGTAACAAGTCTAATTGACGTGCGTACCGTGCCGCGCTCTCGCCACAATCCACAATTCAACCGTGATACATTTCCTGACGCGCTTCGACCTTCTGGCATCGGCTATGCGCACGTTGCGGGCCTGGGAGGCTTTCGCCGCACGCACTCGGAATCCCTGAATATGGGATGGCGAAATGTTTCCTTCCGCGGTTTCGCCGACTACATGCAGACTCCAGAATTCGCGGAAAATCTGGCTGGCCTCATCGAACGGGCAACGCAGGAGCGAATCGTGCTGATGTGCGCCGAGGCCGTGCCGTGGCGCTGCCATCGTTCGCTGATCGCCGACGCACTGATGGTGCATGGCATCCGCGTCGAGGAAATCATCAACGGGGCACGTCGCCAGGTACACGCGCTGACCCCTTTTGCCAAGGTCGCGGGCACGACAATCACCTATCCGCCGCAAGAGCCACCGTCTCTGATCTAATTAGGTTTGACAGTGAGTTCAAATGTGGCTTTGCGTCGTTAACGAGTCCTCTCTTATTACGGCAGGCCACGTTTAAACGCAAAGGGGGGTGAATGAAGATGCAACTCCACAATGGGGTGATATGAATTTGTGCAGAATCGTGGGCAGAGGAGATCAACGATGATTGTGACCGCATTGACCGAAATGTTCGGATTGACCCATCCGATCGTGCTGGGGCCGATGGGAGGCGTCTCGGGCGGGCGTCTCGCGGCGGCGGTCTCGAATGCCGGCGGACTGGGCTTGGTCGGAGGAGGCTATGGAGACCCTGCCTGGCTGCGTACCGAATTGTCGCGCGTGACCGAAGACACGACGCGGCCCTGGGGTGTCGGGCTGATCACGTGGTCGATTGATCGAAGCGTGCTTGAGTAGGCGCTGGGCTACCGTCCGGCCGCTTTCCTGCTCTCATTCGGCGATCCGCGGCCCTATGCTTCCGCCATCAAGTCCGCAGGGTGCAAACTGATCTGCCAAGTCCAGGACATGGACCAAGCGCTCGTAGCGCGGGAGGCGGGCGCGGACATCATTGTCGCCGAGGGCACCGAAGCAGGAGGGCACGGAGGCGCCCGCGCCACTTTGCCGCTGGTGCCGGCGGTGGCGGATGCAGTGGCGCCCATACCTGTGGTGGCAGCCGGTGGCATCGCCGACGGCCGCGGCTTGGCTGCGTCGCTAATGTTAGGCGCTCACGGGGTGCTAATGGGCACGCGTTTCTACGCGTCCGCCGAGGCCCTCGGTCATGAACGCGTCAAAGAACGCATTATTGCGGCCAAAGGCGGCGAGACGATGCAAACGCGGGTCTTCGACATCGTGCGCGGGTACGCATGGCCTGAAGTGTATCCCGGGCGCGCTTTGCGCAACCGTTTTCTGGAACGTTGGAACGGCCGGGAGAGCGAACTGACTGCAGCACTGGATTCGGAGCACTCTGCCTATCAGCGTGCAGCAAAGGAGGGCGATTTCGACACTGCAGTCGTTTGGGCCGGCGAGGCCGTGGACCTGATCAAGCGTATCGATAGCGCGGGTACACTCGTCGCGCGGATCTGCGAAGAGGCCGAGGGGATCCTGCGCGCCGGGGCGAGATTGGTGCGATGATTATCAACCACCGGACCGGCGGTCAAAATCTCAGCCACTGGATGGATGAATTAAACCATCCTAGGCAAAGATACGGGTAGTCGTGCAGACTGGCGGCAGAACCGAGTAGCGGTATCAAGGTCGAGACATGCATCGCATAACCAAGCGCCGTAAAAAAACTTCGATTCGGCTGGTCTGCTCTTCTCGTCTCAAGGATGCGCCACGCTTGGTACTTGCGCAACAATATCAGGCGAATAAGGTGAACGTGAGAGTGTAAACCGAGCGGGTTCGTCCTCGGAGTCAGCCCGTAGTGAATTCCTCGTCAGGGCTTGGTCTGGGGAGGCTGGTAAGTGCCGGGAACAGCGCGAAAAGCGATCGCTAGGCGATTCCAGCCGTTAATGGCAACGATTGCCAGCGTGAGGTTTACGAGCTCGGTTTCACCGAAGTGCTGGCGCGCGAGCTGGTACACCTCATCTGGCACGTGGCCGTCGGCCACGCCGGTCACCGCCTCGGTCCACGCGAGCGCCGCGCGTTCGCGATCCGAGAAGAAGGGCGTTTCCTCCCACGCGTCGAGCGCGTACAGCCGCTGCTCGGTTTCGCCTCTGGTACGGGCGTCTTTCGTATGTATGTCAATGCAGTACGCGCAGCCGTTGATTTGGGATGCGCGGGTCTTGACGAGTTCAAGGAGGGGGTGCTCGATCCCACACTCGTAAACGTAGGATTCAAGCGCCCGCATTGCCTTGACGGCGCCGGGTGCGGCCTTGGCGTATTCAATGCGCGATTGCATGGTTCGTTCTCTCAATTGTCGATCTAGCGTTTGGCGCCCGGTGGACAGGCGGCAGATCCTGCGCTGGCCTCTTTAAGCCACGCGATGAGGTCCGCACGTTCCTTGGGGTCCGGGACGCCGGAGAAGACCATCGCCGTACCGGGCACGTATTTCATGGGGTCGGTGAGGAATCCGTTGAGCGTTTTTTCGCTCCACACAATTTTGGCATGCCGCATGGCAGGGGAGTAGTCGAACCCCGGAACAGTGCCGGCGCGGCGGCCGAATACGCCGCAATGCCTGGGGCCGACGCGATTCTCCGTCAATGAGTGGCACGCCATGCAGCGGGCATAGACTTGCTCACCGCTTTTGGGATCACCCTTCATTTCGGATTGCTGTTTCGCAGCGGCTGCGCCACAGCATTGCAGGAGCAATGCGCTCGCGATGAGAAAGCGACCAACACTGTGCATGTCTAGTGACCTATGAAGGAGCGCGGCGCGGCCATGCTGCAACCGGCCGCGCCGCGTTACTTGATTACGATATTTACGATACAAATGCTGAGGGTACCGGGTTGTCGCCCAGTGCCTGGCGCAGTATCGCCCAATGCATGGCTTCATCACCGAGGATACTGGCTGCCGCCTTCGAAAGGTCACGATTGTGAAAAGCCGGCACCGCGCCGAGATAGGCGCTTACCGCTCCCTGCTCAAGCCCCGCCGCAAAGCGCAGCACGTCGGCTTGGCTCTTAAGCTTGTCAGTCGGGAATGAGTATTTCTGCAGGGCGGCGACCGGCTTGCCGCCGAGCTTGCTGATCGTTTTGGCCAGTAGATCGACGTGTTCCTTGTGCTGACTCTGAAACTGCACGGCAAGACCCAGCACCGGCTTTTCAAGCAGCCCGCTTTCTGCCCCCACCTGATAGGCGGCGATTGCCTGGTGCTCCGCACCGAGTGCCGTGTTCAGGATACGCACATCGTCAGCGACGGAAGCGGAACCGCCCTTCGCGTCCGCGGCCAGGCCCTCTCGCCCAGCCATTAGCGCCACCGCGGTCGCCGAGAGCAGAATTCCCGATTTGCCAATGAACGCTCGGCGTCCGGCAGCAAACAAAGGGTCGTTGAAAAGTTTAACTAACTGCATGATCATTCCTTTCAGATTGTTAAAAAATAAGGCACCTTGATGCCCGAGACAGTTATGACTCCCGGTTAAGGGTCTTCCTATGTGCGTCTCGCGTGCAGGCATTTGATTCGTTCCAGGACGGTGCTGACAATGCGGTCGCATCGCTCACCTGCAAAGGCAAACGCATCCTCGAAAACCACATCGATTTCTTTTGCAAGGGATTCCCGCAAAAGACTTTTTGCCCGGAAAAAACGGGTGCGTACCGTCGCTTCGGTGATGCCAATACATGACGCGGTTTCCTCGACCGACATTTCTTCGAGCGCGCGCAATATGAACACGGTGCGAAATGCCGATGGGAGTTGATCAATTTTGTGCTCCAGCAGTTTGCGCGTTTGCGCACGCATGGCCGCCGTCTCCGGGTCCTCGGGGCTGGCTTTGCCCTCATTTGCAGTATCGAGATGCATCTCCAGATTCACCACGTTCTCCAGTGAAATTGTGCCCATCTCTTGTTTGCGTTTGCGCATTTTCTGCAGGGCTTCGTTGATGACGATGCGCGTCAGCCACGTTGTGAGCTTCGATTCTCCATGGAACTTGTCCAATGCCTGATACGCCCGCAGATAGGCCTCTTGCACAGCGTCTTCCGCCTCGGCGTCGTCCTGCAAAATACTGCGTGCGGCACGATAGAGCGCTCGATTGTTCCGCCTCATGATGATTTCAAACGCTTTATCGTCTCCGCGCATGGATCGCTGGATGAGGATAAGATCCGACGATTCCGGCGAAGCCACTCCTTCGTATGTCGGGTTCACGACCATTTGCTGCTCCTGAGTAGTTCTTCTGTGGCATTGGATGAGAGACCTGTGTGTTACGTTCCCGCTAAATGACCATTTGATGCTTATTTGAGTGGAACTAATCCATCCAGCGTGGCGAAGCACGTGCTCTTGGCCGTTGTGATGAAGTCTTGAACGTACGATTGGCTTGCCATGTCTTCGGTCGTCGCGGCATACAGGTCGCTCCATAATCCTTTGGCGCCGATGCGGCGCGTGATCACGTAGTCATGATCCACATAGTTCTTGAGCCCCCAGCTGGGCAGTGCGGCGATGCCGCGGCGGCTCGCCACCAGCTGCAGGATGGCGACAGTCAGTTCGGCGGTGCGTCTTTTAAAACGCACACCCGCCGGTTTCAGCACGTGTCGGATGACGTCGATGCGATCTGCCGGCACCGGGTAAGTGATCAGCGTTTCATCCGAGAAATCCGCCGCCTGCAGGATGCGTTTGCCGTGCAGACGGTGCCCGGGAGATAATACCGCGAGTATTTCGAAGCCGAACAGCGGTTGATAGACAATACCGCGCCGGCGCGCGGCGTCCGCGACGATCACCAGATCGGCGCGGCCGTTAGCTAGCAGGGCCAGCGGATCGCTGTGAAAACCGGAGACGAGGTCGAGTTCGATTTCCGGCCAGTGCCCGCGAAACGTATCCATGATTGGCATCAGCCAGTCGAAACACGTGTGACATTCCAATGCGATGCGCAGCGTGCCACGCGGCTTGCTGGCGAGTCTGGACAGGTCGCGCTCGGCAGCCTGAATTTCCTGTGCCACCGCTTTCGCCGCGGCCACCAAACGCGTTCCGGCCTGCGTGAGCACGACCGACTGGCCCTGGCGCTTCACGACGGGCACGCCGTAGTGCCCGCTCAATGCTTTTAGCTGATGCGAAACCGCCGATTGCGTAAGATGTAATCGCTGCGCGGCACGCGAAACGCTGCCCGCTTCCGCCAGTGCACTGAGCATGCGCAGATGCCTTATTTCGAGAATCGATTCTGCCATATATGAATTATATTCATTAATTTAAAAATAACTTTCATTGGATTCATAATACAGTTTGCTCCAAGATCGATGCTTTTGGCAACAGGATCCGACCATGGCTACCGCACACAACCTCGGCTTTCCACGCATCGGGAGGCAACGCGAACTCAAACAGGCTCTGGAATCGTTCTGGCGCAGTGATATCGACAGCACGCAGTTAGAGGAAACCGCGCTCGACTTGCGCCAGCAGCATTGGCGGCTGCAGCGGGAAAGCGGCCTCGATGGAATCCCGGTCGGTGATTTTGCGCTCTACGACCACATGCTCAACATGACCGTGCTGCTGGGCGCGATACCCGGGCGTTTCGGTTTTGGCGGAAAGATAGTCGACCTTGACACCTATTTCGCACTCGCACGGGGCACGCCGGAGCAGCCGGCGTTGGAGATGACCAAGTGGTTTGACACCAACTATCACTACCTCGTCCCCGAGATCGATGCCAGCACGAGGTTTGCCCTGCAGGCCGACAAGCTTCTTTCCGAGTTGCGCGATGCGCGTGAATGGGGAGTCCGAGCGCGTCCCGTCGTGCTCGGCCCTCTGTCATTCCTCCTGCTGGCAAAGTCGCACAACGCCGCTCTCCCACTCTCGACACTCCTCGAACGGCTTCTTCCCGTCTATGAGGAACTGCTGGCAGCCATCTCTGACGCAGGCGGTTCCGAGGTGCAGATCGACGAGCCCTGCCTGGCAACCGATGTCACGGATGAGGAGTTGTTGGCCTTGGAGCGTGTATGGCAGCGCCTCGTCACGGCGCGTCCCACTCTGCAGCTGACGTTGGCGACGTACTTCGGCAGTTTGCGAAAGAATCTCGATCGGATCCTCTCGCTGCCCGCTGCGGAGTTCCATCTCGACCTGGTTCGCGCGCCCGAGCAACTCGACAGGGCGGTCACGGCGCTCTCCTCCTCGGCCCGCCTCTCTCTCGGAGTCGTCGACGGACGGAACATCTGGATCGCAGACCTGGAGTCGTTGATCGCCCTGATCGAGCCCGTGATCGAACAGCTGGGCGCCGATCGCGTCCGCATCGCGCCTTCCTGTTCGCTGCTGCACGTGCCGTACAGCGCTGGGCGCGAGGAGCGTCTCGATGCGCGGGTGCGACCGTGGCTGGCTTTCGGCCAGGAGAAGCTCGGTGAGCTGCAACTCCTGAAAGCCACACTCGGTGCCGATGACGAGACCCGGCGCGAGCTGATCTCGGCCAACCGCTCGGCCGTGATGGCAAGGCGGACGTCCACCCTGACCCACGACCCCGCGGTCGCCCACCGGCTGGAGTCCATCCGTCCCCAGGATCTCGAGCGCCGCTCACCCTACGCAGAGCGTGCGGAGCTGCAAGCTCAGCGACTCAAGCTCCCCGAGCTCCCGACGACCACGATCGGCTCCTTCCCCCAGACGAAGGAGATCCGTGATGCCAGGCGACGGCATGACTCCGAAATCATGGCAACGGAAGACTACGAGACGTTCCTTCGCGGTCAGATTCAGTCCGTGATCGCTATTCAGGATCGGTTGGGCTTGGACGTCCTAGTGCACGGAGAGTCCGAGCGCAACGACATGGTGCAGTACTTCGCCGAGCAGCTCAACGGGTTCGTCATCTCCGCACACGGTTGGGTCCAGTCATACGGTTCGCGCTGCGTCAAACCCCCGATACTCTTCGGCGACGTCGCCCGACCCATGCCCATGACGGTGCGTTGGTGGAGACATGCGCAGAGTTGCACGCGGAAACCGGTCAAAGGAATGTTAACCGGGCCGGTGACCATTCTGCAGTGGTCATTCGTTCGTGACGACCAGCCGCGGGCGGAGACCTGTCAGCAGATTGCACTCGCCATCCGAGACGAAACCCTCGATTTGGAGGCCGGCGGCGCACAGATCATCCAGATCGACGAGGCCGCCCTGCGCGAGGGCCTCCCGCTCCGACGTGCGGAGCAGGAGCATTACGTGCGCTGGGCGATCGACTGCTTTCGATTGGCCGCCAATGGCGTGGCCGACGCGACGCAGTTGCATTCGCACATGTGCTACTCAGAGTTCAACGAGATGATCGAGCCCATCGCCCGAATGGATGCCGATGTCATCTCGATCGAGGCCTCGCGTTCGCACATGGATCTGCTCGACGCCTTCCGCCACTTCCGGTACCCCAACGCGGTCGGTCCCGGTGTCTATGACATCCACTCCCCTCGCATCCCGACCACCGAGGAGATTGTTGGGTTACTCCGCGAGGCAGAGTACCGCATACCCCGGGCAAGGTTGTGGGTGAACCCCGATTGCGGTCTCAAGACCCGTGGGTGGGAGGAGGTGACCCCGGCGCTCGAGCATATGATCGAGGCGGCACGGTCGGTGCGCGCGAGCGCGGTCGCCAGGATCTGAGAGGCCCAATGTCTCGTCAGGCCCGCGCTGTTCTCGATCGGCTCCCTCCCCACGCGACCATGGGCGTCGGATCTCTACCCGGCGGTGATCCGGACGCTGCCGTCCGCCACGTCATGGAGTCGTACGACATTCCGTTCTGTCCACAGCTTCCGGCCCTTGACGGCAACATGATCGACGAGTGGCTCGGCGTGCCGCCGGGCCGCTGCGGGTGGTCGCCGGAGCGGGACCGCAAGCAGGCTCGGGCCTGGGACGCATTCCTCGCTGCCGTGGGCGCCACTCCGCCGGGCCACTCCGTCGTCAAGCTCCAGGTGACCGGCCCGGTCACGCTGTGCTGGGCGCTCGAGGAGCGTGGGAGCGAACCGGCTGTGATGTTCGCGCGCGACGTGGCCGAATGGCTGGCCAGCAGTGTGCGGCCGCAGATCGATGCTCTCAGCGACCGGGGCATGGACTGTCTGCTGGTTGTCGACGAGCCGGCACTCGACCTTCTTCCCGTCCGTCGAGGTCTCGTTGAGGCATGGGAGCCGCTACGGAGGGTCGGTTCGGCGTGGGGCCTCCATCTCTGTTGCGCGCCACCCTGGAAGCTTGTTGAGGAGGCGTCTCCCGACTTCCTCAATATCGATCTCGTACACCATCCTCTTGACGACAAGGCGACCGTCTCGCTCGGCAATCTTCTGCGCACGGGCACCACGGTGGCGTGGGGCGTCACGCCGACGAGCGCCGTGGGCGGCCCAGCCATCGCCACTCGCACTCTTGAGGGAGCCATTGCACAGGTGGTAGGACGCGGCCTGGATCAGGACGATGTCGCGCGCCGCAGCGTACTGACGGCATCATGCGGCACGGGCGCCAATTCGCTGCGTGAAGAGTCGTCCGTTGCCGCCACCCTCCGATGCGTTGCAGCGATTGCCAGCCAGAGGGCAGGTGAGTCGTTGATGGCCCACGACGAGAGCAAGGGGAGGGAGTGGTCCGGCGTGGCCGGCGTCGACCACAAGCCTTGAGTGCCAGGAGTTGAAGGCTGCGTCACCGCAGCCGGAAGGCGGTGTCTTCCGGGATCTCGTGAGGGTCTTCTGGGTGCAGCAGTGCCGCCAGCAGTTCGACACCGTCGACCACCCGCGGCCCGGGACGAGAGAAGCAGGCGTTGGCGTCGACTGCGTAGATGCGACCGAGCCCCTCAACTTCTGGCTGCGACAACAGAGCTGGAGCCTGGGCCACCGCTCCGGCCAGGTCAAACCCGCACGGCGAGAAGACGCTGACGTCCACCTGCTCGGCTTCGATCTCGTTCCAGGTGAGTCGCCGCGACCGCTCACCTGCCGCAGCCAGTACGGGTACCCCTCCGGCGGCGACAACCATTTCGGGGACCCAATGGCCGGCGTTGTACGGAGGATCGGGCCACTCCAATACCAGGACCCGGGGACGAGGTCGCCCCGAGACGCGCTCTTGGACTGCTTGGAGCCTTCGGCGAAGCCGGGTCATCAACTCCTGCGCGCGATCGCGTGTGCCGGTCGCGACCCCGACGGTGCCGATGCAGGCGATGACCTCGTCGAGGCGATCCGGGTCGAGCGAGACCACCTGGGCATGGCATCCGATGACCTCGAGCGCCTCCTCGACCGCGCCGGAGGGCACGGCGCAGACCCGGCAGAGATCTTGAGCCAGGATGAGATCGGGATCGATGGCACGAATTCGTCCGTTGTCGAGGGTGTAGATGGAGACTCCGGCTGCCACGCTGGCGCTCACCGCGGTGTCGATCTGTTGTGCGGTGAACGAACCGTCGGTTGGCAGGACCGTGCCGGAGACGACCGGCACGGATCGGACCGCCTCGGGGTAGTCGCAGTCGAAGCTCACGCCACAGAGCTGATCCCCAAGCCCCAGCTCGTAGACGATCTCGGTGGCCGATGGGAGCAGCGAGACGATTCTCACCGCTCCATCATCCGGCATCAGTCGGCTGGCGGACCCGAACCAGGGCGCCCCGCCGGACGCCGGTCATGGTCGGAGTAGGGACAATGGCGACAGCCGCTTCCGCAGCAGTAGCCCCGTGCCAGCAGTGCCGGAGACGTGAATACGAAGAACCCGGTGGCGGGGTCAACGTAGGTCAATCGGCCAGCGGCTGTCGCGCGGTCGTGAGCCACCTGCGCCGCCGGGCTCATCTCGGGAGGTGGCATTGTTGATCGAATAGTGACGCGTGCCCCGGGGGTTGGGAGCCGCGCGGCGGTAGCTTTGACAGACTGTGCCTCAGAACTGCGGACCGCGCGGCTGAGGTGTGGGCGTGGGGGCTGGGGAGGGTCCCGTGGCGCGGTCGTCGCCGTGGCGCCTCACGACCGCACGGCGCCTGAGCTGCTCGTTCTCTTTGAGGGCCTGCCGAACCGCGGCGAGTGGATCCGCCGGCGCAGCCGTCGAGTCGGACGATGCCGCCACGCTGGCGGGCTGCGGGGTGGTGGGTGCCGGTGCCGGGCCGGCGGAGGTTTGAGCGGGCGCGCCGACTCCGGGGTTGACCCCGCGTTGGCGGAGCGCGGTGGCGACGATGCGCTCGGCTTCGGGCCGGTCCAGCCCGTGCTCCTCGACGAGCCAGGCGGATGCCTGGGTGCCGGCGGGCTGGTGCATGGCCTGGTCGAGACGGGAAGAGGCGACCAGCCATGTTCGGCTGGCGTCGACATCGGTGCCGACGCGATCGGCGAGGGCACGCTGCTCCGCGGTGGTCCTGCCGGCGAGACGCTGCTCCGGAGTCGGCATCGGCGTCGTGGGTGCGGCAGGTGGGCCGACATCGGGTTGGAGGCCCCATGCCCGCAGTCCGCGGGCGACGCGCCGCTCGGCGTCCGCCCGCTCTACGCCATAGGACTCGACCAGCCACTCCGTCGCCTGGGAGCCGGTGGGCTTCTGCTCCGCTCGGTCGATCAGGCCGCTGGCCACCAGCCAGGTCGCCCCCTCGGGCAAGACGAGCCCGACCCGGTCGATGTAGGACCGCTGCCGGTCCGTCGGCGGCCCGTCGAGCCGAGGAGCCCGGAGCACATGGGGGGTCATCCGGGCCGCCAGTTGCGCCTTCGCCTCGGGAGTGGCGTAGTCGAGGGTGGTGCACTTCTCGGTGACGTGGCCGAGGGCCTCGGCGTAGGCGTCGACGGTCGCAGTCCGGAGGTCACGCGACGCGTCAGGCTGGGCGTCGACGCTCTCGCTGTTGGCGTAGACCCGGGTCTCCGTGCGGGCTCGGGTCTGCATCGTGTACGCCTGCTCCAGGCCACTGACCCGCGAGGCGCAGAGGACGCCGTACGTGGCGTCCCAGCCCCGGGCCTGGGCGGTCGTGGTGGTCATCGCGTAGCCGCGACCGAGGACGTTGCCGGCCTCCGCGGCGGTGAGGGTGACCAGGCGGCTCGGAAGCCTCCCCTGGCCGTCGGTCCGGACCGTGATGCCGCCGGCATCGGGGTCGACGCCGACCACCTCGCCGCGGGTGCGCTTCGGCGTGACCACGCGGCCCGTACGGAGCGTGCCGTCCTTGCGCAGCAGCGGGTTGCCCTCGCGATCGACCCGCGGTCTGCTCGCGACGTGCTTGGCGACGAAGCTCACCCGGTCGCCGGCGGCGTACTCGAGCTGGCCGCACTGCACGCGGGCCGTGCCCAGCCGGCCCATCTGCTCCATCGCAGCCCGCGCCTGCGCGTTGAGGTTGTCGGCGACATCGTTGAGGTCGCTCAGGAGGACGTGCTCCCGGGGTGAGCCGCCGGCGGCGATCGCCCCGGCCCAGTCTTCGACGGCCCGCGCTGCCGAGAGGTCCACGGTGTCGTCGACCTGGAGCAGACCGGCGTGGTCCTTGACCATGAGGTACTTGCCGGCCTCTCCGTCGCGCAGCAGCGCCGAGGCCGAGGCCTCGGCGGCCCCCTGGTGCTGGCCCTGGCGGTAGTTGGTGCTCAGCACCGCGGTGGGGAGCTGCCGCGCCAGGTGGGCGAAGATGCCGCCGGCGCCGACCGGCTGTGTCTGCTTCGGGTCGCCGACCGTCCGCAGTGCAGCGACCCCGCTGCGCTCGGCGACGTCGATCAGCCGTGCGAAGGTCCGTGAGTCGACCGTGCCGCCCTCGTCGATGAGAAGGATGGTCTTGCGGTCGAGGCTCAGCGGCCGCCCGTCGGGTGCCCACAGGCTGCCCGACTCGCACCGCACCAGGAAGTCGGCGATGTTCCAGCTGGGTGCCCCNNCCGAGGACCTGATAGCCGGCGGCCTGCATCGCGTCGACCGCGGGGCGCAGCGTCGTCGTCTTGCCGGAGCCGGCGATGCCGACGGTGCCCGCCCAGCCCGCCGGGCTGCACAGCGCCCGCAGCGCCCGCTCCTGCTCCGGATCGAGGCCGTGGCCGCCGCCTCGGGCCGCCTCCGCGCTCAGGGCGCCCTGGATGGCCTCCTCGGGGACGTTGATGGTCGCCTCGTCGTGGAGCTCGGCGATGTAGGTGGCCACCCGGCGCTCGGTCTCGATCAGGTCGTGGGTCGAGAAGACGGCGTCGGACCGCGGATCTCCGCCGCCCTGGGCGGCCCCGGGGTCGAGCATGACCGCGCCCGCCTCGACACGGCGCAGGACGCCGACGACGGCGGCGGGTTCCAGGCTCGCAGCGACGGCGGGGGGGACGAGGCGGTTGAGGGCCTCGTCCCGGGTCCACACCGAGTGGTCCACGGTGAGGCCCGCCGGGCTGAGCGCCCAGGTGACCAGCACCCCCCGTGCCTCCCCCTCGTCGAACTCACCACGCGCCAGGCGGGGGAAGCCCGCGTCGCGAAGGCCCTCGGCGAGGACCTTCGGGGACATCGGGTCGTCTCGGTCGCCGCCGAGGCCCAGAGCCTTCACGGCCAGGCTCCGGACGTCCGCGACCCTCTGGGCCGTCTCCGGGGCCTCCACGGCGCCGCTGGCGAGCGGTGCCGTGTACCCGTGACGGGCGAGCTCGGCGCCCCAGCCGCCGTCCAGCTCTTCCCGGTCTGCCGGCATCTTCTGCTCGCGCGACGCCCGGCTCACGGCTTGGACCTCCTTCGGGGTCGGCCGGAGCGCTTGGCGCTCCACCTCGGTGAGCGAGCGGCCGCGGGCCTTCTCGGCGTCGGCCACCCGCTCCCGCCACTGCGCCTCGGCGAGCTGGGTCACCACCTGGTTTCGGCCTGACATGCCGATGCGCGCCGCCTCCGGGACCCGGGGCAGCTCGAACGAGCTCCACGGCTGCCGCTCGGTCCGGAGCGGGTCGTTCTCGCGCTTCTCGCTGTGGGTGACCGCCACGGTGGCGTAGCCACGGGCTTGGAGCCGGTGTTGCATCTCCGCCTCGACCAGGCCGTTGAGCACGCGGACGTTGTGGTACAGGGCCCGGTAGTCGACCGCCGACCACTTCCCGTCAGCGCCGAGCGCCACGTTCAGGATCCGGGTGTGGACGTGGAGATGCGGGTCCGGGACCGCCTGTCCCTTGACCGGCCGGGCGGCCGAGTGAACGTTGGTGAGAGCGGCGAGCCGGGCGTGCATCGGCATCGACGAGTGGAGGCCCCGGCGAGCCACCGGCAGGAGCTGGCAGAAGGTGTCCAAGCCGACCCGGACCGACGCCTCGATGTCCTCGACCAGCTGCGCCGCCCNNTAGACGAGGTCGTTGTAGGCGACCCGGTCGTAGCCCGCCCGCGGCGCCACGAGCTGCTCCCCGGTGACCCCGTGGCGTCCCGCCCCCAGGGCGGTGATCGCCTCGGGCGACGGCCGCTCGCCGAGCCCCATGGCCTCCAGGAGCTCGGGATCGCCGATGGCCTTGGTGACCCCCTCGGCCACCTCCATGTCCGGGCCCAGCTCGGCGCCCTTGGCGTCGCCGGCGACGTAGGCCTCGTACTGCGCCGCGTGCTGCTGGTGGTAGGCGTCGTAGTCCGCCTGGGCGGAGACCATCACCTTCTTGCCACGGATCACTGCGGTGGCTCCCAGCGGGTAACCGCCACGGTGGTGTAGCCGCGGGCCTGAAGTCGGTGTTGCATCTCCGCCTCGATCAGGCCGTCCAGCACCCGGACGTTGTCGTACAGCGCTCGGAAGTCGACCGCCGACCACTTCCCGTCCGCACCGAGTGCGACGTTGAGCACCCGGGTGTGGACGTGAAGGTGCGGGTCGCGGACGGTCTGCCCCGGGACCGACTGCTCCGCGCAGTGGACATTGGTGAGGGCAGCGAGCCGGGCGTGCATCGGCATCGACGAGTGGGGCCCCCGGCGAGCCACCGGGAGGAGCTGGCAGAAGGTCTCTAGGCCGACCCGGACCGACGCCTCCATGTCCTCGACCAGCTGCGCCGCCCGCAGATAGTCGCCGGTGGCCCGGGCCGCGGCGAACTCCACGCTCACGCTCTTGGGGGCGCTGTAGATCAGGTCGTTGTAGGCGACCCGATCGCAGTCCGGCCGCGGCGCCACGAGCTGCTCCCCGGTCACCGGGTGCCTGCCCGCCCCCAGGGCAGTGATCGCCGCCGGCGACGGCCTCTCGTTCAGCCCCATGGCCTCCAGGAGGCCCGCCGGCCCGATAGCCGTGGTCACCCCCTCAGCGACCTCCATGTCCGGCCGCAGCTCGTCGCTCTCGCCGGCAACGTACGCCTGGTACTGGGCGTCGTGGGCCTGGTGGTAGACGTCGTAGCGCGGTTGGTCGGAGAGCATCACCCTCACGCCGCGGATCACGACGCCCCCTCCCGGCCGCCGCCGCCGCCCAGCGGGCAGCGGAGCGCCTGACCGCTGAGGAGCGGTGGAGCGGTCTGACCTGAGCGGAGCTGTTGTATTCTCATACCCTCGGTGAGCAAAGGGTACGGTATCTTAGGCATCAGCGGCGTTCGTGAGCTGCTGGGACGATCGTTCTGAGCGCGGAGGTGCTGCTGGTGATGGCGGATGGGACGGAGAGAATGGGTGTGATGGACGTGTCGGATGGCGTGGACGAGGGTTTGGTCAGAGCGGAGGCTGCGGCATTCTTGAGCCTTGAGGAGCACTGCGCCGACTGCTGGGCATGCCGAGAGGCGGAGGCTCAGGGGCTGCTTCTCGAGCACGGCCGGCTGTGCCGGGAGGGGAGCGAGCTGGCGGATGCGTGGGATGACGCCGAGGCCAGGATCGCCGC
>PLYS01000414.1:16419-35810 GCA_003153455.1 Betaproteobacteria bacterium | reverse complement strand
AGTTCCTCGCGTCGTGGCTGTTCCTCACGCTCGCGCTGGCGCTGACTTTTCCGGTATGGATCACCGTCAACTGGCTCGGCAGCCCGGACAACGGTGTGATCGTCACCGGCTATCTCGGCAGCATTATGCTCTCCGGTGCTTACCTCGCGATCAGCTGCATGACCTCGGCGATGACGCGCAACCAGGTGATCAGCTTCATCGTTTCGGTGATGATCTGCCTGTTCCTGATCCTCGCGGGATTTACGCCGGTCACCGATCTGTTGGTGCGCTGGGCGAATCCGACGTTCGTGCAGACCATTGCCGCGTTCAGCGTCATGACGCATTTCGAGGGCTTTCAGCGGGGCGTGATCGATTTGCGCGACGTGGTGTTCTTTGCTTCCGTGATTGGTTTCGCGTTGTTCACGACTGGCGTCATTATCCGCAGTCAGCGTGCCGGATAGGGGATAGGCGATGAACAAGAAATACCTCGAAACGATGCTGTATTCCGCGGGTGGCGTGGTGGCGCTGTTCGTGATCCTGATTGCCGCCAACTTCATCGTCAACGCATTGAACGTGCGTGCCGATCTGACCCAGGGCAGCGTCTATACGCTGTCGGCCGGCACCAAGGCGATCCTGGGCAAGCTCGAGGCGCCGGTCAAGATCCGCTACTACTACTCGCAGGGAAGTAACGCAGTGCCGGTCAGCCTCAAGACATTCGCCAAGCGCATGGAAGACCTGCTCGGCGAATACCAGCGCGCCGGAAAAGGCAAGGTGATTATCGAGAAGCTCAATCCCGAACCCGACTCCGATGCCGAGGAATCCGCGACGTTGGATGGCATCCAGCCGCAATATACGGATACCCAGGAGCAGTTCTACCTTGGCCTCGCCGTGAGCTTCCTCGACCAGAAGGCGGCGCTCCCCGTGCTGGCGCCGGATCGTGAGCAGCTCCTCGAATATGACGTTACGCGCGCGATCGCGCGCGTTGCATCGACGACCAAGCCGGTGATCGGCATCATGAGCTCGCTGCCGGTGCTGGGGCGGTCGTTGAATCCCATGCTGAAACAGCAGCCGACCACGCCGTGGGTGCTCGCAACGGAGCTGCAGAACGTATTTACCGTCAAGAAGGTCGCGCTCGATGCCGACAAGATTCCGGATGACATCAAAGTGCTACTGGTGATTCACCCGCGCGATATCTCGGAAACCACTGAGTACGCGCTCGACCAGTTCATCCTGCGCGGCGGCAAGATGATCGCGTTCCTGGATTCCTACTCCTATTTCGACCAGCAGCCCGACGTGCAGAATCCGTTCGGCGGCAGCAATGCCGGCCAGTCGACGTTCTACCGGTTGCTCAAGGCATGGGGCCTCGGCATGGAGATGGGCAAGGTCGTTGCCGACCTCACCTATGCGAGTGGCACCGGTTCAGGCCTGCTGCCGACGCTGTTGTTGCTGCCGCAGGATGCGCTCAATAAGGACGACGTCGTAACGAGCCGCGTCGGCACGCTGCTTTACGCATTTGGCAGCGTGTTTACCGGCAAGCCGGCAGCGGGCCTTACCGAGACGGTGCTCGCCCATGCGACGAAGAATTCGATGCTGGTCGATCTGATCATCGCGACGCTTTCGGGCGAGCCATCGACGCGCGGTTACCAGCCTTCGGGCACTGAGTATCCGCTCGCGGTCCGGCTTAGCGGAAAGTTCAAGACCGCATTCCCCGAGGGCAAACCGAAACCCTATGCACCCCCGCCCAAGGACAAAAAGAAACCCGAGGTAAAAGCCGATGAAGCCAAGACCGAACCCCAGCTCAAGGAGTCGGCAAAGGAAAACTCCGTGGTGCTCGTGGGTGACGTGGATATGCTGACCGATGGCGCCGCGGTCGATGTGCAGGATATCTTCGGCCAGCGCATGGTGGTGCCAAAAAACGGCAACCTTGCCTTGGCGCAGAATCTCGTCGAGCAGGTCGCGGGAGATTTCGATTTGAGCAGCCTGCGCAGCCGCGCGGCGTTCACGCGGCCGCTTACCGTGGTTCAGAACATGGAAGCGCGCGCCCAGCAAAGTTACCTCGGCAAGATCAAGCAGCTTGAAGACACCGTCAGCCAGACGCAGGAAAAGCTCGCGGCATTGCAGAAGCAGCGCGCCGGCGCGAAGAGCACGATACTGACGCCGGAGCAACAGAAAGAGGTCGATAATTTCCGCAAGAAGTCAGCGGAAACCAAACGCGATCTCAAGGAATTGCGCAAGAACTTGCGCATCGAGAGCGAAGCACTGCAGTTGTGGACCAAGCTGATCAACATCGGTTCGATGCCGGTGCTGGTGGTGGTTCTTGGCATCGTGCTCGCGATCATGCGCAGGCGCAGGAGGGCTTCATGAACCGCAAAGCATTTCTGACGCTGCTCGCTGCGCTGCTGGTACTCGGCGGCGCTGGCCTCGCGCTGTTCTGGCAGGACCTGAGTTCATGGCGCAGCGCCGACGCGAAGATCGGCGCCAAATTGTTCGACAAGCTGCCGGTCAACGATGTCGCGCAAATCCACCTCAAAGACGGCAAAGGCGAAGCGACGCTCGCGATCAAGGGACAGCGCTGGGTGGTCAAGGAGCGCAGCGACTACAACGCGAACGTCCAGGACATCGGCGATTTGTTGGTCAAGCTTCCCGATCTTAAAGTCGTGCAGACCGAGAACGTTGGCGCCTCGCTTTTCCCGCGGCTCGATCTGGTCGATCCGGCCAAAGCGGGTAAGGGTGGTGACAACGCCGGCACGATGCTCGAGTTGAGCGACAAGAACCGCAAGCTCCTCGGCAGCCTGCTGCTGGGCAAGAAAGTCATCAAGACCGAAGACAGTCCGCTGCCGATCAAGCCGCAAACGCCGGTCGGGCGCTACGTGCTGGTACCGGGTTCGCAAAACGTGTTGGTGGTTTCCGACGCATTGACCAGCGCCGAAGCCAGGCCCGAGCGGTGGCTCGCGAAGGATTTCTTCAAGGTGGAGCGCATCAAGGCGCTTACCGCGAGCGGCGGCGCGCAGTGGAAAATCGCGCGGAGGGAAGAGTACGGGCAGTGGAAATTCGCGGGCGGAGGCGGCGAACTCGATCCGAGTGCGGCGGTCGCGGCGGTCAACGCGCTCGCGGCGCTGGCGTTCACCGATATCGCGCCCGAAGTGAAAGCCGACAGCTTCAACGACCCGCGCACTTACACCGTCGAGACTTTCGACGATCTCACCTACACGATCAGGCTCGCCAAGAAACCCGGCGGCGACGACTATTACCTGACAGTCGCGATCAGCGGCGAGCCGCCGCGCCAACGCCGTCCGGAGAAGGGCGAGAAACCGGAAGACAAGGCGCGCCTCGACAAGCAATTTGCCGAGGACCTGAAAAAGCTCGATGAGCGCGTCAAGGGCGAAAAAAGTCTTGCACCTTGGACTTACGTTGTTGCCGGCAAAACACTCGAGCCGCTGCTCAAGGACCGCGCGCAACTGGTGGCTGCGACGAAGCCGCCCGCGTCGAAGCGGTGAGAGCGTGTGCGGAATGCCGTAGGCTCTGCCCTGATTTTTAACGTAAGTTGACAATACCAAGGAGATAGCAATGTGGACAAGGCTAGTTGGGATGTTGGTGATCACGGCGGGTGCGGCGATGACCTTCGGCTGCTCGCCGAAGGCGGTAGTACCGGCAGCGGTGATCGAGGACAAGGTCTTTACAGTGATACCGGCCTCGGTACAGGTGAAGGCCGGGATTGTGACCGGAGAAGTGGCAGACATGAAGGTCACGGAGCGGGTCGAGAAGGGCTCCGGCCGCATCGACTCCCCACCGAAGCTCACCGGGACGCTTAAGCTGAAAAACAGCTCTACGGATCAAAGCGTCAACCTCATCAGGGGCAAGATCCAGTACATCGATGCCGATGGAAAGGCCATCAAGCTGGAAGAGACGGGGAACAATTCGACTATTACGTTCAGTTCTGAGCGGCTAGATCCGGGGCAGGAAGCAACGAAGTCCGTGGACGTGGACTTCCCCGCCGAGGCCCTGAAGGCAAAGAAGCTGAAGGACATCCGTCTTGAGCTCACGTATCTACCGTCGGCGTACAGGGACGAGACGGTCAACCTCGCGGTGTCGATCGGCGGCCAGTAAGTCGAGAGAGCCACCATACTTACGAAGCTCTTCGCGCTAATAGAGCTTGCAGGCGTACGACATTCATCGGCTCTGGTGGGTTCTTGCGCGACGATCTCATGTCCACGAAGTTGTCGCACCAGAACCATCGTGTGCGTGGCGAATTGCTAAGACCGCCGCCGCTCCATCGAGAAAGGCGCGCAGCTGCGCCAGCGTACGCAGTGCCTTGTCATTCATATCGATCACCAATCCTCGCATCATGATCGATCCCAGCTATCTGTTCAGACTCAAACCCCGTTGGAATCACGCTCCCCGTTCAGACTCAAAGCCCATTGGACAAGGCTCGCCATCGCCAAACATCGACAAACGGCATAAGATCATGTTCTGGTTGCGGGTTCGCCCCGGGCGCCGCATGCGATTGCAGGACACAAAGCCGGAAGGCGCTGAACGGTAGACTGCGTATGTGGCTGGGTAGATTCTGTCGTGTGTTGCCGCTGGTGTGGTGGCCGCTGGCGGCGCTCGCCGCACCGGCGCCGGTGGTGGTGTTGACGCTCGATGGCGCGGTAAGTCCGGCGACCGCCGACTATGTTGTGCGCGGCATCCGACAGGCCGCCGACAAGGGTGCGGGGCTGGTGGTGCTGCAGATCGATACGCCGGGCGGGTTGGATACCTCGATGCGCAAAATCATCAAGGAAATCCTTGCGTCGCCAGTGCCGGTCGCGGCGTTCGTTGCGCCGGGTGGCGCGCGTGCCGCGAGCGCCGGGACTTACATTCTTTATGCAAGCCACGTCGCGGCAATGGCTCCGGCGACCAATCTCGGGGCGGCAACGCCGGTGCAGATCGGGATCGGGGGGCCGGAGCGCGAGCCCGGCAAAACTCCCAACGACACTGCCAAGGACGACGATGCCAAAAAAGCCCCGCGCGCGCCGCAGGACGCGGCAGCGTCCAAAGACACGCTGACGCGCAAGCAGATCCATGATGCGGCGGCATACATGCGCAGCCTCGCGCAACTGCGCGGACGTAACGCGGAGTGGGGCGAGCGCGCGGTCCGCGATGCCGTCAGTTTGTCGGCGGAAGAGGCGCAAAAGCAGAAAGTGGTTGACCTGGTCGCGCGAGACGTCAAGGATCTGCTCGCTAAACTGCATGGCAGAAAGGTGACAGTGCAGGGTGTGGTTCGCACGCTCGATACCGCGGACGCGGAGGTACAGATTCTCGAGCCCGACTGGCGCAGCCGGCTGCTCGCGGTAATCACCGATCCCAGCGTCGCGCTGATCCTGATGATGATCGGCATCTACGGCCTGCTGTTCGAATTCTCCAATCCGGGTTTCATGCTGCCCGGCGTGGCGGGCGCAATCTGCCTGCTGCTCGCGTTGTTCGCCTTCCAGCTGCTTCCGATCAATTACGCCGGCCTGGCGCTCATTGTGGTCGGGGTGGCCTTCATCGTGGCCGAGGCGTTTGTGCCCAGTTTCGGCTCGCTCGGCATCGGTGGCGTGATTGCCCTGGTGATCGGCGCGGTGATTCTGATCGATCCCGAGGCCGCGCCCGGCTACGCGATTCCGCTGCCGCTCATCGCGACGGTGGCGGCCGTGAGCGGGGCCATCGTGTTCTTGATCGTGATGATGGCAGTGAAGGCTCGCAGGCGACCGGTGGTGAGCGGCCGCGAAGAGCTCGCCGGCGCACGCGGTGAAGCGCTCGAGGATTTCGCGGACGAAGGCTGGGTGCGGGTGCATGACGAGAACTGGCGTGCCCACAGCGCGAAGTCCCTGCGCCGCGGCCAGCGGGTGCGCGTGACGCGCATTGAGGGGCTCATGTTGAGCGTGGAACCGGAACAATCTGAAGGAGGCAAATCGTGATTTGGGAATTCGGCATTAGCGGCATCCTCGTCGTACTGGTCGTGATCCTGGTGCTCGCGTCGTTTCGCATCCTGCGCGAATACGAGCGCGGGGTGGTGTTCATGCTGGGCCGCTTCTGGAAGGTCAAGGGCCCGGGCATGATCCTGATCATTCCCGGCATCCAGCAGATGGTGCGCATCGATCTGCGCATCGTGGTGCTGGATGTCCCGCCGCAGGACGTGGTGTCGCGCGATAACGTATCGGTGAAGGTGAACGCGGTGTTGTACTTCCGTGTAATTGATCCGCAGAAGGCCGTGATCCAGGTGGTGAATTTTCTGGAAGCCACCAACCAGTTGGCGCAGACTACGCTGCGCGCGGTGCTGGGCAAGCACGAGCTCGACGAGATGCTCGCCGAGCGTGACAAGCTCAACCTGGATATCCAGAAAATCCTCGACAGCCAGACCGACGCCTGGGGTATCAAGGTGTCGAACGTCGAAATCAAGCACGTCGACATCAACGAGTTGATGGTGCGCGCGATCGCCCAGCAGGCGGAGGCGGAACGCGCGCGGCGCGCCAAGGTGATCCACGCCGAAGGCGAGCTGCAGGCCTCCGAGAAATTGCTGCAAGCCGCGCAAATTCTGGCGCAGCAGCCGCAGGCGATGCAATTGCGCTACCTGCAGACGCTGGTGAGCATCGCTGGTGACAAGAGTTCGACCATTGTGTTTCCGGTGCCGATGGATCTTCTGACGCCGTTGGTCGATCTGCTGAAGAAAAACAAGCCGGAGGGCGCAAGCTGATTCGCGGCGTGGGCAGAGCGGCTCCGCCGCCGCTGCGAAGTTGCTAGAATTGCGGCTGGCATTTTCGGGAAACGCATCCATGACGGGCGTTACCGGCAGGATTACTACCGCTGCGCTGGCAGCGATCATCGCGATCTGCTGTCTCGGTGCGACCCCGGCGCTCGCGGCGGGCGAGGCCGCTGCCGAGGGCCCGGCGCTGTTCGGCATCCCAGTGGACTTCATCCTGTTCGGCTCAACGCTGCTCGGCGTCGCATTGTTTCATCACCATACGCTGCGCGTGGCGCTGACCGGTCTCGCGATCATCCTTGCCTACAAATTCCTGGTTGTGGGTTTTAAGTTCGGGCCCGGGTTTTCGGGTTTCATCGCGCACCTGAGTCACGAGTGGGTGATCCTCACCAACCTGTTCATGCTGCTGATGGGGTTCGCTCTGCTGTCCAAGCATTTCGAGGAAAGCCGCGTGCCGGCGGTGCTGCCCAAGTTCCTGCCGGACGACTGGAAAGGCGGCCTGGTGCTGCTGTTCATGATCTTCGTGCTGTCGAGCTTCCTCGACAACGTCGCGGCGGCGCTGATCGGCGGCACCATCGCCGCCACGGTGTTCAAACACAAGGTGCATATCGGTTATCTGGCGGCGATTGTCGCAAACGTGATTGCCAACGTCGAATATCCCGAATTGTCCGAAAAGTTTCCGTTCATCGGCGCCGCGGTGTGGGGGGCGCTGCTGCTGTCCGCGCCGCTACGCAAACCGGAATGGAGCCCGATGCCGGAAACTTTCAAGGGCAGCATGTTCCTGCTGTCGCTGGTGCTGTGCGCGTCGTTGATGCCGGTGGAGAAGCTGCCGGACGCGTCATGGCACGCCGCGCTCGGACTGGGCTTCGTGTCGGCGGTGTTCGACAACATTCCGCTCACCGCCCTCGCGTTGAAGCAGGGCGGTTACGACTGGGGCTTTCTTGCCTACGCAGTCGGCTTCGGCGGCTCGATGATCTGGTTCGGTTCCTCGGCCGGCGTGGCGCTGTCGAACATATACCCGCAAGCCAAGGATGCCGGCCGCTGGCTCTTCCATGGCTGGCATGTGACGGTGGCTTACGTGCTCGGTTTTTTCGCTCTGCTGTGGATACTGGGCTGGCAGCCGTACCCGAAACACAAAGCGACAGTGGTTGCGCAGGCGGTAACCGCGCCGGCGCCCGCGTGCTGAGCCCGTGGCGGCAAAGCGCATCGCAGCGGGGCGTATCATGCTTGATTTTGCCCTATGGCGGGTATAGGATTGTCGGCGTGTCGCAAGGCATAGCGCCAAACAATATACTGATAAAAAGTGGTTTTCCCGCCCGCCTTGTTACGAGTTCATCCGTAGTTAAATCACTATTCCAATCTAGGAGGTCACCATGAGTCATAAAGACCTGAAGAAAAATGCGCAGACTAAGCCTGACGCATCACGCCGCAAGTTCCTGTCCGGGGCCGCCGCTGCAACGACGGGCGCCGCGCTCATCGGATTCCCGATGATCGCCAAGGGACAGGCTGGTCCGATCAGCATGCGCTGGCAGAGCACCTGGCCGTCCAAGGACATCTTCCACGAGTACGCGCTCGACTACGCCAAGAAGGTGAACGACATGACCGGCGGCGATCTCAAGATCGAGGTGCTGCCCGCCGGCGCGGTGGTTCCGGCCTTCGGCCTGCTCGATGCGGTTTCGAAGGGTACGCTCGACGGCGGGCACGGCGTGCTGGTCTACCACTACGGCAAGCAAAACGCGCTTGCGCTGTGGGGATCGAGTCCCGCCTTCGGCATGGACGCCAACATGCTGCTCTCGTGGCACAAGTACGGCGGCGGCAAGGAGTTGCTGCAGAAGCTCTACCAGTCCATCGGCGCCAACGTGGTGTCGTTCCCGTACGGGCCGATGCCGACGCAGCCGCTCGGCTGGTTCAAGAAGCGGATCGACAAGTGGGAGGACTTCAAGGGCCTCAAGTACCGCACCGTGGGCATTTCGATTGACCTCTTCACCGCAATGGGCGCGGCGGTCAATGCGTTGCCCGGCGGCGAAATCGTGCCGGCGATCGACCGCGGCCTGCTCGACGCCGCGGAGTTCAACAACGCGACCTCTGACCGCATTCTTGGGTTTCCGGACGTGTCCAAGATATGCATGCTGCAAAGCTACCACCAAAACGCCGAGCAGTTCGAGATCATGTTCAACAAGACCAAATACGACGCGCTGCCGGCGAAGATCAAGGCGATCATTGCGTTGGCCGTGGAGGCCGCTTCGGCGGATATGTCGTGGAAGGCGATCGACCGCTACTCGCAGGACTACATTGAGTTGCAGGCCAAGGACAAGGTGAAGTTTTACAAGACGCCGCCCTCGGTGCTGCAGAAGCAGCTCGAAGTCTTCGACCAGGTCCTGGCCAAGCGGTCGGCGGACAACCCAATGTTCAAGGAGATCGCCGACTCGCAGCGCAAATACGCCGAGCGCGCCGTGAAGTGGGAACAGGACACCGTCGTGAGCCGGACCATGGCCTATAACTACTACTTCGGCAAAAAGCCGGCCGCGAAGAAGGCCTGATTCCTGTTTTAAATTCTAGGGCACCATCCGGGCTTCGGCCCAGGATGGTGCTTTTTTTGAATCGGCCTTTTCCATAGAACAGTCGCCCCCCCTATGAAAATTCAGAATTTTCTACTTACCGCCGACCACATCAGCACCTGGACAGGCAAAGCCACCGCGTGGCTGATCATGGTGCTGATGTCCGCCGTCTGCATCGAGGTGTTCAAGCGCTACATCCTGAACGCCCCGACGGCGTGGATCTTCGACCTCGACAACATGCTCTACGGCACGCTGTTCATGATGTGCGGCGCCTACACGCTGGCGCAGGACGCCCACGTCAGGGGCGACTTCCTCTACGGCTCGATGAAGCCGCGCACCCAGGCGACGCTGGACCTGATTCTGTACATTCTGTTCTTCCTTCCCGGAGTTATCGCCCTGATATATGCGGGGATCGATTACGCGGCCATCTCGTGGCACATCAATGAACACTCGAACGTGACGTCGGAGGGGCCACCCGTTTATCCATTCAAGACTGTCATCCCGATCGCCGGAGTTCTGGTGCTGATTCAGGGACTGGCCGAGATCGTCCGCTGCATCGTGTGCCTGCAGACCGGGCAATGGCCTGATCGCTTGAAGGATGCGGAGGAGATCGATGTGATCGAGCAGCAACTCGCCGGCAGCACACTGGTGGACGAGGAATCGCGCAAGCGTGCGATCGAAGGTGCCCACGATATCGACGAAGCCGCGCACCAGCGCGTCGGTTCAAGGGGAGCCGAACGTGAGTGATCCGGCACTGGGTTTAACCATGCTCATGCTCATCGTGATCGTGATCATGATGGGCTTTCCGACGGCATTCACGCTGATGGGTCTCGGCATGATGTTCGGCTTCATCGCATTCTATGACCCAGCGCATTCCTGGACGGATAACCGCGTCTTCGATCTCATGGTCGAGCGCACCTATGGCGCGATGAACAACGATGTGCTGATCTCGATCCCGTTGTTCGTGCTCATGGGCTACGTGATGGAGCGCGGAGCGCTGGTGGACAAGATGTTTTACAGCATCCAGCTCGCGTTCCGGCGGTTGCCCGCGTCACTCGCCGTCGCCACTCTGATTGTGTGCACGTTCTGGGGCATCGCCAGCGGCCTGGTCGGCGCAGTGGTGGTGCTGATGGGCGTGATCGCATTCAATCCCATGCTCAAGGCCGGCTACGACGTGCGCCTTGCCTCAGGCGTCATTACCGCCGGCGGTACGCTGGGCATCCTGATCCCGCCTTCGGTGATGATCATCGTCTACGCCGCGGTCGCCGGCCAGTCGGTCGTAAAGCTGTACGCCTCGGCGATGTTCCCCGGCTTCTTTCTGTCTTTCCTGTATCTCATCTACATCATCGGCTGGGCTTTGATCAATCCCAAGATCGCCCCGCGCTTGCCGGAGTCCGAGCAGAAGGTGCCGGTATCCGACTGGGTGCTGAAATTCCAGCAGGCGTATTCGAAAAACATGCTGGCCGGTTTGTTTGCCGCGCTGTTCATGCCCAGCAGGGCTCTCGCGATCGAGAGCGACGGCCGCCGATTGTCCTACGGCGCGATCTGGAAGAATTTCCTTACGGCGCTGTTCCCGCTCATTCTCTCGGCGGTGACATTGTGGGGAATCTGGTGGTATGTGGTGATTCACCCGCAGGCCGATGTTCAGCCGGTGGCAAGCGTCGCGCAGAAGCAGGTCGCGCCGGCCGCTTCCGCGCCGGCGGTGCCGCTGGCGAACCCGGACCAGCCGCAGGAACTCGGAAGCGCGGCCGAGCCAGCTGCGAATGCTTCGGCGCAGGAAGCGGAAAGCGCGGAACAGGTGGGCACTCCGGAACTGCTGAAGCAAGGCGAGGCCGCGCCCGCGGAAGCAGGTCCGCCGCCCGAGTTCTACATGTATTTCTGGATTATCGTTGCAGCGACTGCCCTCATGCTTCTCTGGTACTACTGGAAGCTGGAGGCCGAGTCGTTCGAGCTGCTGAAGTTGCTATTCTCGTCGGTCATGCCGCTCGGCATCCTCACCATCGTGGTGCTTGCGGTCATCCTGTTCGGCATCACCACCGCCACCGAGTCTGCCGCAATCGGCTCCGCCGGCGCGTTCCTGCTGGCGCTTCAAGCACGCACGTTCGACTGGGAACGCCTCAAGCAATCGGTGTTCCTCACCGCCAAGACCACGGCGATGGTGTGCTGGCTGTTCATCGGCTCGGCGTTGTTCTCGGGGGTGTTCGCGATTCTGGGCGGCCAGCAGTTGGTCGAGACGTGGGTGATGAGCTTGAACATGACGCCGATACAATTCATGATCCTGTCGCAGGCGATCATCTTCGTGCTCGGCTGGCCGCTGGAATGGACCGAGATCATCGTCATCTTCGTCCCGATCTTCCTGCCGCTTTTGAAGCACTTCAACATCGACCCGGTCCTGTGGGGCACGCTGGTGTTCGTGAACCTCCAGGCTGCGTTCCTGTCGCCGCCGGTGGCCATGTCAGCGTTCTATCTGAAGGGCGTGTCGCCGAAACACGTGACGCTCAACCAGATCTTCGCGGGCATGATGCCCTACATGATGATCGTGATCCTTTGCATGGTCCTCATGTACCTCTGGCCCGGCATGACATTGTGGCTGCCGAATTATCTGTACGGGGGAGGATAGACCGGTCTTGGCTCCGGCAGTAGTGAGATGGAGCAGCTTAGTGCTGCTCCATTTTTTTGTGTGATAGTTGGATTTTTCTTCATCAACCAGCGATGACATCGGTGCTTCCCCTTCCAGCCCGCGAGGATGCGCGCCTGCGCCGCTTGCGCTGGACCGCGTTCACGCTGGTCGTCTTGGGATTAGTGCTGTCGTTCTTTCACCGCTTGGCGCCGGCGGTGATCGCGGGTGAACTGCAGCAGGCGTTCCATGTCGGCGGCGCCGCGCTTGGCGCGCTGGCGGCGACCTACTTCTACATTTACGCGGTAATGCAGCTTCCGACCGGGGTGCTGGCCGACACCCTCGGGCCGCGCCGGATTGTCGCGCTCGGCGCGGTGGCGGTGGGGATCGGCTCGATCGTATTCGGCATGGCGGAAACGCTAAACGTCGCTGGGACAGGCCGTACGCTGGTGGGGCTGGGTGTATCGGTGATGTTCATCGCGATGCTGAAGCTCAACGCGGCATGGTTTCACGACCGGCACTTCGCGACCGCGACCGGTGTCGGTATTCTGATTGCAAACCTCGGAGCAGTGCTGTCTGCCGCGCCGCTTGCGTACGTCGTGACCGTCACGTCGTGGCGCAACGTATTTGTCGCCGTGGGCGTGTTTTCGCTGTTGCTCGCGGTGGCGACCTGGCTATGGATGCGCGACAGCCCGCGTGCCGCCGGCTTGCTGTCGATGCGCGAACTCGATGGCCTGCAGGCGCATCCCGATCACGCGGGCCACTGGTACCACGGAGTGCTGCAGGTATTGCGCAACCGCGATCTTTGGCCGGGATTCTGGATGATGTTTGGCGCGGCCAGCTCCTATATTACTTTTGCCGGGTTATGGGCGGTGCCGTATCTGATGCAGGTGCACGGCATGTCGCGCGGCACGGCCGCCAACCATACCAGCGCCACGTTGCTGGGTTTTGCCTTGGCTTCGCTCGTGGTGGGGTACCTCTCGGACCGCAGCGGGCGCCGGCGTCCGCTGCTGATCGGCAGCCTTGCGGTCCATGTTGTGTGCTGGGTGCCGCTGGTGCTCGGCGTCGCGCTGCCGCTCGGCGCCAGTTACGCCTTGTTTGCGGCGTTGGGGGCAAGCGCCACTGGATTCACGTTGGTGTGGTCGTGTGCGAAGGAATTGAGCCCGCCGGCGCTGTCCGGCATGGCAACGAGCTTCGTCAACACCGGCCAGTTCATCGGTATCGGTATCCAGCAACCGCTGGTAGGATGGATACTCGACCGCGGCTGGCGCGGCGAGATGGTCGATGGCGTGCGTATTTATGCCCCTGACGATTACCAGCTCGCGCTCGGGTCGCTGATTGCATTTGCGGCGGCGGGACTTGCTAGCGCATTTTTCATGCGTGAAACTTATTGCCGCAACGTAACGGTGCCATGATTAATTTGGAGGAAGCATGAAACCAAAATTGCTCGTAACGCGGGAAGTGTTTGACGAGACGCTCGCCTATCTCGGCGAACATTGCGAGGTCGAATCGAACCAGCAGGACGTTCCGTTCGATCCCGAGACGTTGGCACAACGTCTCGAGGACAAGGAGGGCGTCGCGTGCTGTCTGACCGACCGCATCGACGACCAGCTGCTTGCGCGCTGCTCGCGGCTCAAGGTGGCGGCCAATATCGCAGTCGGCTATAACAACATCGATCTCGCGGCCTGCACCGCGCGCGGCGTGATGGCGACCAACACCCCGGAAGTGCTTACCGACACCACGGCCGATCTTGCATTCGCACTGATGCTCGCCACGGCGCGGCGCCTGACCGAGGTGGAGGCCTATATCCACAATGGGCAATGGCGAGGCTGGCACCTGAGACAGCTGCTCGGTGTGGACAAATGGTGGTACACGACTTAAGTGCGGGGACAGTTCAGTCTGACCTCTATTGTGCCCTGTTGTTCGCGTCTTGTTTATCCGACGCCAGAATCCACCGCACCAGTTTGCTGGCGTCCGCTTCGCTGATTGCAATCGTATTGGACGGCATGGCCACGCCTCTTGCCTGATCCTTCCAGTGGCGGCCTCCCGAGCCCGGTTCGGAGCCCGTTACGACAGTGCGCGTCAGACGATCCGCCGCGTTCTTCTGTCCTTTGTATTTCTTCGCGATGTCCTTCCATGCTGGGCCGATTGGCACCTTGTCCTTCGACCCTGTTGACTCGGGGCCGTGGCAGATGTTACAGCCCTTGGACTTCGCCAGCCACTCCATTTCCCTGTCCTGCTGATCGAATGCAAGCGCGACCCGCCCGCCTGCCGCGAGAAATACGCAAAAAACCGCAGAGCCGATGCGTAACATTTTGGGGATCTTCCCTTGGTTAGATTCAGTACCAGTATAGCGTAACAAATTACGGATCGAAGAGCGAGGATTGAGGAGCAGGAATCGAGGATCCCAGTCCCGACCATTGCGCCCTAGATATGGTCTTGCCTGCGGCCTGACCCCGGGGTTCGCCTGGACCACGCTGGCGGGGATGACGACAAGCTGTATCAACGCCGGGCAGTTTCTCGCTGTCGGAATCCTGCAGCAGCTGGTAGGATGAGTGCTCGACCGCGGCCGAGCATGGCGAACTCGTCGACGGTGCGTGCCGTTACGCGCCGGGAGACAACCGACTTGCGCTCGGCGGGTTGCTGGTGTTCACCACAGGCGGACTGGTTGCCGCACTGTTCATGCGCGAAACGTACTGCCGAAACATATGGCCAACAGCGAGGGCGACATGAAAACGAAGATTCTGGTTACACGCGAAGTTTTCGACGAGACACTCGAGTATATGGCGCAGTATTGTGAGGTCGAATCGAATCAGGCCGACGTACCGCTAGATGCGGATACGCTCGCGCGTCGTCTGCAAGGCTGCGGCGGAGTTGTGTGCAATCTCACCGACTGCATCGACGAGCCGCTACTCGTGCGCTGCCCGCAGCTCAGGGTCGCGGCCAACATCGCGGTGGGGTTCAATAACATCGACCTCGCGGCATGCACCGCACGCGGCGTAATGGCCACCAACACGCCGGAGGTGCTCACGGACACGACCGCGGATCTCGCGTTTGCGCTGATGCTGGCGACGGCACGGCGGTTGACCGAAGCCGAAGCCTATATCCGCAACGGGCAGTGGCGCGGCTGGCACTTGAAACAACTACTCGGCGTCGATGTTCATCATGCGACTCTCGGCATCATCGGCATGGGACGTATCGGCCGCACAATCGCGAAACGCGCGCTGGGTTTCGAAATGCGGGTGCTCTACCACGACCCGATACGGCAGCCTGCGGACGTCGAGCGGCAGTTGAATGCGACTTATGTGACCAAGGACGAATTGCTGGCGCAGGCCGATTTCGTGATCCTGCAGATGCCTTATGCGCCGGAGACGCACCATCTGATCGGTGCCGCAGAGTTGAAGAAAATGAAGCCGAGCGCGATCCTGATCAATTCAACGCGCGGCGGCATCGTCGATGACGCAGCATTGGTCCAGGCGCTCAGGGACGGCACCATCCGCGCCGCCGGCCTCGACGCCTTCGAAGGTGAACCCAAGATCAACCCGGGATTCCTCGGAATGAAAAATGTGGTGCTCGCACCACACATTGGCAGCTCGACCGAGGCGACGCGCCGCGCGATGGCGATGACGGCTGCGAAAAACGCCGTCGCGGCGCTGACTGGCAGTAAACCGCCGAATTTGCTGAATAAGTTATCGGTAAGAGCGTGACGAGGAGGCCAGGGAAGCCATGTCCCTATTTCTTGCAAATCTCTGCTAACTGACCGAGCCATGCGTCGCGGTTCGCGCGGCGAAATTGGAACCAGATTCTGTATCGGGAAAAATCTGGATCCGGCACGTTCACTGCGACCCAATGGTGTGTGATGCCGAGCATCGATTCTTGCTCGGGTTCCAATGATAGGACTTCCTTTGGGGAAAGAATCTTCCCGTGAGGCCAATCCACCAGCACGAGCCTGTTTTTCTCTTTTTCATAACCCACATAGGTATCGCCCTTCCTATAGAAAAGGTCAGGCTTAAAGTCTGCCGGCAATAGCCCAGCCACCTTTTCCTCATCCGTATTACCTCTCATGAATAGCCGATAGGAGAACCATATACCGATAGTGAACCCCACAAAAATAAGTATTCCAATTATCGTACCCATTGCTTGCATCTCCTTGCCGTCTATGGTAACAGGATACGGCAATTACGTAGGCTTGTGGAGCACGAAAGTCATATGACTGCGCAACTACAGCTCGGTTTCATCGGCCTGGGTGTAATGGGCCGCCCCATGGCGCTCAATCTGATGCAGGCCGGCTATTCGATGGCGGTGTATGCCCGCCGCAAGGAGTCGCTGGCGCCGTTGATCGCCACGGGTGCGCGCGCGTTTGCAGCCCCGGCAGCTCTGGCTGCGGAGTGCGATGTGATTTTTACGATCGTGACTGCCTCCGCGGACAGCGAACAGGTAGCGCTTGGCATGCAAGGCATCGCCGAAGGCGCGCGCGCGGGAACGATAGTCGTGGACATGGCGACGATTTCGCCGCTCGCCACGCGCCGTATCGCGCAGGCGCTCGAGGCGAGGGGTGTCGACCATCTCGATGCGCCGGTGTCGGGCGGGCCCATGGGAGCGCAGGGCGCAACGCTTTCGATTATGGTCGGCGGCAAACCGCGGGTGTTCGAGCGCGTGAAGCCGTTGTTCGAGCGCCTCGGCAAGACCATATTGCACATGGGCGACCACGGCGCCGGGCAGGTGACCAAGGCCTGCAACCAGCTTGCGCTCACTGTAACGCTGCAGGCTGTCGCCGAGGCGCTGCTGCTCGCGCAGCGCTGCGGTGTCGATCCGGCGAAAGTTCGCGAGGTAATGCTCGGGGGCATTGCCGCGAGCCGCGTGCTCGAGTTGTTCGGCAAACGCATGGTCGAGCGCGATTTCGAAAACGGCATCGATGCGCGGCTCTATCACAAGGACCTGAATATCGCGCTCGATCTCGCGCACAGCCTCGGTATTCCGGCGCCGGCCGCGGCGGCGACGCTGCAGCAGATCAATGCGCTGATCGGCAGCGGCGGCGGTAAGTCCGATTTCTCGCGCATGATCGAAGTGCTGGAACGCGCCGCCAGAAGCAATTAGCAATAAGTAATCAGCGATTGGCGGGCCGGGGATGCGAACTCGCGAAATGTAGTTACTAATCGCTAATTGCAGATCCCCAATCGCGCTTTTTTGAGAGACTACCCATGAGCTTTACGTCGTTTGAACCGGTAATACAGCGTCTGCACCGCTCCGAGCTGGCGGTGCCGGCGTCGAATCCGAAAATGATCGAGAAGGCAAGCCGCTGTGCCGCCGACGTGGTGTTTCTCGATCTTGAGGACTCGGTGGCCCCAGACGACAAGGCGCGCGCGCGCCAGAATGCGATCTCGGCGCTCAATGACATCGACTGGGGCGGCAGGACGGTGAGCGTACGCGTCAATGGCCTCGACACGCATTACACCTATCGCGATGTGATCGAGGTCGTCGCAGCCTGTCCGCGCCTCGATATGCTGTTTATTCCCAAGATCGGGGTCGCCGCCGACGTCTACGCGCTCGATGTGCTGGTGACGCAGATCGAGGTCGAGCAAGGACGCAGCAAGCGCATCGGCTTCGAGGTGATGATCGAGACCGCGCTCGGCTTGTGTAACGTCGAGTCGATCGCGCAATCAAGCCGGCGTCTCGAAGCAATGTGCTTCGGCTCGGGCGATTTTGCGGCGTCGACCGGCGCGCGCAGCACCACCATCGGCGGGCTGAATCCCGATTACGGCGTGCTCGGCGAACCGGATGCCGGCGGCCGGCGTGCCTATTTTCAGGCCGATCCGTGGCATGCGGCACAGGCGCGCATCGTGGTCGCATGCCGTGCCTACGGGTTGCGCCCGCTCGACGGCCCCTACAGCGACTTCAACGATGCCGACGGCTTCCGCGCCTCGAGCAAGCGCGCAGCAGCGCTCGGTTTCGAAGGCAGAATGCTGATCCATCCATCGCAGATCGACGGCGCCAACGACATTTTCAGCCCCGCGGCCGACGAGGTGGCGCGTGCGCGCCGCATCGTCGAAGCCATGGCGCAGGGCGCGCGCGACGGCAAAGGCGCGGTTTCGCTCGACGGCCGCATGATCGACATCGCGAATATCCGCATGGCGCAACGGCTGCTGCAAAAAGCCGACGCGATCGCGGCTGCAAAACGTTGATTTCGGCCGGCACGCTCAGAGTTGAGAGTTCGGAGTCGAATGTATTACACTTGACCGGGAAACCGCGTCGCTGCGGATCAACCGGCAAAGGGGATGTGATGAAAACGCTCAAGCAACTGCTGCAAGGCAAGCCTATCGGCATTCTCTCGATCGCGCCTGATGCGCGGGTGTTCGAGGCGCTCAAGCTGATGGCGGAGAAAAACATCGGCTCGCTGCTGGTGATGGACGCCGGCGAGCTGATCGGCATCATTACCGAACGCGACTATGCGCGCAAGGTGATCCTCAAGGGTAAGTCATCGCTCGACACCCCGGTGCGCGAGATCATGACCGACGCGGTTTTGTGCGTGCATCCGGACCAAAGCGTCGAGGAATGCATGGGGCTGATGACCGACAAGCGCGTCCGCCACCTGCCGGTGATGGATGGCGGCAAACTGATCGGTGTGCTGTCGATCGGTGATCTGGTCAAGGAAACCATTTCCGAACAGCAGTTCGTGATCAAGCAGTTGGAATCCTACATCCATCACTGAGATTAAATGCAATTCGGCGCCATCATCATCGGCGATGAAATCATGTCCGGCAAGCGCCAGGACAAGCACATGGCGCAGACCATCGCGACGCTCGGCGAGCGCGGGCTCGATCTGGCGTGGTGCCAGTATCTCGCCGATGAGCCCGATCTGATCACCGCGACGCTCAGACGCACGCTGGCCGCGGATGATGTCGTGTTCAGCTTCGGCGGCATCGGCGCGACGCCTGACGACCACACCCGGCAATGCGCGGCGGAAGCAGCCGGAGTGGAGCTTGAATTGCATCCCGACGCGGAGGCTGAAATTCGCGCTCGTTTCGGCGCTGATATTACGCCACAGCGCCTGATGATGGGAGAATTCCCGCGCGGCAGCCGCATCATTCCAAACCCGTACAACCGCATCCCCGGCTTCTGCCTGCAGCGTCACCATTTCCTGCCGGGATTCCCGCAAATGGCGTGGCCGATGATGGCATGGGTGCTCGACAACTGGTATGTCGATCTGCATGCGGCGGGGCGCACTGCCGAGAGCGCGATCATCGTGCGCGGCGCGGGCGAAAGCCAGCTGATCGAGCTGATGAATGCATGCCTGGCGCGCTTTTCGGGCATCAAGGTGTTCAGCCTGCCGCACATGAGCGAGACCGATCGCCATATCGAGCTCGGTGTGCGCGGTGATGCGGACCAGATCGCGGCTGCGATCGCCGATCTCAAGACCGGTGTATCCGCGCTCGGCTTTACATGGTCTGAAACCGTTTAGCCTAGTAGTTTGTCGGACTTAGCCCCGACAAACTCCTAATGCAAAACCGGCACCAGT
>PLYS01000414.1:7097-16411 GCA_003153455.1 Betaproteobacteria bacterium | reverse complement strand
TTTGAGGCTTAAGCCGGAATTAAGCGGCTTTTTTCTTGCTCGCGTGCACAGCCTGGCTAGTTGCGGCCTCGATATTGGCCTGGCTCATTTCGGCAAACTGCTTCGCCGATTTCGACAGGTTGTCGTAAGTCGAGTTGACCGCCGAGATCGCCGACTTGACGGCGGCAACCGCCATTTCCGAGCCGGCCGGGGCCGATTTCACCACCTTGTCGAGCCCGGTCACGACCTGTTTGTTGAACTCAGAAACTTGTTCTTCAACCAGCTTGTTGATTTCCGACTGCGTCGCGGCGGCCACGTCATAAACGCTCTTGACGTAGCTGGTCGCTTTTTCCAGGCTCGGTTGCGCCAGTGTGTTCTTAAGCTGCGCAAATTCCTGCGGGTCCTTCACATCGGCCAGCATCTTGGCTTGCTGCACGCCATCGGCAAACGCGCTTTTCGCTGCTTTCAGTTGCACTTCGAGCATGCGCTCGGCGCCTTCCAGCGCGATACCAGCGAAACGCACAGCCGCTTCGAGATTGGCTTTGTTCCACGCCATCAGTTGTTCAGGGGCTTGATACATTTGGATCTCCTTTATAAAAACATTTCACAATCATCAATCTGCTATAAAACCGGTGATTTCTCACTACTTATGCTGCACTGCACAATTACTATTATATGGCGCATAAAGTGTATGTCAAGGGTTTTAACTAAATAATTTATTGCGTTGCGGCAAAAGTAGGTATGTGGTTTGCCGCTTTGACTTATTTCATACCGGCGGATAGGATAAAAACGTTCTCAATCATGGATCTACGATTTTAAACCCAGTGCAACAAGGAGCAAATTGATGACCGACAGCATCTTCGCCAAAATCATCAAAAAGCAAATCCCGGCCGATATCGTTTACGAGGACGACCTCTGTCTCGCCTTCAGGGACATGAATCCGCAGGCGCCAGTGCACGTGCTGCTGGTGCCGAAGAAGCCGCTTGACATGCTGACATCGGCGCAGGAGGAAGACCAAACGCTGCTCGGGCATTTGCTGCTCGCGGCCGGAACGATTGCGCGCCAACTCAAGATTGACGGCGCGTTCCGGCTGGTGATCAACAACGGGGAGGAAAGCGGCCAGTCGGTGTTCCACGTTCACTTGCACATACTTGCCGGCAGGCCGTTCCGTTGGCCGCCGGGCTAGCGCTCGCGCATAGCGCGTGCGGAGAGGAGAGGGGCATGAATAAAGCGCAGCGAACGCGCTGCGCCACAAACTCCAGCGCGCCAAGTGCGGCGCCACAAGTGTGTGGCGCCTGATTGCCGGCCGTTATTTTTTCTTGTCGAGATCGCCTTCGGTATCACCCTGGATTCTGGTGAGATCCATGCCTTCGACCATCACGTTGGGATAGGCGAAGCCGGCGGTGAGCAGAAATATCGAGAAGCGGCCCCAATGGGCAAGCCTTGCCATGGCGCTCGATTGTGACGTCGCACTTGTTTTATCATCTGTCATCGTGGTCTCCTGAATGAACCACGATCATCGCCTCGTGGCTATGCGAACCCACAGTATGCGCTTTCTACCCGGCGTCAAGTGTACGGCGGGACACATAAGGTCAAAAAAAGGTCAAAACACCCGATTTGGCGGGTTTCAGCCCCGGTGCGGCACGCAATCGGCGTTATTCCGCGCCGATTGCAACTTTCAGATGCTTGATCTCGGCGGTGCCGCCTTGCGCGTCGTCGAGCAGGCGAAAGATCTCGGTCGCTTCCTTAGCGATCGTGTCCGCAATGTCGTTCAGCATGCGCAGACCTTTGTCGAGCGTCGCGTGCTCGGGTGCGCCATACCATCCGGTCGGCGCGATGGTGCGGATGTCGGTCAACACCGGCTGGTAGCTGTGCGTGCGGCGCAGCTTATCCCACTTGCGGCCGTGCGAGTGGTCGGACGAGTAATCGATACGATCGAGGTGGACGAGGTCGGGGCGGCAGGCGAGCACGGCCAGCGCCTCGATTTCGCCGCCATGCGTGAGCCCGCCGCAATCGCTCCCATACAACTCCGCCGCCACATAGCACGCCTGGACCGTGAGCACCGTCATGCCGTGCTCGCGATGCAGCGCTTCGGATGCGATGGCAAGTGACGGAATGTTGCCTTCGTGCCAGTTGATGATCAGCAGACGTTTCGCGCCATGCCTGGCCGTCGATACGCAGGTCTCAGTCACCACGCGCTGAAAGGTGTCGGTCGACAACGTGATCGTGCCTTCGAACGGCATGTGCATCGGAGTCACGCCGAACGGCGTGGCCGGCAGCAGCAGGCCGTCCATGCGTTCGGCGACCGCGTGGCCGATCGCCTGGCTCGCATAGATATCGGTGCCGGTCGGCAGGTGCGGGCCGTGCTGCTCGACGCTGCCGGCGGGCAGGATGACAAGCGGATTTTTCTTGAGTTGCTGCGCGATCTCGGGCTGGGTGAGATCGATGAAATGGCGGGTCGGCAGCATAACGTTGTTCCTAAAGTTTTGCCTTCGTTTCGCTGATGATATCGGCGATTTTCACGCACTGACCGTTGCGGTCGATCGAGCGCAGCGCCGCGTAGACGACGGCGACGGCGACGTTGCCGTTGTGAGCAGACAATTCGCGCACTCTGCCGGTGACGCAGCTGTCGGCAAACATATCGAGTTCCGCGCGGAACATGTCGCTCGGCGGCAGCTTGATTTCCTCGCGCTTGGCGTAACCGTCCTTGCCGCGCTGGATATAGAGCGTGGAGGTGGTGTGCAGCCGGTCCGGCGTATCCCACGTGCCGAAGTCGATTTCATAGTGCATGAGGCCCTTCGAACCGAACACGCGCACCGCGAAGATGCCGGGCGAGGTCCAGCACGAACCGACGTAGCCGATCTTGCCGTCGGCGAATTTCAACAGCGTCATCGATTGATCATCCACCTCGGCGCCGACCGGCGACAGCTTGGACGCCATCGAAGTGACTTCGCTGATCTCACCGCCGAGATAGTGCAGCACGTCGAACTGGTGGATCGCAAGCTGCGACAGCGGGCCGCCGGGCGCGCGGTCCTTGTACCAGCGCCACGTCTGGGGCGTGAGTTCGAGCGCGCGCTCGTTCGAGAAATTGGCTTCCATGAATGCCACGCGGCCGAGCTCGCCCTTGTCGATCATCTCGCGGATGATGCGCACGCCGGCCATCAGACGCGCACTGTGGCCGACCGTGACCGTGATGCCGTATTTTTTCTCGAGTGCCGCGATCTTGAGGCCGTCTTCGAGCGTATTGGCGATCGGCTTCTCGGTATAGACGTGCTTGCCGGCCTTGGCGACCTGCTCGGCCATCAGCAGATGCTGCTCGTTGGGAACCGTCAGGACGACGCCCTTGATCTCGGGGTCGGCGAGCAGCGTTTGCATGTCGGGTGCCGCCGGGACGCCCATTTCCCTGGCAAACGCGGCACGTTTCTCCGCGGAGCGGCTGAAGCCGGCGACGATCCTGATCTTGTCAGATTTGACGGCGGCGCGCGTCAGCACCTTGGCCCAGCGGCCGAGGCCGACAATGCCGACTTTGACGGGAGGTGTACTCATGGTAGAAATCCTTGCTTCGTGTAAAAAAGACGCGTACTTGGTTACTCGACTTTCAGTTTGGCGATGCTGATCGCCTGGCTGAAGCGCGCGTATTCCTGCTCGATAAATTTGGTGAACTCCGCGGGCGTGCTGGTTACCGGGTCGCCGCCTTGCCGCTCTATCATTTCCCGCGTAGCCGTGTCGTTCACCACTTTCACGATCGTGGCGTGCAGTTTGTCGAGGATGGGTTTTGACGTTGCCTTGGGCGCCATTACACCGGCCCACCCGGTCGAGACGTAACCGGGAACGCCCGCTTCGATGATGGTAGGCAGACCCGGCGTCGCCGGCGAGCGCTTCTCGCCTCCAGTAGCCAGCGCGCGCAACCGCCCCGCCCGCACATGGCCCAGTACGGCGGGGCCAGGTGCGATTGTGAACTGCGCCTCGTTACTCATTACCGCGATCAGTGAGGCCCCGCCTTTATAGGGCACGTGCAGCACGTCGATTCCCGTCATGTGCGTGAAAAGCACGCCTGCCAGATGGCTCTGGAACCCGGAGCCGGCGTTCGCCATATTGAGCTTGCCCGGATTCGCCTTGGCGTAGGCAATCAGTTCCTTCACGTTGTTGAGCGGGAGGCCGGGATTCGTCACCAGCACGTTCTGCGTGACCGCAAACAGCGAGATTTGCGCAAAGTCCTTGACCGGGTGGTAGTTGAGCTTTTTGTAGATCTGGGGCGAAATCACCTGCACGCCGGTGGAGGTTGCCAACAGCGTGTGGCCGTCAGGCGCCGCATGCGCGGCGATCTCGGCCCCGATGGTGCCGCCCGCGCCGCCGCGATTATCGGCGACGATCTGCTGACCCAGTTCCTCGCCCAATTTCGCGGCGAGCACCCGGCTCAGGGTGTCAACCGAACTGCCGGTCGTTTGAGCGATGATCAGGCGAACCGGCCTGCTGGGGTAGGCCTGCGCGGCATCGGCCGCTGCTGCCGGCCCTTGATGCAAAGTACACGCGGCGGCGATTGCGAATATGAGCGCTGGTCTCAATGCGTGCGGCATCGTGATCCTCCTGCTTTGGGGTGATTGGTATCCAGCCTAGCCTAAGATAGTTCGAGTCGGCGCGCTATCCACGGCATCAGTACGCGCTCGGAAATCGCGGCTGCCGGCCATTGCGGAGAGCGGCCCATATGACCGCCCTGGGGATTGACCCACGCCTCCTTGGCGTCGCCGTGCTCCAGCAGCACATGGATGTCGGCGATAGGGATCTGCGAATCCCGCGTGCCGTTGACGAGCAGCATGGGCGCCGAGGGTTGATCGAGCAGCCCCAAGTCAAGCAGCGAAAACCTCCGCGCGCGCTCGAGCATATCCTCCAGGCCGTTCGCTCCGAACATGCTGGCCTTGGCTTGCCAGTAATCATAAAGATATTCGCCGGTGGCGAGCGACGCGCGCAGCCAGTGCGGCTGGAAATAAGTGTGGATTGGTCCGCCGTGCACCACCGTGCCGCGCAGCCGAACGCGCTCGGTGTAGGCGAGCTTGGCCGCCCAGTAACCGCTCCAGCTGCGGCCCTGCACCACGACGCGTCCGGCGTCGACGTCAGGGCGCGTGGCGAGGTAATCGAGCAGCGCGGAGAACATGCGGTCGCTGTCCGCCTCTGCGGCCTCGATCGGCGTCTCGCCGGTGCCTGGCAGATCGACAGCGAGCAGGCCGATGCCGTGCTGCAAGTAGCGATCGCTGTGGGCGGCCACGTCCTCTTTGCGCGAATCCAGTCCGGCGATGCCGAACACCAGTGGCGCCGGGCGCGCTCCCGCGGGCAATCGCAGATAGGCGATGATCTGCCTGCCCTCGAACGGTATGCGGACAATCTCGAGCGGGGGCTCGAGCAGCCGGCCGTAACTGCAGTAGGATTCCAGCGCGCGGTTCTTGGCGCGCAGTTTCGCCGGTGAGTTCTCGACCGGCCAGCGCGCGAAATGGTGCAGACGCCAGGCATGCCAGTAATGTTCGCGCGCACGCTCCGGCGCGCTGGCCTCGAGCGGCGCCGCCTGGGTAAAGTGCTGCTCCGCGACAGTGCTCCACGCGAGCGCCCACTGCTCGCGGCTCAGGCTGTCTATTGCCGCCAGCGCCGCTCGCGCATCCTCGGTTCCGATGCCGCCGAGTGGCGGCAGGTTGTTTTCCACTCGCCGCAGCACTTCCTGCTTGAGTTGATCCAGCGTGCGGCCGCCGCCGGGAACAAGGTCGGTGGCGGGGTGGCATAATTGGTGATTGATCATTGGGGATCAGTGATTGGTGACTCGTGGTCGGACGTAAAAAATGCGCAACGCACCGGCCGTAATTATGCAACAAATGCGCATCCGGGCGCCGGTTTTGCATTAGGAGTTTGTTGGGGCTAAGTCCGACAAACTCCTAGGACATCATGTTCCGTTCCGTTTTCGTGTTCCTGATCGCGCTGCTGGTCGCGGCCTGTGCCACGGCGCCGCACGAGTATCCAGAGCTCGCGCCACCGCGCGCGGTTGAGATCAATCCCATCCGCTCCGACCGTCCGGTCGTAGCGCTGGTGCTCGGTGCCGGCGGCTCGCGCGGTTTCGCGCACGTCGGCGTAATCAAAGTGCTCGAGGCGGAAGGCATTCAGCCCGAGATCGTGGTCGGCGTGAGTTCCGGTTCGGTGGTTGCCGCGCTTTATGCCGGCGGTTATCGCGCGGCCGCGCTCGAGCAGATGGCATTCAAGGTCGAAGATCGCGAGCTGATCGATTTCACGTTGTTCGGGCCGGGCCGGGTGGAGGGCGAGGCGCTGCAGGATTACGTCAACAAGGCTCTCGGCAACCGCTCGATCGAAGCACTTGAACGCTCGTTCGCGGTGATCGCCACCCAGCGCGCGACCAACCGCATGACGATATTCAACCGCGGCAATACCGGGCTTGCGGTGCGCGCCTCGAGCAGCATCCCGAATGTGTTCTGGCCGGTCATCATAGCCGGCACCGAATACGTCGACGGTGGACTGACGAGCCGCGTGCCGGTGCCGGTCGCGCGCCGCATGGGCGCGCAGGTGGTAATCGCGGTCGATGTATCGTGGCGCGGCTCGCAGGACGTCGACTCGGCCGATGTCGCGATCCGGCCCGCAACACCGCGCACGCGCGCGCTCGATTTCTCGGCCAGGCTCGAGAGCATCGCCGCCGGCGAGGCGGCGGCGCGCGCGGTGCTGCCCGAAATCCGCGCTCGCATCGCGCAGGCCGAGGTCGAAAATCTCCAGCGCGCGGTTACTGCAGCACTGCAAAACCGATAGCCACAGAGGTCACAGAGAACGCAGAGAAATAGTTATTCGCCTCTCGTCTCACGCCTCACGCTTTTCCTTTTTGAGCGCCAGCGTCAGCCCATCGCCGATAGGCAGCAGCGAGATCAACACGCGTTCATCGCGATACAGTTTCTGGTTGAATTCACGAATCGCGACCGTGTCCGCGCTTTGATCCGACAGGTCGACCGGTTTTCCGTACCACAGCGTATTGTCGATCGCGATCAATCCGCCGCTGCGGGTCAGGTCGTAAGCGCGTTCATAATAATTCCAGTAGTTCGACTTGTCGGCATCGATGAATGCGAAGTCGAACGTGCCGCGGTTTCCTTCGGCGAGCAGGTTGTCGAGCGTCTCGACGCCGGGCGCGAGCCGCAGGTCGATCTTGTGAGCGACGCCGGCGCGCTGCCAGAACCGGCGCGCGATATTCGTCCACTCGACACTGACGTCGCAGGCGATGATTTTTCCATCCGCGGGCAGCGCGAGCGCAACTGCGAGCGAGCTGTAGCCGGTGAAGACGCCGACTTCAAGACACTTTTTCGCGCCGATCAGACTTACCAGCAGCTGCAGGAACTGCCCTTGCTCGGGCGGCAACTGCATTTGCCCGCGCGGCTCGTTGGCGGTGACCTCGCGCAACTCTTTGAGCAGCGGCGGTTCCGTCAGCGATATCGAATGAAAGTAGGGGTAAAGCGCGTCGGGGATCAGATAGGATGTGTTGGACATGGTGACATTATCGCACTACGAGTGACCGAGGGGCGCAACGACGGCCGCTGCGCGCGGCACGCGCTCGATGCGCCAGTTTGCGATGGCCCAATCCCACAAGGACGAAGGTGCCGCGATTCTGGAGGTTGTACTACGACAAGTAAGCTCGCGTGGCGGCGCGTGGCCGAGAAAACGCAGCGCGGCAATCAGCGCCGGCAGCGGCGCGCCCGGGTCGACCGCGGGCGCATGCGTTTGCTTGCTGAGCTTTTCGCCTGCCGCATTGACGGCGACTGGAACGTGCGCATAGCGTGGTGTCGCGTATCCGAGCAATTGCTGCAGGTAGATTTGGCGCGGCGTCGAATGCAGCAGGTCGGCGCCACGCACGATATCGGTGATGCCCTGCCCGGCATCGTCGACCACTACCGCGAGTTGATAGGCAAACACATGATCGGTGCGATACAGCACGAAATCCCCGATATCGGTTTCGAGATTCTGCCGCACCCGTCCCTGCACTGCATCTTCGAAGCCTGCACCGGCGCCGCGAGTGTCGATGCGTAGTGCGCGTGCGGTCCTGCCGGCAGCGACGCCGCCGCGGCAGGTGCCGGGATACACCGGTCCTTCGATGCCCGCGAGCGCTGAATCGGAGATCTCGCGCCGGCTGCACGCGCACGGATAGATCACGCCGCGCCGGCGCAGCCGGTGCAGCGCGGCGTGGTAGGCGTCGAAACGCGTGCTCTGATGTATGACTGCGCCATCACACCGCATGCCGCATGCTTCGAGCGTGCGCATGATGTCATCGGTGGCGCCGGCAACTACGCGCGGCGGGTCGAGGTCCTCGATTCGCACCAGCCATTCGCCGCCGCGGCTTTTTGCATCGAGATAGCTCGCGACGGCTGCAATCAGCGAGCCGAAGTGCAGAGGGCCGGTGGGCGAGGGTGCGAAGCGGCCGCGATATCCGGAATTCATTGCCGAACGCAGTTCGCGACAGAGGTCATAAAGGACAAGGAGAGAATCGAAAACAGAAGTCTTCGTGTTTGATAGTATAGCGGCGACAATCAGGATCCGGGATGAGTTCTGCAGTGACTTCAAACGATGTGCTCGATTTCTGGTTCGGCGCCCCCGGCACGCCCGATCGCGGCAGGCGGCGCGACGTGTGGTTCAAGAAGTCGGACGCATTCGATCTGGAGACGCGCAGCCGTTTTCTGCTGCTCTACGAGGAGGCCGCCGGCGGCAAGCTCGGCGCGTGGGACGATGCGCCGCACCCGCTGCTCGCGCTGATCATCGTGCTCGACCAGTTCCCGCGCAACATGTTTCGCGGCGATGCGCGTGCGTTCGCCACCGATGCGCAAGCGCTCGCCGCCGCGCAGCGCATGGTCGATCGCGGCTGGGATCTGCGGCTGGCGCCGCTCGCGCGCTGGTTTGTCTACATGCCGTACCAGCACGCCGAAGACCTCGCCAGGCAGCAGCGCGCGCTCGAGCTGTTCGAGCGCGTCAGCGCGGACCCGGCGCTGGCCGATGTCGCGCAATGGGCGCGCAAGCATCATGATGTGATCGCGCGCTTCGGGCGCTTCCCGCATCGCAACTCAATTCTCCTGCGCGCTTCAACGCCCGAAGAAATCGAATTCCTCGCGCAACCGGGATCATCGTTTTAGGAGCTTGCCGGACCCTTTGAGTCCGACGGGCTGCTAGGCCGGTCACTCCCGCGCCGAGCCGGATCGGGCGGAGCAGCAGACGGATCGTCGCGCCGCCGCATCTGCTTCACCACCCACCAGATCGCAAGCGCGGTCAGCGTGACGTTGAGGATGATGCCGAAAATCCAGAATGCGCTCATGGCC
>PLYS01000414.1:2382-6967 GCA_003153455.1 Betaproteobacteria bacterium | reverse complement strand
CCGGACGCGGGGTGCGGGTTGCCGTTCTGCGGAGGCGCGATCGGCTATTTCGGATACGATCTCGCGCGGCGTTTCGAGCGCCTGCCCGCACTTGCCGAAGGCGCCGAAAAAATGCCCGAGATGGCGCTCGGCATCTACGACTGGGCGGTCGTCGTCGACCATCTCGATCGGCGCAGCTGGCTCGTCGGACAGGGTCGCGATCCCGAGACCGACTGGAAGTGGGAGCGCTTGCTCGCGCGCTTCAGCGTGCCGCCGGTGGAGCGTGCGCGCGCGCCGTTTCGCATCACCGCGCCGCTGGCGTCGAACCTGCCGCGCGACGCTTACGCCGCCGCATTTCGCCGCGTGCACGATTACATCCGGGCCGGCGACTGCTACCAGGTCAATCTTGCGCAGTGCTTTGCCGCGCCGGCCGCCGGCGATCCGTGGCTTGCGTATCAGGCGCTGCGCATCATCAATCCGGCGCCTTATTCGGCTTTTCTGAACACGCCGCACGGCACCGTGATGTCGGCTTCCCCGGAACGCTTTCTCAAGCTCGAGCGCGGCCACGTCGAGTCCAAGCCGATCAAGGGCACGCGGCCGCGTGCCGGTCATCCGCGGCTCGACGCTGATCTCGCCGAGGCGCTGCGCGCGAGCGAGAAGGACCGCGCCGAGAACGTGATGATCGTCGATCTGCTGCGCAACGACTTGTCGAAGAACTGCGAATTGGGCTCGGTCAAGGTGCCGAAGCTGTTCGAGGTCGAGAGCTTCGCCACGGTGCATCACCTGGTCAGCACGGTGACTGGCAGGTTGCGGCAGGGCCGCGACGCGCTCGATCTGCTGCGCGGCTGCTTTCCGGGCGGCTCGATCACCGGCGCGCCCAAGCTGCGCGCGATGCAGATCATCGGGGAGCTCGAGCCGCACCGTCGAGGCGTGTATTGCGGCGCGATCGGGTATATCGGATGCGACGGCAACATGGACCTGAACATCGCGATCCGCACGCTGGTCTACTCGGGCGGCGCGATCCGTTTCTGGGCCGGCGGCGGCATCGTCGCCGACTCGCGGCTCGAGGACGAATACCAGGAAACCTTCGACAAAGCGGCTGCGATGCTGCGACTCCTGCAGCAGACCGCGGCGAGCCACGCGAACGGCTGATGTTCGTGGCTCGTGGTACGTGACTCGCATTAGCGAACCACGAACCACGAACCACGACCTACGTACCACGTACCACGACAGGGTGTTCGTAGAACCGAAACGCATTGCCCGTCTGCTTCGCCTCATACATCGCGGTGTCGGCGGCTTTGATAAGTCCATCAATGTCCCGGGCCTCGCCGGGGTAAACCGCGATCCCGACGCTGACGCCGATGCTGACCTCCCGTTGTGAGCCCTGTCCCGCGAGGTGAAGTTGAAAGCGGGCGGATAAGGCCTCGATGATCTTTTGGGCGGACTTGGCGGTATCCTCGCGTGAGGTGATGTTGGGAAGAAGCACGGTGAATTCGTCGCCGCCGATGCGGGCCACCGTATCGGACTCGCGTACCAGCCGCCGGATGCGGGCGGCAACTGCCTTGAGGAGTTCGTCCCCGGCGTCATGCCCCCAGGTGTCGTTGACCGCTTTGAACCGGTCCAGGTCGAGGTAGAGCAGCGCCAGCTCGTGGCGTTCGCGCCTGGCCATGGCCATCGTCTGCCGCAGACGGTCGTAAAAGAGCATCCGGTTGGGCAGACCGGTGAGGGTGTCGTGACCCGCAATGTGCCGAAGATGCTCCTCGGCGAGCTTGCGCTCGGTGATGTCGTGGATCATCCCGGCAAAGCTGCGCTCGCCGCCAAGCTTGAGTTCGGTCACGTTAAGCTCGATCGGGAACACCGTCCCGTCCTTGCGCAATGCGGTCATTTCCCGTACTTTTCCGATGACCTTCGCTTGTCCTGTCCGCAGGTAGTTCGCAAGATAGGTGTCGTGCTCCCGGGCGCGCGGCTGCGGCATCAGCATGCTGACGTTTGTACCGATTGCCTCCTTCACCGTATAGCCGAACATGTTTTCCGCGGCGCGGTTGAAGGACTGGATGATGCCGCGCTCGTCAATGGTAATGATCCCTTCTGCTGCGGCATTCATGATGGCGGCTGCCTGGGCGGTTTTGCTCAGCAGGGCAAAGCGCTGCGGCTGCACAAAGAGCCGCCACAGGAATACGGAGGCGACGGCCGTCAGAGCGGCGGCATCGATTATCGCCTCCACCAGGGGATCAATGTGATACGGAATCAGAATCGGCAGCAGCACCATCAACGCGGCTTCGGTGACAAAAATGATCACCAGCAGCGTGATGAAAAGCCGCACAGGAGAGAATTGTTCAGGCATGCCAAGCTTCATAAGTGGGCGAAGGTGGCGAAGGAGTCGGGCGCGCCCGCGGAGTGATCAATCCTCGAATTTCGCGCCCATCATCACGAACGCCATCAGGCTACCCTCGCGGGGGTTGCACCAGCCGTGCCAATTGCCGAGCTGGACGACGACATTGCCCGGCTTCATCACGTATTCGCCGTCATCGAGCAGCATGACCCGCTCGCCTTCGAGGACGATCCCATAGTCCACGGTCTCCGACTTGTGGACGGGCGAAGAGAAGGCATTTGCGCCGCCTTTATCCCAGGTCCCGCCGGGCCGCTGCCGTGGCTCGTGGAGCGGCACCGCAGTTGGATCCCTGGCCGGATCGTAACCTTGCGGCCGCGCCGGCGTCTGCACGATACGCAGATGGCCGCCGTGCTCGGGGGGCTCGAAACTGAACGGCAGCCTGCCATCGTCGCGCCCGCCGGAAATGACGGCAGGACAACTCTGGTATACCCAGACGTCCGTCATACACGTACCGGGCCTGATGGCCCCCGGATTGACATTCGGCGCTGCGCTGTCGAACAGCACGCGCGATCTGCCTTGCGCGTCGTTGCCGGTGACGACGCGCCGTATTGGTTTCAGTCCTGTTGTCATGGTACAACATGATATCAGAGCTTCTCGAAAGACTATTTTGCGATAGCTTGGTAAAATCGGCTTGATTCAGCGGAGGATAGATGACATGCCAAAAATGACCGGATCGCGGCTTTTCGCCGAAATGATGCAAGGCTACGGCGTCACGCACATTTTCTTCGTGCCGGCGTTCATGCTGAAGGCTTTTGCCGAGATGGAGGACATGCCCATCCATCGCGTCATGGTGCACGGCGAGAAGGCGGCGGCTTACATGGCCGACGGCTATGCACGGGCGAGCGGCAAACCGGGTGTCTGCATGGCGCAGATGATAGGCGCGTCGAACCTTGCGGCCGGGGTACGCGACGGCTTCATGGCAGGTGCGCCGATTATTGCGATTACCGGCGGTCCGACTCCGCAATCGCGCTACCGCCATGCCTATCAGGAGGTCGATGACGTCACCCAGTTCGACGCGGTGACGAAATTCAACGCGCAAGTCGACAGCGTGGGGCGCCTGCCCGACCTGCTGCGCCAGGCATTTCGTGTCGCCACCTCGGGCGCGCCGGGGCCGGTGCACCTTCGCATCCAGAGCCATCTGGGGCAGATAACCGAGCTGGAAGCCGAACTCGATCCGCTGGTTGAGACCATGTACCGGCGCGTACCGGCATTTCGACCGGAGCCGGATATGCAACGCATTCAGGATGCGCTCAAGGTGCTGGCTGCGGCGCAAAGGCCGATGATCGTTGCGGGCGGCGGCGTGGTCAGATCCGAAGCGCAGCATGAGGTCGTGGAACTGGCCGAGAAACTTCGCATTCCGGTCGCGACTTCGCTTAATTCCAAAGCAGCGATGGCCGATTCCCATCCCTTGTCGGCCGGCGTGCCCGGAGCGTACTCGCGCGACTGCGCCAATCGTGCGCTGGCGGAGGCCGACCTCGTATTTTTCGTCGGCAGCCATACCGGAGGGCAGGTTACGAACAACTGGATGTTCCCTCCCGAGGGCACGAAGGTTATCCAGCTCGACATCGATCCGCAGGAACTGGGCAGGAACTATCCGAACACAGTGTCGATCCTGGGCGATGCCAGGGTATCTCTGCGGCGCATGATCGATGCCGCGAAAGCCAGGTCGCCGGAGGCCACCGGCAATTGGGTCAAACGCGTTCAGCAGTTGGTTGCCGACTGGAAAGCGGAAAACGCGCCAATGCGAAATTCCGACGCGGTTCCCATTCGCCCCGAGCGGATCTGCAAGGCGATCTCGGAGGTGCTGCCGCCGAACGGCGTCGTGGTCTCTGATACCGGCCACGCCGGCATCTGGACTGCACGCATGGTCGAACTGAATCAGCCGGGGCAAAGCTACTATCGCACCGCGGGTTCGCTGGGGTGGGGTTTCCCGGCCACTCTGGGCGTAAAGTGCGCTTTGCCTGACCGTCCGGTCGTATGTTTCACCGGCGACGGCGGTTTCTACTATCACATTGCAGAACTCGAGACCGCGCGCCGCCACAACATCAACGCGGTGATCGTCGTCAACAACAACAGCGCGCTCAATCAGGAAATAAAATTGAACGATGCGGCGTATGGCGGCAAGCAACGCGGCCGTGCCGGGGAAATGTGGCGTTTTCCCGACGTCAACTTCGCGAAAATCGCCGAAGGGTTCGGCTGCGTCGGCATGCGGGT
>PLYS01000414.1:0-2303 GCA_003153455.1 Betaproteobacteria bacterium | reverse complement strand
GCCCTTGCGGGTGTGGCGCTCGCGCAGAATTATCCCAGCAAGCCAATCCGCTTCATCGTCGGGCCGGGGCCCGACGTGCTCGCGCGGATGATCGGGCAGAGACTCACCGACAGTTGGGGGCAGCAAGTCGTTGTGGATCAGCGACCGGGCGCCGGCGGCATCATCGCCGCCGATACCGTGTCGAAATCGATTCCTGACGGCTACACCCTGCTGCTGACCACCGGCGCGTACACCATCAATGCCACGCTGTACCCGAAGCTGCCATATGATCTCGAGCGCGACCTTGCGCCGGTGAGCCTGCTCGCTACGATATCCTTTCTGGTCATCGTCAATCCTGCGCTGCCAGCGAAGACCATGCAGGAACTCATTCAACTCGCCACCGCCAAGCCCGGATCGCTCAACTGCGCGCATTCCGGGCCGGGCACGACGGCGCATCTCGGTTGTGAAATGCTGAAGAACAGCGCGCATATCAATATCGTGCCCGTGCCCTACAAGGGCACCATACCGGCCATCATCGACGTCATCGGCGGGCAGGCGCAGCTCATGTTCGCCGTGATGCAGGGCGGCCTGCCGTATGTTCAGAGCGGCAAGCTGCGGGCGCTGGCGGTGACCGGCGCCAGACGTTCCGCGGCACTCCCCGATGTGCCGACAATAACGGAAGCCGGAGTGCCGGGCGCGGACTTCATTTCGTGGAATGGCGTGCACGTCCCGGCGCGAACACCAAGAGCCACCATTACCAAACTCAACGCCGAATTTGACCGGCTGCTGAAACTGCCGGAGGTGCGGGAGCGCATGCAGACGCTCGGTCTTGATCCGGTCGGAGGAACGCCTGAAGCGTTCGCGGCCTTCGTCAAAGCCGATATCGCGCGATGGGCCAAGGTGATCAAGGAATCAGGGATACGCGTGGAATAGCGCGGGAAACCGCCGGACAAGGACGTTTCGCGGAGGAGCAGGCATGTTGAGTAAAGGCGGTTTCACGATTGTGCGCCAGGCGGAAATACCGTGGGAAGATCGCAAGAACGTCGACGGCTGGCCCAGCCGGGCTGGACTTTACTATGACGACCGCGAGAACGAGTTGTGCATGCGGCTGATCGATTACCCGGTGGGCTCGATCGAGCCGCGGCACGTCCATGCCGGAGCCCACGCGACGACCGTGCTCAAGCACACCGCAATCGTGGACGGACTCACGCTGGTTCCGCTTGACGTAGTCGTGGGCCCGAGCAACGAACCCCATGGCCCGCTCGATTATCAACGCGACGGCTGCAAGCTTTTCAGCGCTTTCGTCGGCAGTTACTACCACAGTGAAGTTGCGCGGCTGTCGAGCACGAAACACTATCGCCTGGTGCAGTCCGGGAAAATTCCGTGGCAGGCTACGGCAACCGACGGCATGGAGGCAAAGACGCTGGTGGATCACGGGGTTGGCCGGCTGTTGCTGCAGGCGCTGCGTTTTACTCCCGGCGCGAAGCTCGCCCGGGCGCCGATGCTGGCGGCGCTGGTGGTTGAAGGCGCCGCGGTAATCGAAGACGAGACACTCGGCGAGTGGGACTTCTACTACGTGCCGCGCGGCGTCGAACATGCAACCATCAGCTTTCCCGGGGGCGCGACCCTGCTCGCGGTGTCGCTGCGTTGAATAGTTTCTGTGAGACACACGCGCACTTTCAGGGAGTATTAATGCAATGAGTAATGGAATCAAACCGATCCGGCGGGTGGTGACCGGCAACGACGCGCAGGGGAGGTCCCGGGTGCTGATAGACAGCGCGGCGCCCAGCGTCATGGCCAATACCTTCAAGAAAGGTACCGGCATGACCGACATCTGGCTGTTCGACAGCTGCCCGGCGCTGATCTCCGGAGAGCGTGATGACGGCAACGTGCCGTTCGTATTCGAGCCGCCTACGCGGGGCGGACGGCTGCGCATCGTACAATCGGAACAGAAGCCGGCCATCTACGATGCATCGAAGGACACCTACATCACCGCCGAGCACCCGCCGCGGAAAACGGAAGGTGGAACCTGGGAGCGCGGCCGCCAGAACTTGTTCACCACGCGCATCCACAAATCCGAAACGCTCGACTACGGCATTCTGGTGTCCGGCGAGCGCGTTCTCATTACCGACGCCGGCGAGCATGTGCTCAAGCCCGGCGACGTCGTTGTCCAGCTAGGCAGCTGGCACGCGTGGGCGGACATCAATCATGGCAGCCAGATGGCCTTCGTCATGATGGCGGCGGAATTCGGTAATTGAGGATCGACGGAATATGTCAGACGTGAAAGTTGCGAGAAGAATCGTCGTCCTCGACGAGAACGACAA
>PLYS01000344.1 GCA_003153455.1 Betaproteobacteria bacterium | reverse complement strand
ACCTCCCGCTGCTTCTCGTCCAGCTTGGCCGAGTCGAACCCCGCAACGCCTGCGCCGGCCAGGAAACCGTTGCCGTTCGGGTCGGGAGTCTGCCCAGGATTGTTCGGGATCTGGAATCTGCCGTCATATGTTCCCAGCATTAAACTTACGCGGGACGTTGCGGTGGGTAGGACGGAAAAATAGGCAAACCCCTTGGATTGGTCGGTCCGGTCGTGGATGGGGTTCACGGTGCCAACCGGATTCTCGATGCCGAGATTGTTCTGCAGGAACGATCCGGTCACGTAATAATTGACGGGGCCTTGCGCGCCGCTCAATTCGAATGCGGGGTTGACGGTGCCGTGACTCCCGCCGTAGATGCCGACGCGCCCTCCCTTTTCATAGGCGCTCTTGGTGTCGATTTCGATGACGCCGGCCGTGCGATATCCATACTGTGCAGGGAGCGCCCCGGTCAGCAGTTCGATGCGGTCGGCAAAGCGCGTATCGAACGATTGACCGAACCCGGTTATCCCCTCCGGCAGAATCACGCCATTGATGCGGTATTGATTAAGGCCGTGGTCGCCGCGAATGTGGAGCAGGCCAAAAGAGTCACTCGCGACACCCGGCGCTTGCAGCAGGACTTGATTGAATGACGTGTTTTCGCCCTCCGGGAGCGCGCGAATGTCGTTCTGGTCGAACCGATACTGGCTGCTGCCGGTCTTAGGCGAGAGGCTGTTACGCGCGCGATCCAGCCGCTCGGCTGCGACCTTGAGATCGAGTGCCTGTTGCGCGGCCATCGTCAAACTCGTCGAAACGGCCGTATCGCCGACCGTTACAATCGCAGTGGCGGTCTGAAAATCGGGTTTGTCCGCGATGACGGCATACGTGCCTTGCGGAACCTCCGAAAACGCAAAACGACCTTCGCTATCACTCGCTGCCTGACCGACAATATTTCCGTCTACCGCACGCAGACGAAGGTTGACGCCTGTTAAAGGGCGTCCCAATGCATCCTTGACCGTGCCTTGAACCTGCTGCGTAACCTGGGACGAAGTGGTTTGAGCCATCACCACCTCCATTTGCATGGCTAATAGGCATGAGATGCCCACCATTACGGCAAATAACTTTTTCATCGCTGCTCTCCATCTGTAGGCACCGCGTCTTGGTGAAACGACGCAACGCAGAAGCAAACCGTTTGCTCATTGCAATGTGTGTTCCACCGGCGAGCGGTGCTAAACCACGAATAAGCCCGCGTTTAGCCGCGGACTCAACAGAGCTACTTCGGGTTGCTAGGAGACGGGGGGAGGAGCGCGGGACTGCTTGAGGAGGAGAAACTTGTCAGTACGGACAACTGCTGCGGGCACCCAGGGGAGCACCAACAATAATGGGAGTACGTGATTTAGAAGTTGAAAGCCTGGAGGGCTGGAATGGGCCGTAAGTTTTGCAAGCCCGCCAACAACGTGGCATATCGGACAGTTTAATTTATCTAGGACCGCCCGGTGATTGTGGGGCAGCAGACCAACGCTATACAGTCCGACAAAACTCAGCAGCGCGAAGGAAAGAATCCACTTGCGCCATGGCGAGCCAAGAATTGGAAAACGAGAACGCATGCTATTAAGATACTCCAATCGCCGGAAATAAACTAGCCGCCGCCGAGTCCAAACTCACTGGTGCCCGTTTATCGTCCGACCTGCCTAAATGCAGGCTCTGCCGGACATATACCGGCCAACCAGACCAAAGTGTAATGGTTACAACAAGGCAACCGACTATGCGCACTTACAATGGCCGTTCCGTGACCATGCCGGGGCTCACTTTAACGACTAGCAAGGAAACGCGACATGCACAGCCAGAATCTTTCTGATTGGACTCACGAGCACGTTTTCAGCGAAGAAAGCCACGCGGCAGAACGAGGCACACGCGTGGTCATGTGGATTACCGCTGCCATGATGGTCGTGGAAATCATGGCCGGATGGTGGTTCAACTCGATGGCATTGCTCGCCGACGGATGGCACATGAGTTCACACGCAGTTGCGATCGGGCTGAGCGCGTTTGCCTACGCCGCAGCGCGGCGCTATGCCCGCGACTCGCGATTCGCCTTCGGGACTTGGAAGATCGAAATTCTGGGCGGATTTACCAGCGCCATTCTCCTCATGGGGGTCGCTGTCCTCATGGTCGTCGGTTCGGTCGAACGGATTTTTTCTCCTCAACCCATTCACTATCAGGAAGCAATGATTGTTGCGAGCATTGGGCTGGTCGTGAACGTCGTTTGCGCGCTGATTCTGGGTGGAGCGCAAGACCATCATCACGATCATCATCATGAAGAGCGTGCGCACCACCATCACCAAGACATGAATTTGAAGTCCGCCCACGTTCACGTTATCGCCGACGCGGCAACGTCCGTCCTGGCCATCGTCGCATTGGCAGGCGGATGGATCTATGGCTGGTCGTGGCTGGACCCGGTGATGGGAATTATCGGCGCCATACTGGTGGCGACATGGGCAAGAAATCTTATCGTCGAAACCGGCAAGGTGCTGCTTGATCGCGAAATGGACCACCCCGTGGTAAGCGAGATTCGCGAAGTCATCGAATCTGAAACACGCCCGGGTAGCACCCGCGTCGCGGACCTTCACGTATGGCGCGTCGGCAGGCGCAGCTACGCTTGCGCCGTCAGCGTCGTTACGCATGATGAAAGACTGACGCCAAATGAAATCCGTGCACAACTTGCTCAACATGAGGAAATTGGCCACGTAACGGTCGAAATCAATCAATGTGGATAGTGCAACCCTAAGGCAACGACCTCGCACCAGTGCCCACCTTCATCCTCTTTGGCGCGCCGCTCGACCCCCTCGATGAGAGGACCCGCCGCGCGATAACCGTCATTCCTTTGCTCGCGTGGGTAGGTTTGGGTGCAGACAGCCTGTCCTCTTCCTGCTATGGCCCGGAACAGGCGTTCCTCGCCCTCGGACC
>PLYS01000655.1 GCA_003153455.1 Betaproteobacteria bacterium | reverse complement strand
GCGTTCTGCACGATGTAGGCCGAATGCTTGTGATAGCCGCTATAGGCGACCGAGATGCCGATCTCGTGCAGCTTGGCCGCCCAGGAGAGGTAGTTCGGCGCCGCTTCCTCGACTCTCTCGGCGCTGGCGGTGAAGAGCCGGTAGAGAGTGAGCGCGAGGTTCGCGACGCGGCGCGCCTGTTTGGAGTCGACATGGTAGCGCTGCATGAATTGCGACACCGTCACATCGCGCATGTCGTGGTGCTGGAAGCGGCCGAGCAGGTCGTAGAGTATGCCCTGGCGCAGCGAGCCGCTCGCCACCACCATCGCCTCGATGCCGAGCTCGGCGAGCGCCGCGTTCATGATCGCGAGTCCTCCGGGCAGCACCGGCAGGCGGTCGCTCCTCAGGCCCTTGAGATCGAGCAACTCGACGTTGCCCGCTCTGATCATGGCCGAGCGCAACTGGTCAAGTCCGTCGGGCGTAATGCCCGCCTTCGTGTAGCCGTTTAATCGCAGAATTTCGGCCAGCGCGCGCGCCGTGCCGGACGAACCCACCGCCTGCTGCCAGTTGCCCTCGGCGTAACCGGCGAGGATGGTCTGAAGCTCGTTGCGCGCGGCAAGCTCGGCCTGCTTCATCGCGCTCTTCGCCACCTTGCCGCTGGGAAAGTATTTGAGACTGTAGCTGACGCAGCCCATGTATAGGCTCTCGAGCTTGAGCGGCTTGAGGCCGCGGCCGATGATGAACTCGGTCGAGCCACCGCCGATGTCGACCACCAGGCGCTTGTCCTTCGACACCGGCAGGCTGTGCGATACGCCGAGATAGACTAGGCGCGCTTCCTCGCGCCCGGCCACCACTTCGATCGGGAAGCCGAGCGCTGCCTCGGCCTGTTCGAGGAAGCTCGCCGCATTCTTGGCGACGCGCAGTGTGTTGGTGCCCACCGCGCGCACCGCGTGCGGGTCGAACCCGCGCAGGCGCTCACCGAAGCGATGCAGGCATTCGAGCGCACGGCTCTGGGAGGATTCATCAAGGCGTTTATCGCGCGTCAGCCCCGCGCCAATACGGATCGGCTCGCGCAGAGAGTCGAGGGGATACAGTTGGTCGCCGACAACGCGCGCAACCTGCAGGTGGAACGAGTTGGAACCGAGATCGACCGCGGCGAGTGTGGAGTAGGCCGCCATGTTATCTGATCGTTGTCATCGGTGTTCGCGTATTTTGTCCGGATCAGGACCTGAATTGGGCGCAGTATAGGAAGTAGGATTAGGGTGCTACGGATTTTTCAGTGGCGGTTCGGCGCCGCATGCCGATACCATCGCCGATGGCGCCGCCACCCCGGTCGTGCGTTACGACAGTTGGCAACCTATAACGCCCGGCTCGAGTTCCGCCCGGCTCCGGGGCACGGCTGCTTGATTGGGTCATTCAGCGCGCACGCCCGCCGCTTGCACTACCCGGCTCCACTTCGCGATCTCGCTATTCATAAAGGTTTCGAACTCGGCGGGAGAAGTGCCGTATATGTCCAGACCTTGCACGGCGAAACGCTCCCGTAATTGCGGAGTCTTGATGATATTCGCGATGTCGGCTTGGAGGCGATTGACAATGAACTGGGGCGTGCCCGCCGGAACAAGCATTCCGTACCAAGTCGTGTATTCGAAGCCTGGAACACCCGCCTCCGCCACTGTTGGTAAGTCGGGAGCGAGCGGCGAACGCTTCAGGCTGCTCACGCCGAGCGCCTTGATTCGCCCCGACCTCACATGCGGAAGGACGCTCGCCATGTTGGTCAGCAGGATTTGCGTTTCGCCTGACAGCAGCGCGGAAGTCGCCTGGCCGGCGCTTTTGTAGGGAATGTGAAGAAGATCGATGCCGGCAGTGTATTTCAACAGCTCCGTGCCGAGATGGGTCGCGCTGCCCGGCCCCGCCGACGCGTAGGTCAGTTTTCCGGGGTGTGCCCTCGCAAAGGCGATCAATTCCTTCACCGATCTTACCGGGACGGATGAATGCACCGCAAGGATGCTGGGCTGGCTCGCGATCAGTGTCACGCCCGCGAGATCGCGCATGATGTCGAAATCGAGGTTCTTGTAGAGAGCCGGGGAAATCGCGATCGAAGAACTGGAAACGAGCACCGTATAACCGTCGGCCGGGGCCTTGGCGGCGATCGAGGTGCCGACGGTGCTGCCGGCACCAGGCCGGTTGTCGACGACGACGGCTTGCCCCCAGTGATTGAAGAGTTCCAAAGCGACAATACGGCCGACAATATCGCTGCCGCCGCCGGGTGCAAGCGGCACGATCATTCGCACCGGCTTCGTGGGGTAATCGCCCACACTGGCGCGGGCTGTGCCCTGCGCCGAGACAATGTTCGCAGTCATCAAGGTTAGGAGTGCCAGCGCAGCAAAGGCCGCGCGGCCGACCGCGTCATACATACAGGCTCTCCGTTTGTTGAAACGTTCCACCCGCATTTAAGGCGACGTGCCGAACTCAAGATGGCTCGCGACGGTAGAACGTGTTTCTAGGAGGGTACTACGCGAAGATTGCAGTTTCTTTACAAGACCCCGTGCGGACCAAATCCGTCAGGCCGTACGCAAGTCCCGCGCGCGTCGCACATTAATCAAAGCGCAACTTCCTCGTAACTTGCATGTAATTGGGCGCGCGTTCTTAGGCCGCATACGCAAGCACTGCCAGGAAATGGCAGGTAGTGCCCGCGATGACAATCAGGCTGCTTCGAGCAATCCGGCAGAACGCTCCGTGCCGGACGGCAGACCCGCGCCTTGATCGAGCCGGCGGAGACGACCTAACGCTGCGGCGAAAATTTCCACCGCCTCGCCGATTCTCACGCGTTGCTCGTGGTCCACGCTCTGTGACAGCCGGTCGAATTCGAGATTGAGGCCATCGAGCCGCATCCTCACATCAGCCATGCCGGTCATTGGCAAATGCAGAATGTGCCCGGGTAGCGTGCTCAATCTGCTGCAGTATCGGGCGGTCTCGATGTAAGACGTCAGCAGGAAATAAATCTCGTATTCACTGCGGGCTTTAACAATGGCATCGCCGATCATCATGATTCGCTCCATGTGCAAGAAGGCAGACTCTTGCCGCGGTGTGCAAGCAAGCACCACGAAGAATAAGCGCCACAAATTACACGGATATTAAGCTTGCACCAAATGGCCCTGGGGTCGCCTGCAATCGGCTGTTCCAGCCCAAAACAGAGGCTGATTTCAGCTAATCCTCGGCAAGCAAGAAGTCACTTACGACCTGGATCTGATCTTCGCTCATGAGCGCCGGGGCGTGTCCGACTCCGGGAAATTCAACGACGCGGGCGGGCGGTCCGCGCTGCTGCATCCGACTTGCGGTCTCGGGCAACAGCACGTCTGACTGCCCGCCGCGCAACACCAGGACGGGGCACTGCACGGCATCCCACATCGGCCACAAGTCGACGCCGAGCAGGAAGTCACCGCCAAACGGAATAGCCGGGTCGCGCGTAGTGCGTATGGTGCTGCAGATCCCCGGGTCGTAACAGAGCGTATATGATGAAACGCGTGAATACTCCGTGCAACTTCGCCGCCTGCGCACAGTGGTCCGGGGCCGCATCCTGCTAGCTCCGGGAATCGCGCGCAGCCTTCTCCAATGCAGCCACGGCGGGGACAATGCGGGGTTGCGCGCCGCGAGAAGCTTGCTAGTTCCCGGCGCCGAAACTGCGCTGGCGCTTGATGATGCTCCATTCATCGCCCACCTGGCGTCGCACCAGCGCGGCCCGCCGGCCGGGCGGATCCGTAGCCCGACCAAGCGTCCGGATTACGCCGGCCGCGGATCAATTCCGCCAGCACGTCAATCGGTCCATATTCGTCGTCATCACACTCGTCGTCGTCGAAGTCGGGCGCCGGATCCGGCTCATCGTATTCCAGCGGCGCGCAAATCCGCAATCCAGTGTCTGGCGGCTCGCAGTGCATGCCGCGGTAACCCTGCAATGCACTGCAGAAAATGCTGCGCGGCCATTCCCGGTTCCGATCCCGATC
>PLYS01000368.1 GCA_003153455.1 Betaproteobacteria bacterium | reverse complement strand
GGGTTGGAGTTGATGAGGATAACACGGTAACCTTCCTCCTTGAGCGCCTTGCAGGCCTGCTTGCCGGAATAATCGAACTCGCACGCCTGGCCGATCACGATCGGGCCGGCGCCGATGATCAGGATCGACTTGATGTCGGTTCTTTTCGGCATTTCCCGGGTGAACGGGTGAACAAGTGAACGAGTGAAAGAGTTCGGGCCTTAGCGGCCTTATACCCATTCACTCGTTCACCCGTTCACGCGTTCACTCCTTTCTCCATCATCTTTACAAATCGATCGAATAAATAATCGACGTCATGCGGCCCCGGGCTTGCTTCGGGGTGGCCCTGGAAGCAGAACGCCGGACAGTCGGTGCGCGCAAAGCCTTGCAGCGTGCCATCGAACAGCGACACGTGGGTGACGCGCACATTCGCCGGCAAGGTTGCACTATCGACCACGAAGCTGTGATTCTGGCTGGTGATCATCACGCGCCCGGTGTCGAGATCCTGCACCGGATGGTTGGCGCCGTGATGGCCGAATTTCATCTTGATGGTGCGCGCACCGCTCGCAAGCCCGAGCAGCTGGTGGCCGAGGCAGATGCCGAAAATCGGTATGCCGGCAGCGAGCAGTTCGCGGATCGCGCGGATCGCGTAATCGCACGGCTCGGGATCGCCGGGACCGTTCGACAGGAAAATCCCGTCCGGCTTGTGCGCGAGCGCGTCTTTGGCGGCGCTCTGCGCGGGAAGCACCGTGAGCTTGCAGCCGCGCGCCGCAAGTTTGCGCAGGATATTGCGCTTGACGCCGTAATCGAACGCGACGACATTGAATTTTGGCTGGTCCTGGCGGCCATAACCCTGGCCGAGCGTCCACGTCGTTTCATTCCAGCCGTACGGCTTGTCACAACTCACCACTTGCGCGAGGTCCATGCCGGTAAGGCCGGGGAACCCGCGCGCCGCTTTGAGCGCTGCGGCTTCGTCATGTGCCGTCAACCCAGTGCCGGCGATGAGGCAACCGTCCTGCGCGCCCTTCTCGCGCAGGATACGCGTAAGCTTGCGGGTGTCGATATCGGCGATCGCAACCACGCATTGTTCGCGCAGATACGACGCCAGATCCTGCGTCATGCGCCAGTTGCTCGCGAGCAGCGGCAGATCGCGAATCACGAGTCCCGCGGCATGGACTTTGCCCGACTCGGCGTCCTCGGGATTGGTGCCGGTGTTGCCGATATGCGGGTAAGTCAGCGTCACGATCTGGCGGCAGTACGACGGATCGGTCAGGATTTCCTGATAACCGGTCATCGCGGTGTTGAATACCACTTCGCCGACCGCCGTGCCGGGAACACCGATCGACGAGCCGCGAAAAACCGTGCCATCTCTGAGCACGAGGATGGCTGGCTGGCGTTGCTGCACGTCACACTCCCGGGACTAGGTACGGAAAGCGGGACGGGTCTGCGACCCATCCCGCTTCAGAAGCTGCGATTATACGTGAAAGACACGCGCGCTTCAACGCCAATGTGGTGGTTCAACCTACTGATTCTACCTTGGAAACAAAGAAGTCGCTCAGCGCAAGCCCAACACATCCTGCATGTCATAAAGACCGGCCTTCTTCTCCATCAAGAAGCGCACGGCGCGCAGGGCCCCTTGCGCGTAGGTCGCGCGGCTGCCGGCCTTGACCGTGATTTCGACGCGCTCGCCGGTGCCGGCAAACAGCACGGTGTGGTCGCCGACAATATCGCCGCCGCGGATCGTCGCAAAACCGATCGTTGATGCCTTGCGTTCGCCGGTCACGCCTTCGCGGCCGTAGACCGCGCATTCGGCAAGATTTCTGCCGAGCGCTTTGGCGATGACGTCGCCGATATGCAGCGCCGTGCCGGAAGGCGCGTCGACCTTGTGGCGATGGTGCGCCTCGATGATTTCGATATCGTAGCCATCGTTGAGCACGCGCGCCGCAAGATCCGACAGTTTGAAAAGGAGGTTGGTGCCGACGCTCATGTTGGGCGCCATTACGATCGCGATGTCCTGCGCCGCATCAGCGATGGTTTGCTTCTGCTTGTCGCTGAAGCCGGTGGTGCCGATCACCATTTTGACTCCAAGCCTGCGGCATGCGGCAAGGTGAGCAAGCGTACCTTCGGGACGCGTGAAATCGATCAGCGCATCGCAACCGCGGACGCCCTTCTCAACATCGGCACTGATCGCAACGCCGCACGGCGCGCCGATCAGCTCTCCCGCATCCTTGTTGAGATGGGAGTCTCCCGCCTGCTCGAGCGCGCATCCCAAACGCATGTCAGCGCTGTGCAATACCGCTTCGAGCAGCGCGCGCCCCATGCGCCCCGAGCTGCCTGCAACCGCTATGCTCAACGTGGCCATCTGAAGTCCCGTAACTGGAAATCTGTCCTAAAAAAAACCACAACGGCAGTTACAACTTGTTTTGGAGATTAAAAGCCGATTTTCTCCAGCATTCTGCCAAAGAATCCCTTTTCTTCCTTGGGTTTTTCTTTTTCCGCGTCGGTTTTTGCCGTGTCGGTCTTCGACGCTTCGGCCGGCGCGGCCCCAGACTTGGCAGCTGGCGTCGCCGCTACTGGAGGTTCCGCTGCGGGCTTCTCAACAGGTGTTGCCGCCTCCGGCTTAGTCGCCGGCGTTGCCGTCAGCGGGGATTTCACTGCCGGCTTTTCCGTTGCCCGCATGGTATCCATCGGCACCACGTCGCCTTCGATACGCACCAGTTTTTCTTCATCAAAGATTACCGTAATATGGCGATGCTCGGTGTCTTTACCCTGTTTTTGATACGAGTAAACGTAGTCCCAGCGGTCGGTGCGGAACGGGTCGACGACCAGCGGCGAGCCGAGCGCAAAACGCACCTGCGCGCGCGTCATGCCGGCTTTCAGCTTGGCAACCATCTGCTGCGTTACGACATTGCCCTGCTGGATGTCGATCCGGTAGGGAGCAATAACGGCGGGAAGTTCGGGCGCCTGCTTGCAGCCCGCCAGCGCCAGCACCACCAGCAACGTAGAAAGTTTTCGCATTCGCTCGATTCCCGGCCCTATCGGCCGTCCGGTCTTTCGCGCACAGTATTCGGTTAAAAGACAGTATGATAACGTAGGTTATATGACGTAAGGCGCCCGCGTGAGTTCCCCCAGCCATCTCAGGACCATCGGCCTCAAGGCGACGCTGCCACGCCTGCGCATCCTCGAGCTGTTCGAGAAAAGCGAGGTGCGCCATCTGTCGGCCGAAGACGTCTACAAGATATTACTCAAGGAAGGCACCGACACCGGCCTGGCGACGGTGTACCGCGTGCTGACGCAGTTCGAGCAGGCGGGGCTGCTGGTACGGCACCATTTCGAAAGCGGCAAGGCGGTGTACGAGCTCAACCAGGGCGGCCACCACGATCACCTGGTATGTCTGCAATGCGGTCGCGTCGAGGAGTTCTACGACAAAGCCATCGAGAAACGCCAGATCGCAGTCGCCAAGGAACGCGGGTTCGCAATCCACGAGCATTCGTTGCATATCTACGCCGAGTGCACCAAGGCGAACTGCCCGCACAAGAGCCGTGAGGGGTGAAGGAGAAGGGTGTGTAGTCTTGGCGTGCTTTGCGTCCTTCGCGGCATAGCTTCAGGCTTCAGCTAAGCCGAAACTCTTCCACCGACGTCGCAAGCTGGCCATCCTTGCGCTTGAGCGCCCGCGTAACGGCCTTGGTTGCGCCGAACGTCGGAACGAAAGCCGAGTGCTTGCCCATTGCGCCTTGAGCAGCGCGGCAAGGTTGGTCATTTGGCTTGCTCCTGAGTCCCCAACATCTCCGCCGCGTGCCTGCGCGTCGTCTCCGTCATTTTGACGCCGCCGAGCATGCGCGCGATCTCTTCGACGCGCTGCTTATCATCCAGCACTGTGACGTGACTCAGCACTTTGCCGCCGTCTGCGGTCTTGGTGACCTGCCATTGCTGATCGGCAGATGCCGCGACCTGCGGCAGGTGTGTCACGCACATCACCTGGTGTTTGCTTCCGAGTTTCTTCAGCATCCGGCCGACGATCTCTGCGATGCGCCCGCCGATGCCGGCGTCCACTTCGTCGAAAATCAGCGTCGGCACCTGCGCGATTTCGTTCGTCACTGCCTGGATCGCGAGGCTGATGCGCGACAGTTCGCCGCCGGAAGCGACTTTGGCGAGCGGCCGCGGCGCAATGCCATTGTGCGCCGACACCAGGAACTCGATCTGCTCGAGCCCGCTCGAATTGCCCTCGGCGAGCGGATTCAACGCCGCTTCGAAACTGCCGCCGGCCATCGCCAGCGTCTGCATCGCCGCGGTGACTTTCTCGGCAAGTCTTTTTGCCGCTTTCCTGCGGCCCGCGCTTAGCTCCCTGGCTGCGGCAAGATAAACCTCGTGCGCCTCGGCTTCGCGCTTGCGCACGGTTTCGACGTCTGCGCTGCCGCCAAGCTCGGCGAGCCGATCTCTGGCGCGCGCGAGCGCATCGGGCAGCGTTTCGGGAGTCACACGGTACTTACGTGCGCTCGTATGCACCGCATCGAGGCGTTGCTCGACCTCCTTCAGCCGCTGTGGATCAAGATCGAGGCGCTGCTGGTAATCGCGCAGCATGTAAACTGATTCCTGCGCCTGAGCCTGCGCCGACGCAATGACATCGATGATTTCCTTGAGCCGCGCGTCGTATTCGAGCAAATGATCGAGTCGCGATGACACTGCGGCGAGCTGCGTCAGGCTCGAATTGTCGCCGTCGGACAGCGCATCCATCGCATACTGCGCGCCTTCGATCAGGCTTTGGGCGTGCGCGAGCCGCGCGTGCTCGGCAAGCAGCTCCTGCCATTCGTCGGGATTGAACTTGAGCGTATCGAGCTCGCGCACCTGCCACACGAGCTGCTCGCGCTCGGCCGCAAACGCCGCCGCGTTGGTTTCGAGCGCCGTGAGTTGCTGCCGGATGCCCTGCCAGCGGCGCCAAGCGGTGGCGACAGCACTCGCTGCGGCGCCCAATCCGGCATAGGCATCGAGCAGCGCGCGTTGCGCCGCCGCGCGCAGCAGCGACTGGTGTTCGTGCTGGCCGTGAATATCGACCAGATGCTCGCCCGCCTCGCGCAGCTGCGCGAGCGTCACGGTGCGGCCGTTGATGAACGCACGCGAGCGGCCGCCGCTGTCGATCACGCGCCGCACCAGACACGCGCCATCGTCACCCGCAAGTTCGTTGTCGGTGAGCCAAGATTGCAGAGACTTGAGCGCAGCGGTCTCGAACTCGGCGCTGATCTCGCTTTTCTCGGCGCCCTGCCGCACGATGCCCGCATCGCCGCGCTCGCCGAGCACCATTGCCAGCGCGTCTATCAATATGGATTTCCCGGCGCCGGTTTCGCCGGTGAGCACCGTGAAGCCGGACGCGAATTCGAGATCCATCCGGTCGACGATCACGAAATCGCGAATGTTAAGCGCACGCAGCATGGCTCGAAGAGCGGTGAATGAGTGAAGGAGTGAAATCCCCTCTCCCCAGCCCACTCCCCCAGTGATGGGGGAGAGGGAGTTTTTTCACTCCTTCACTCCTTCACTCCTTCACTAATAAAACTCCGTCCAGTGCAATTTTTCGCGCAGCATGTTGTAGTAGTTGTGCCCGACCGGGTGCAGCAACCGTATGGTGTGCCCGTAGCGGCGCACCATCACGTGGTCCTTCTCGTGCAGGTCGAAACGCGAATGGCTGTCGAAGTGGACACGTGCGTCGGCTGCGCTGTTGATGATGATCTCGACCACGCTGTCGCTGCTGATCACGATCGGCCGGCTCGAGAACGTATGCGGACAGATCGGCACCAGCGCCATCACCGACAGCGACGGATGCACGATCGGCCCGCCCGACGACAGCGCATAGGCAGTGGAACCTGTCGGACTGGCAACGATCAAACCATCGGCACGCACCGTGTAGAGAAACTGACCGTCGATCCGGACCTCGAGTTCGATCAAGCTGCCCTGGATGCCCTTCGAGATGACCACATCGTTGAACGCGAGCACCTTGAACACCCTCTGCTCACCGTTGAACACTTCAGCTTCGAGCAGCATGCGCTCTTCGGTCACATACTTGCCATCGAGGATGGTGCCGATGGTCTCGAACATGGTGTCGATCGAGATGTCGGTCAGGAAACCGAGCCGGCCCTGGTTGACGCCGACCAGCGCGACGGCGCACGGCGCGAACGTGCGCGCGATGTTGAGCATGGTGCCGTCGCCGCCGAGCACGATCGCAAGATCGGCCTGGCGGCCGATTTCCTCGAGCACCAGCACCGGATACTTGTTCTCGCCGATGTGCGACGCGGTGAGACGGTCGATCAGCACCTTGACCCCGCGTTTGACGAGAAAATCGGCGAGCTTGAGCAGCGGCTCGGCAATTTCCGGGCTCTTGTATTTGCCGATGAGACCGACGGTCCCGAATGACGGATTCATGCCCGCATTATATGTGAACGAGTGAAGGAGTGAAGGAGTGAAAGAGTGAAATAAGTGAACGGGTGGGCGAGTCTACGGCTCCCTCTCGCCCGCACACCGGGGGTGAGGGGGTTCACTCGTTCACACAGTCACCCGTTCACCGTTTACCAATTTACCCGGCAGACGCGGGTTTTTGTGTAAAATAAATCAATGCCCAACGACATACCAATACTGAACGAACGCGCGCAGACGCTGTTGAAGGCGCTGGTCGAGCGCTACATCGCCGACGGGCAGCCCGTCGGGTCGCGCGCGCTGTCGCGGGTTTCCGGGCTCGATCTGAGCCCCGCGAGCATCCGCAATGTGATGGCGGACCTCGAGGAGATGGGATTCATCGCGAGCCCGCACACTTCGGCCGGCCGTATTCCTACGGCGCGCGGCTACCGCTTCTTCGTCGATATCCTGCTCAAGATCAAGCCGCTCGACCATGTCGAAATCCAACAGCTCGAGGGCCAGCTGCACCCCGAGAACCGCCAGCGCCTGGTGTCGTCGGCTTCACATCTGTTGTCGGACCTCACGCGTTTCGCCGGCATCGTGATGACGCCGCGCCGCGCCGCGATGTTCCGCCACATCGAGTTCCTTACCCTGTCCGAAAAACGCATTCTGCTGATCATCGTCTCTCCCGAGGGTGACGTGCAGAACCGCATCATCCTCACCGACCGCAGCTACACGCCGGCCGAACTCAGTGAAGCCGCGAACATGCTCAATCAGCACTACGCCGGCTGCTCATTCGAGGATATCCGGCGCCGCATCCACGACGAACTCAAGCAATTGCGCGAAAACATGTCGCAGCTGATGACCGCGGCGCTCGAAGCCGGCAGCCAGGCGCTGCAGGAAGCCTCCGACGAAGTCGTGATCTCAGGCGAGCGCAACCTGCTGCAGGTGCAGGACCTGTCGGCCGACATGGCGCGTCTGCGCAACCTGTTCGAACTGTTCGAACAGAAAACCGGCCTGCTGCAGCTGCTCGACATCTCGAGCCGGGCGCACGGCGTGCAGATTTTTATCGGCGGCGAATCCGGACTGGTACCGCTCGACGAGTGCAGCATCGTGACCTCGCCGTATGAGGTCGACGGCAAGGTGGTCGGCATGCTGGGCGTGATCGGCCCGACGCGCATGGCCTACGAGCGCGTGATCCCGATCGTCGACATCACGGCGAAGCTGTTGTCGAGCGCGCTGTCCCACAGCTGAGTGAAGGGATGAATGAGTGAATAAGTGAACGGGTGAACAGGTGAACGAGTGAGCCCCCTCACCCCGACCCTCTCCCCCGGTGACGGGGGAGAGGGGAAAACAGCGGGCAGCGCGAAAGGTTCGATGTCATCACTCGTTCACCTGTTCACTTCTTCACCCGTTCACTCGTTCACCCGTTCACTTTCACATCACTCCCATGCCTCGCTACGCTGCCGAACCTCTTTACAACCACGGCACGCCCCCGAAGATCGGCATCCTGCTGATCAATCTCGGCACGCCCGAGGCGCCGACCGCGCCGGCGGTGCGCCGCTACCTGCGCGAATTCCTGTCCGACCCGCGCGTGGTCGAAATTTGGCGGCCGCTATGGTGGTTGATCCTCAATCTGTTCATCCTGCCTACACGCCCCAGGCTGTCGGCGCGGCGCTATGCGCAGATCTGGACCAGCGACGGCTCGCCGCTCAAGGTGCATACCGAGCGCCAGGCGAAACTGCTGCGCGGCTTCCTCGGTGAGCGCATCAAAACGCCGCTCGTGATCGACTGCGCGATGCGTTACGGTGAGCCGTCGATTCCCGCCACGCTGGCGGGCCTCAAGCAACAAGGCTGTGACCGCATCCTGGTGCTGCCTCTATACCCACAATACGCGGCAAGCTCCACCGCGACTGCGTTCGACGCGGTGGGTGCGGCGTACGCCGCGATGCGCAATCAGCCGGCACTGCGCAGCGTACGAGACTTCCACGATCACCCCGGCTACATCGGTGCGCTGGCACAGAACATCAACGATTACTGGCTGCAACACGGCCGCCCCGACAAGCTGATCATGAGCTTTCACGGCGTGCCGCGCTACACGCTCGACCAGGGCGACTCCTACCACTGCGAATGCCACAAAACAGCGCGCTTGCTGGCGGAAGCACTCAAGCTCACGCCCGAGAAATACCAGGTCACGTTCCAATCGCGCTTCGGTCGCGCTGAATGGCTGAAGCCCTATACCTCCGAAGTGCTTAAGGAACTCGGCAAGCAGAAGTTCGGGCGCATTGATGTGGTTTGTCCGGGCTTTGTCAGCGACTGCCTCGAGACGCTGGAAGAGATCGCGCTCGAGGGGAAGGCCATTTTTCTAAACACCGGCGGCAAGGATTACCACTACATCCCCTGCCTGAACGAGCGCCACGACTGGATCCACGCGCTGGCCGAAATCACTGCCAACAACCTGCTCGGCTGGGTCGGCGGCGAGCCCTCGGCGGAAGAACTCGAACGCTCGCGTGAACGCGCCATGGCGCTTCACCCTTCACCAAAATGCGACTTATCATCAGCTGGGTGATCAACGCACTGGCGCTGCTCGCCCTGCCCTACATCTTTGACTCGATCCGGATCGAGGGCTTCTACACCGCGCTGATCACCGCGCTCGCGCTCGGATTGGTGAACGCGCTGATTCGGCCGATTTTGATCGTGCTCACGCTGCCGCTCAACATCCTGACGCTCGGCCTGTTCACTTTTGTCATCAACGGCCTGCTGTTCTGGTTCGTCGCATCGTTCGTGAAAGGCTTCTACGTGACGGGATTCTGGCCTGCGTTCTGGGGCGCGCTCGTCTACAGCATCGTCAGCTGGGCGCTGAGCGCGCTGATTCTCGGCGAGCGGCAGCTCGGCGCAAAAAGCTAGCAGCATAGGAGTTTGTCGGACTTAGCCCCGACAAACTCCTAATGAAAAACCGGCACCAGTGGACTTACGGAAGAGGATAACAGATACGCGAATTTACCCGCGTTTTTCTCCAAATTCGACCGCTTCGAGTGAATTTATTTTGAATGGTTAGCCGATTTTACTTTTAGCAGCCTTGGCGAACTGTTAAGTCCGCCAAGGCTGCTAGGGCTTGAGCGAAATTCGTTTTCGATCAATTACTTCGCCGCCCCTTGAAATCGGGGCTCAAGCCCCAACTAAAAAACGGTTACTTGAGGGGAATCGATCAATGCAGAATACGCATCATGAACCCGTTCCGGCCGGTCCGCTGCAGGAGGATCCGCAGCCCACGGCGACCGAGCAGGATACCGGTCCAGCCGAGGTAATGCCGAGCCTGGAAGCGCTGCTGAAACAGGCCGAACTCGCGGCGCAGGAGCACCACGACGCTTGGCTTCGGGCGAAAGCCGAAGCCGATAACATCCGCAGGCGCGCGCAAGCCGACATTGCCAACGCTCACAAATATGCGGTCGAGAACTTTTCGTCGGCGCTGCTCGCGGTCAAAGACAGCCTGGAAGCGGCGCTCGCCTCCGACAACGCCACCATCGATAACCTTAAAAGCGGCGTCGAGCTGACGCTGAAGCAGCTCAACTCGGTGTTCGAGAAATTCAACCTGGCCGAAATCAACCCGATGGGACAGAAATTCGACCCCCACCGCCATCAGGCGATCAGCACGGTCGAGTCCGACGCCGAGCCCAATACCGTGGTGCAGGTGCTGCAGAAGGGCTACCTGCTCAACGACCGCGTGATACGTCCGGCGATGGTGATGGTCGCTAAGAGCTCCCAAGTGCAATGATGAAACATCATGTGGGTTTCATCGCTCTCGGGAGTTCCGGGCGAAAACGCTTGAAAGCCAGCGAGTTACCCCCACATTCAACACAGTGAAGGGTGAAGGCGTGAAGCCCCCACCCTGACCCTCCCCCCGCAAGCGGGGGAGGGAAACATGAAAGAGGTTAGCTATGGCAAAAATTATCGGTATCGATCTGGGAACGACGAATTCGTGCGTGGCCATCATGGAAAACGGCCAGCCCAAGGTGATCGAGAACTCGGAAGGCGCGCGTACCACGCCGTCGATCGTCGCGTATGCGGACGATGGCGAGATCCTGGTCGGCGCCTCAGCCAAGCGGCAGGCGGTGACCAACGCGAAGAATACGCTCTACGCGGTGAAGCGCCTGATCGGCCGCCGCTTCGAGGAAAAAGAAGTCCAGAAGGACATCGGCCTGATGCCGTACAGGATCATCAAGGCCGATAACAACGATGCATGGGTCGAGGTGCGCGGCAAAAAAATCGCGCCTCCGGAAATTTCAGCGCAAGTGCTGATAAAAATGAAGAAGACCGCCGAGGATTACCTCGGCGAGCCGGTCACCGAAGCGGTAATCACGGTCCCCGCGTACTTCAACGATTCGCAGCGCCAGGCAACCAAGGACGCCGGCCGTATCGCGGGACTTGAAGTCAAGCGCATCATCAACGAGCCGACCGCAGCGGCGCTCGCCTTCGGCATGGACAAAAAGGAAGGCGACCGCAAAATCGCGATCTACGACCTGGGCGGCGGCACGTTCGACATCTCGATCATCGAGATTGCGGCAGTCGAGGGCGAGCACCAGTTCGAGGTGTTATCGACCAACGGCGACACCTTCCTCGGTGGCGAAGACTTCGACCAGCGCCTGATGGACTACTTGTGCGACGAGTACAAGAAGGAAAGCGGCATCGATCTCAAGAAAGACATGCTCGCGCTGCAACGCCTGAAGGACGCCGCGGAAAAAGCCAAGATCGAGCTTTCGTCGTCGCAGCAAACCGAGATCAACCTGCCCTACATCACGGCCGATGCGTCAGGACCCAAGCACCTCGCGATCAAGATCACGCGCGCCAAGTTCGAAAGCCTGGTCGAGGAGCTGATCGAGAAGACGATCAAGCCGTGCGAGATCGCCGTGAAAGACGCCGGCATCAAGCTCTCGGAGATCGACGACGTGATTCTGGTCGGTGGCCAGACGCGCATGCCGAAGGTACAGGACAAGGTCAAAGAGTTCTTCGGCAAAGAGCCGCGCAAGGACGTCAATCCCGACGAAGCGGTGGCAGTTGGCGCCGCCATCCAGGGCGGCGTGCTGAAAGGTGAGGTCAAGGACGTACTGCTGCTCGACGTGACCCCGCTGTCGCTCGGTATCGAAACGCTCGGCGGCGTGATGACCAAGCTGATCCCGAAGAACACCACGATCCCGACCAAGGCATCGCAGGTGTTCTCGACCGCCGAGGACAATCAGTCGGCCGTGACGATCCACGTCCTGCAGGGCGAGCGCGAGATGGCCTCCGGCAACAAGAGCCTCGGTCAGTTCAACCTGACCGAGCTCCCGGTGGCGCCGCGCGGCATGCCGCAGATCGAGGTCACGTTCGACATCGACGCCAACGGCATTCTGCACGTGTCGGCCAAGGACAAGACCACGGGCAAGGAACAGAAGATCCGGATCGAAGCCTCGAGCGGTATCTCGGAAGCCGAGATCGACCGAATGGTCAAGGACGCCGACAAGAATGCCGCGGAAGACAAGAAGCGGCGCGAAGAGATCGACACCCGAAACCGCCTCGACAGCATGACGTACGAGGTGGAGAAGAACGCCAAGGAGTGGTCGGATCGCTTGACCCCCGACCTCAAGTCGAAGCTCGACGGGGCCGTGGACCGGGCGCGGAAGGCGCTGCGTGCCGACGACCAGGGGGAGATCCGGGCCGCACAAGAGGAGCTCACCCGTACCTACAGTGAGGCTGGGCAGTCTTTGTATCAGCAACAAGGCGCGGGCGCGACCCCTGGCCCGACCCCCGGCGACGGCGCACAGGAGCCACCTCCTGGCGGCCCGACCGCCGGCGGCCAACCAGGCGCCAAGCCCGACGATGTCGTCGAAGCCGATTACGAGATCGTGGACGAGAAGAAGTAAGCGGACTGAAGCCCAAAGGCGCGATCGTATGCCCGCGGTCGCCTACCGGCACCTCACCTTGAGGAAACTCTGCGGCCCTGCCGCGTGTATATCGGTTGTGTGGATCGGTTAGTGTCCGAAGTATTCACGACTCTTTGAACAGGCAGGTCAGCCCCATGGCACACACTTTCTTTCGCACGAAATTCGGCGCCTCGGTGGTCGCGGCATTTGTCGGCGGAATCCTCGTCGCCTCATCGCTCGACTTCACCCACTTCGGCTACGCCCAGTCGGCGACCGCAACCCAGACCACTGGCAAGCCGACGACGACGCAGATCAAGCCGGTCGCCGATACCAGCAACGCCTTCGTCTCGATCGCGGAGCACGTCACCCCGGCCGTCGTGTCGATTCAGACGGCCCGTGATCCGCGTCAAAGCGATGCCAGCCCCCGGATGCGTGGTCGTGTCCCGCCGGGGCTCGAAGATTTCTTCAATCAATTCGGCCCGCAACAACCGCAGCCGCAAGAGGCCAGCGGTTCAGGCTTCATTGTCTCGGCTGACGGCTATATCCTCACCAACAACCACGTAGTAGCGGACGCTGACCGCGTGACCGTCATGCTGACCGATCAACGCGTGTTCAAGGCCAAGGTCGTCGGCCGCGATCCCACGACCGATGTGGCCGTGATCAAGATCGATGGGCACGACCTGCCGACGGTCAACTTGGGCGACGACACGCAGGCCCGCGTCGGGGAGTGGGTGCTGGCGATCGGCAACCCGCTGGGCCTCAACTTCACCGTGACCGCCGGCATCGTGAGCG
>PLYS01000499.1 GCA_003153455.1 Betaproteobacteria bacterium | reverse complement strand
TGGAGCTTTTCCATGATGCGGCTCACGTAGTTCTTGACCGTACCCTCGGCCAGGAACACGGCGGCCGCGATCTGTTTGTTGCTCTTGCCCTCGGCGATAAGGCTCAGGATCTTTTCCTCCTTGTCGCTGAGCGTCTCGGCCACGGAATCGGTGGCCTTGGCTTGGGCGGCGCCTGAAGGCTTGCTCGACGCCGCAGGACCGTTCACGGGGGTACCCGCAAGAGTAGCCTCAGACAGGGATGCAAGCCGCCGAAACTGATCCATCACCTTGCGCGCGATCTGCGGCGTCAGCCGGGACTCGCCGCGATGCACCGCGCGCACTGTTTCGAGCAGCTCATCTTCGCTCGCATCCTTCAGCAAGTAGGCATGGGCACCGGCGCGGACCGCCTCGAAGACCAATTCGTCAGCGTCCAGCGTAGTCAGGACCAACACGTGCGTGTGGGGCAGCGACAGCATGATTTCGCGCGTGGCGGCTACGCCACCCTTGCGCGGCATATGCAAATCCATCAACACGACATCGGGACGCAAGCGTTCCGCCATCTCGACGGCTTCCACGCCGTCGGATGCCTGACCCACTACTTCGATGTCCGACTCGACTGAGAGCATCAGCGTCATCCCGCGCCGGATCAGGGCCTGATCATCGGCAACGAGCACCCGGATGCGAGGAGCCTCGTCGGGGGATCCCGCCGTCACTTGACACTCCCGTCGCCGACATCCAGGTGGCGGGGGCTTTGCACCCCACCCAATTGCTCGCTGATGCGCCCAACCACCGGCGAAGGGAGCCGCGCCGTCAGATACCCCAGCATGGCCGCGACGGCAAGCGCTGCCTGGGCCGAAGAGATCCCAGCCCGTTGCTCGACCAGTTGAATCAGTTCATTCACTTCGAAATACCCCAGCGTTGGGAGCTTGCACAGAAATGACCAGAAATCCTCTTCATCACGTAATCTACCGGATGCCTTGGCCGCTCGCGAGGGCCACACGTCATGAGTTTGATGTTACCTTCGTCACTTGCGACAATAGAAAAACTTTGGCGATCCCCTTCATGCACCCGCTGGCGCGCTACCTCGACCCCCGCCGCAGCGTGGCCTCCGCCATCGGCTGGCTGGTGTTCGCATTATCGATCGGTCTCGTGCTGGTTGCCAGCGTGTGGGTGGGCAACATCGTGCGCACCAACCTGCTCGACCAGCGCAGCCGGCAACTGGGCGGCACGGCCGACCGTATCGCTGCCGAACTGAATCTCAGTCTCGCGCTTCGGTTGCAATCGGTGCGTGCATTGGCTGCGCTGCTGGCCACTGAGCTTCGCGACGAAAACCAGGCGACGATCCGGAGGATTCTCGAGAACCTGCAACAGGCTTCACCCGAATTCGAGTGGATCGGCGTGGCGAACCCGCAAGGCCGCGTACTGGCCGCCACCCACGGCGTGCTTGAGGGCGCGAGCGTTGCCGACCGGTCGTGGTTTGCGTTCGGTCTGAAGGGGTCGAAAATCGGCGATGTGCGACTGGCGCCAATGGCGGCGAAGACGCCGTCCGCCGCAACCGATGGTGCACCTGGGTCCTTTGTAGACCTGATCGCCTCGGTGATCGATGCCAAGGGAGAAATGGTCGGCGTAATTGGGACACAACTGAGCAGGCGCTGGTTGCGGGATCTCGCAGGAAGTCTTGGGCAGGATCCGCGAGGGTTGGCCGATACCGAAGCGCTGCTGCTGGACCAGGATGGCACGGTACTGATCGGGCCCGCGAGCCTTAAAGGCAAGCGCTGGGAGAGTAACCGTGATTCGACGGAGACCGCCGCGCCGACAGCAGCGGTCAATGTGCCAAGGGGCAGCGTTGAGTGGCCCTCGCGTGTTGAACGGCTGGCCGACGGCAGGCGTTATCTGGTCGCGCAAGCAACGCCGGGAGCGTCCGATGCCTTGCACGCTCTCGGCTGGCGCGTCGTGGTGCTCCAACCACTGCAAGACGCCACGCAGCGCGCCAGAATCCTGCAAGGTCAGATCACCGTCGTCCTGCTTGGCTTGGGGCTGCTCGCCGCGCTGCTCGGAGTGCTGCTGGCACGCCGCGTCACACGCGAGCTGGATGCTATCGCACGCTCGGCCGATGCCGTCCGAACGGGTGCCACGCAACAGATCGCCGTGCCCCTTGGCCGGAATGAAGCGGCGCGCTTGGGACGTGCGCTGGACGAGCTGCTCACTTCGCTGCAGCGCGAACGCAGCGCATTGCAGACGTTGAATGCCGAGCTGGACCAGCGCGTGGAGGCGCGTACCCGCGAAATCGAACGGCTGGCGGAACAGGCGCGCTATGCCGCCGTGGTGCGCGAGCGCCTGAAGATCGCGCGCGACCTGCATGACACCCTGGCGCATTCGATGATGGCGATGCTCACCGAGATCCGGCTTCTAAAGAGGCTCTCGAACACCAACCCCGGGGCCATGGCGGAGGAATTGACGCGCGCCGAGGAAGCGGCACATCAAGGCCTGAAGGAAGCCCGCGCCGCGATTACGCAGATGCGTTTCAACCCGGTACGCGATGCGGGGCTTGCCGCGGCGCTGGACGATTTGGTCAAGCTGTTTGTCGAGCGTACCGGCATTCCGGTCGATTACACGAGCGATGCGCCGGCGGGTACGTTCGCCGATGAACGGGCAGAGACATTGTTCCGGATCGCCGAAGAAGCGATGCGCAACGTCGAACGCCATGCCGGGGC
>PLYS01000572.1:9210-16122 GCA_003153455.1 Betaproteobacteria bacterium | reverse complement strand
CCCGGGCGCGCCAAGTCAAACGCGCTTTCTGCTATACTTTCTTCATGCGACAGTCATAGCGAGACTTCGGTTCCGGCCAGTGGCGCGCGCCGGAATCCACATTGCGGTTCGGCAGTTGACCCTGATGAAATGTCAGAGGAGGGGAATCATGGAACGGCATCTTGTTACTCGTCTTTCGATCAGTCTCGCGACCGCGCTTCTTTGCGGCTCCGCGCTCGCGCAGCAGAACAACATCACCTGGTGGGAGCACAGCAATCCCCCGCACAACAACTACTCCAAGGAGCTGGTTGCGGACTGGAACGCGAAGAATCCCAAGACTCCGGTGCAGTATGAATTCTTCGCGATGACGCCGTACTTCAAGAAGCTCACCACGGCGCTCTCCACCCGCTCGGCGGCCGATGTGTTCACGGTCATGGACACCCTGATGCCGATCTACACGACGAAGAACACGCTCGCGCCGATTCATCCCGAGTGGCTGGGCTACAAGAACCTGGACGATATGAAGAAGCACTACCTCCCGGGTTCGCTTGACGGCTACATGTATCAAGGGAAGCTCTACGGCGTTCCCGTGATCGCCGCAGTCTTCAGCCTCTACATCAACCGGAAGCACTTCCAGGAGGCGGGCCTCGACCCGGACAAGGATTATCCCCGCACGTGGGAGGACATCGGCCGCATCGGCAAGAAGCTCGTCAAGATGGACGGCAACAAGATGGTCCGCGAGGCTTTCGATTTCGCCATGCATTCCTCCACGTGGACCATGTGGTACTTCAACTCGCTCATCCGGCAGTACGGCGGGGAGATCCTCGATGCCTCCGGGAAGAAATGCACGGCAAACAGCGAAGCCGGCGTCAATGCCATGAAGGTTCGGGCGATGTACGTGCAGGACTACAAGATTTCGGATCCGACGGTCAGCTTTGCCACCAACGCGCTCCCGGCTGACGATCTCCCAAAGGGGCGCGTCTCTATGTTCATCACGCACGCGGGGAGCGTGGCGCAGTTCGGCCCCGGTGTGATGAAGGACATGAAGGTCGTGCCGTACCCGCAGGTGAATCCGCAGAAGCCCATCACGCCGGTGTATGGCTTTGCCCTCGCGGTGAATCCCCAGATCCCCGAGGCGAAGCAGAAGCTGGTGCACGATTTCATCAAGCACGTCACCAAGGATCCCAAGGGGTGGTATGAAAAGACCTCCTATCCCTATCCGGCCAGCAATTTCCTGGAGCTTCCCGGGATCGAGGAGGCACGGAAGACCCGCTACCTCGACGTGTTCCTGCAGGATGTCAAGAACGGGCGCTTCGTGCAGCGCTCGCCCCAGATCCTGGAGATCAACGAGGCCATTCACCGGGCGACGGAGCGCGTAGTGCTGAAAGCCGAGAACCCCAAGGCCTCACTTGATCAGGCCTGCAAGGAGATCGACGCGGCGTTGGCGCAACCCTAGCCGTGTTTCGTCCTTAACTTTTTTCTTGGGCGCCGGGCCTGCAACCCTGGCGGGCAAGAAGCCACGAGGAGTGCGGTTGTGCAGAGCGGAGACTCCGGGAGACTCGCAGGCGTGCGGCGTTGGACCGCCTGGCCGGGGCGTCTTTCCTACCGGAGCCGACTGCGCTGGGCGGGTTTTTTCTTCGTGCTCCCGGCGCTCATCCATCTCACGGTCTTCAAGTTCTACCCGCTAATCGAAGCCTTCCGGTTGAGTTTCTACCGGTACGACCTCATGAGCCCGCCCGTGTTCAATGGGCTGGCGAACTATCACGCGCTCTGGGAGAACCCGCTCTTTCACCAGTCCTTCTGGGTCTCGGTGAAGTATATGTTCGGCGTCTCGATCCCGGAGTGGTTTCTGGCGCTGGGACTTGCGCTCCTCCTCAATCGCGCAATGCTGGGGCGGTCCGTCATCCGGTTGGCGTACTTCTTCCCGATCGCCATGTCGCAGATCGTGGTGGCGATGGTGTGGAAGTTCATGTACCACCCGTACGGTCTGGTGAACACCATCCTGGAGATCTTCGGAGTCGGTCGCATCAATTGGCTCTCGACCGAGGAGACGGCGCTTCCCAGCCTGATCGCAATCGGCATCTGGCGAGGCATCCCGCTCTTCGGTGTGATCTACCTTGCGGGCCTTCAGGCGATCCCGAAGGACTACTACGAAGCGGCCATGATGGACGGCGCGGGGCCGTTCCAGCGCTTCATCCACATCACGATTCCGCTGCTGCTCCCCACCATCCTCTTCGTCATGGTGATCTCGCTTGTTTCAGCGGTAAAGGTGTTCCTGAATCCCCTGGTCATGACGGGTGGCGGCCCCAACGGAACGACCCGGGTGCTGCCGTACTTCATCTACGAGACCGGATTCGCTTACTTCCGCATGGGCGAGGCTGCGGCGGCTTCCACTGTGCTCTTCGTGTTCGTGTTCGGCCTCACGCTCATCCTCCTGCGCCTCCTGCGCCGCGGAGGGGTGCAATGAACAAGAAGACGCTCATCCGCTGGGGCGGGCGGACCATCACGCTCCTCACCATTCTGGGGATAGGGGTGACGCTGCTACCTTATTTCTGGATGGTCTCGTCATCGCTCAAGACCGGCGCCGAGGTCTTCGAACTCCCAATCCGGTGGATCCCGCAGGAGATCCAATGGGCGAATTTTCCCGCGGCGCTCTCCCGGGGATCGTTCGGCACCTATTTCGCGAACAGCGGCATCGTGGCGGTGGCGGTCACGGCGGCCAACATCCTGTTCTGCAGCCTCGCGGGCTATGGGCTTGCCAAGTTCCGCTTCCCCATGCGGGAGCTGTGCTTCCGGTTTGTCCTGAGCACCCTGATGCTTCCGTTGGAGATCGTGCTGGTGCCCACCTTCCTCGTGGTGCAGCAGCTAGGCATGGTGAACAGCCTTGGCGGCCTGATCGTCCCGTTGGCGGTGGATGCGTTCGGCATCTTCCTCATGCGCCAGTACATCAAGGACCTGCCGGATTCGTTGATCGAAGCGGCGCGGCTCGACGGCTGCAGCGAGTTCGGCATCTTCTGGCGCATCATCCTGCCCAACTGCAAGCCCGCACTCGGTGCGCTCGCGCTCCTCGCGTTCCGCGACACTTGGGACCAGTTCCTCTGGCCATTCATCGTGGCTTCCAGCGATGCCTTGAAGACGTTCCCGCTCGGTCTCGCGGAGATGGAGGGCATCGATTCGGCCGCATACCACGAGATCATGGCGCTCGCGGTCATCGGCATGATCCCGATGGCGATCCTGTTTCTGTTCTTTCAGCGGGCCTTCGTCCGCGGCATTGCATTGAGCGGCCTGAAGGAATGACTACGGAGAGAGCGATGGACACGGAGGATCTCTGCTATCGCGGCGTTCACGATCTCGCCGGGCGCATTCAGCGCAGGGAAGTTTCTCCCGTTGAGGTCGTAGACGCTTACCTTCGGCGGATCGAGGCGCTGAATCCGCGGCTGTCAGCCTATCTCACGCTGACGGCTGACAGCGCTCGAGAAGAAGCAAGGCGGGCCGAAACCGAGATCGCCGCGGGGGGCTGGCGTGGACCGCTGCACGGCATTCCCTACGGCGTCAAGGACATCATCGAAACGAAAGGCGTCCGGACCACGCACGGTTCGAGTTTCTTCCGGGACTTCGTTCCCGATCGGGACGCCGAGTGCATCACGCGGCTGCGGAGCGCGGGCGCCATCATGCTCGGCAAGACACTCACCCACGAGTTCGCCGCCGCGACCACCACCATCAATCCCCACTACGGAACCGCGCATAATCCCTGGAACCTCGACTGCATCACGGGCGGCTCTAGCGGAGGGTCTGCAGCGGCGGTGGCGGCGGGGCTCTGTGCCTTCGCGCTAGGCTCCGATACGGGCGGCTCGATCCGGAATCCTGCCGCGCTTTGCGGCGTCGTCGGCTTGAAGCCCACCCACGGTCGGGTGAGCCTCATGGGCGTATGTCCCAACGTGATGACATTCGATCACCTGGGTACCATGACGTACACCGCACGGGACGCAGCCCTGGTACTGCAGACGCTGGCGGGCTACGACCCGCGCGACGCGGCTTCGCGCGATGTCGCCGTCCCCGACTATACCGAAGGTTGGAAGCGCGGCGTCCGCGGGATGCGATTGGTTCTGTGCCCGGACTTCTACATGAACGCCGAGGTGGACAGCGACGTGGACCGTGCTTTCTCAGAAGCCGTTCAGGTCTTCCGAACCTTGGGGGCGACAGTGGAATACGTTTCTTTCCTGAACGGGAAGCGGTTGACCGAACTCTTCCCGGCAATCTCGGGACCGGAATTTGCGGAGTTTCATCGGCCGTTCTACAAGAAAAATCCGGACGGCTACGGGGCTTCCGTGCGGGAACGCCTCGAATGGTCTCTCAAGATTACCGCGGACGAGTATGTGCGTGGGCTTCGTGAGCGAGAACTCCTTCGCCGGGAAGTCGCTGATTTCTTCCGGAGCGTAGACGCGCTGCTGCTTCCATCCATGCCCTGCGCGGCTCCGCCTATCGAATCCCTGATGGCGAAGGTGAACGGCAAGGAATATCCATGCATGTGGATTCATCGGCCCTTTCAAAGCTCGCACAACCTGACCGGATGCCCGGCGGTCTCGCTGCCGATGGGTTTCGATCGGGAAGGGATGCCGCTTTCGCTCCAGATTGTCGGGCCGGAATGGAACGAGGGGCGCATCCTCGGGATCGCCAGCGCCTACGAGGAAGCCGCTCCCGAAATCCGCGCCCGGCGCCCGCCTTGCACGGGAGCTGGCAGCCGCTAGCTGTTATAACAGGGTCACCCCCGACTGCGGATCGAAGAGATGTATGCGCTCCGGATCGGGGTAGACGGCGACCTCCTGGCCGACCTTGATGTCCACCGTTGCCTCGACGCGCGCGGTCATTGGGGTTCCCGCATGGCTGAAGTTCAAGTAGATGTCCGATCCGATGGCTTCGACGATCTCGATCTGAGCGAGTAGCGGCTCACATGCGGGCGTCGGGGGTCTTAGGAGCAGATTCTCCGGCCTGATGCCAAGGAGAACCTCCTCGCCCGGCGTTTGTCCCAGCCTCGCAGCCTTGTCGGCCGGAAGCGGAATCCGCAAGCCTTGTCCTCTCAGTTCGAGCTGTGCACCCACCCACACCAAACGCGCCGAGAGGAAGTTCATCGGCGGGCTCCCGATAAAACCGGCGATAAACCGATTGGCCGGCTTCTGGTAGATATCCATTGGGGCACCTACCTGCTGGACCGAGCCATCGAGCATGATGACGATCCGGTCGCCCATCGTCATCGCCTCGATCTGGTCGTGAGTGACGTAGACGGACGTGGCTGAAAGCTGTCGGTGGAGTTTGAGCAGTTCCACCCGCGTCTGGGCGCGGAGCTTCGCGTCCAGGTTGGATAGCGGCTCATCGAAGAGGAACACGCGCGGATTGCGAACAATCGCGCGTCCCACCGCAACCCGCTGGCGCTGGCCGCCCGAGAGTTCCCTAGGGTAGCGATCGAGCAAATGCGAAATCGAGAGAATATCCGCTGCGCGCGCGACGCGCGCCTTGATGTCCGCCTTGGCGGCGCCCCGCATCTTCAAGCCAAAAGCCATGTTTTTGTAGACCGTCATGTGCGGATATAGCGCGTAGTTTTGAAACACCATCGCGATGTCGCGCTCCGCCGGGAGGATGTCATTCAAGAGCCGGCCGTCGAGATAGATTTTCCCGCTGGTGATTTCCTCTAGGCCGGCGATCATTCGCAGCGTGGTGGTCTTGCCGCATCCGGAAGGACCGAGAAACACCACAAACTCGCCATCGTGAATGGAGAGGGACACATCCTTGACGGCTTCGACGGAGCCGAATCTCCGGCACAGGTTTGCCAGCACGAGTTCGCCCAATGTGATTCCTCCACGCGGCTCGACAGTAGAACCTTGATTTCGATTGCAGGGCGCGATTGTACCATCTGCATGAGTCGGACGGTACGCCCTACAGCGCCATGCCCGAGAGCTCTTCCAGAACGCAGGGGAGGTTCACCGGCCGCGCGATCGTGATCGGCGCTGCAACCATTCCTTGTCCTGCGCGGAGCGCCGTGCGTGCGCGGTTTGATTCTCCCTTATCCATGAACGAGGTCTGCCTGAAGCGCTCTTCGATGATTCCGATCGAAGAAGTGTAGAGGCGGCGTGGAGGCGCGGTACCGCTAGGGTTTGACGGCGCCTGCTGCGATGACCCGCTCTCGCGGTGTCGATCTCGCCGAGTCGTACCCGCGGTCCGTTTCCTCCACGCCCTCATCGAACTGGACGTGCGGATTTCCCGCATCCAGCTCTCGGACAGGTTTCACGTGCAAGCATGCGGCGAGAGGAGGCGTCTGACTTCGATTATGCCGAGGCTAGGCGTCGATATTTCAGTCACAAGACCGGTGAATGGCGTGCGGGCAGAGAAAAACGAGCATCCCAATGAACGCCGCAGCCTTTCGCGTAGCCCTTAAACGCCGCGTTCGCCTCCGCTGTCCGTATCGTGATCCGCTCGCGGAAGCATGGCGTTTCCTTGATGCACACGGGGAAACGGCTGAAGGCCAAGCCCTTCGCAGGGTTATCGATACCTTGGCCTCCGGCAACAGGGAGTTCGCCGAGTCTGAGGTGTGGCTGTTCAGCGCGGAAACGCTTGCGCTTGTTGCCGCGTTAGTTGAAGCGCGGATCGCGGGGCGTTACCCCGATGCGAAGTGGCGGCACAAATAGTCGAATAGTGAGTACATTTAGCCCGCCACGTGCAGGCTTGTCCGTTCTGGAATCTCCCGCATAGGTCGCCTCGTGAGAGAATGTTCCGGATGAACTACCCGCCGCTCCCGCCGGCAACCGTGCTGAAGCTTGAGCCCCCGAAGGCGGTGTATCGGGTGTTCAGGCTGGTTTCGTCGCCACTCAAGGCGCCCGCCGCCCATTTTGTACGCCCGTTACATATTCGCTCAATTTGTGGCACTGTGTATCCGTAGGC
>PLYS01000572.1:0-9176 GCA_003153455.1 Betaproteobacteria bacterium | reverse complement strand
AAAATTTGGGATCTTCAGGACCACAAGAGGGTCCTAATGTCCGGTGGTTTCCTGGTTTTGTCGTTGAGAGAACAATTGGAATTCGATTGCAAGGAAGAACGAGTGCGAATGCTTTTTATAAGTGTCTTCGGTCAACCTATGGCCGAAGGAAAAGAACTTAAAACCGAAGGTGATGGTACTGGTGGCGCGTGGAGTCCAGTCGCGCCTCTACCGATACAACGAGGTCTGCTGAGATTCGCCTGTAAGAAGTAAGCGCTTGTGGCCTAGTCCTGCGGAAGCTTGCCCAATTTGGTGCTTTGGCGGTCGGTAACCGCTACTCCTGACCAGCGCGCACCCGCGACCATCTGCCGGCGACCGAGGGCTCTGCGTAATCATCGAATTGGTTGCGCGACATGATGGCTTCTTCAGAAGTTAACTGTCTGGCGTGGCGCGGCATTGTTGTCGAGTGCAAATCGTTGCGCCGCTGGGAGTAGGCCGAGAGCTGCGCTGTTGAGCCCGGGCACCGCCTCAGGCGGCGCAGGTTGCCCGCTCCGCAGCGAGCGCCGTTTGCACGCTGCAGTAGAGGGATTCGACATCGGCAACAAGCTGACGGGTGTCATAGTCGCGGTTCTCGGCTGCAACGAAGCCAAGCTCACCCGTCATCCGGCCCGTAGTGCGCGGGTGCGTGGCCTCACCGGATCGTGTCGCGTGCGCGACGCGATCAGCGCAAATTAGCTGCCACAGAACTGCACGTGGTGCTGATGCGGCGGGGCAAACTGTCCTAAAGCCACATTGGGCGCAAAATCGGGCTCTGACTGTGGGTAGAGACGGGGGTAAATCTGGTCATTCGTAATTATTTGTATAATAATCAAACAATTATAAATCTATTTGGCGGATGATGTAGCCGCCCGACTTTTCGTCGCGCTCGAGTTTCAGCATGTGCCGCGCCTCGGCTTCCTCCAGCAGCTTGTTGAATGAGCGGAAGCCGTAATAGGCTTCGTTGAAACCCGGCTTGCGGCGCTTCAGCGCCTGCTTGACCATCGAGCCCCAGATCTTCTCGTCTTCTCCGCGCTCGGTTCCCAGTGCTTCTATGGTCTCAAGGATCAGATCGAGTGCTTCCTGCTTTTTGCCGTCGTCCGATTGTTTCGGCACATCCGTCGCGGTGGCGCTCGTTTCGGGCTTGGCGGCGGTTTTCTTCGCGGTGGCGCGCTTGCGTGCCGGCTTTTCGCGCACCAGGTCGTCGTAAAAGATGAACTCGTCGCAGTTCGCAATCAGCAGGTCGGAGGTCGAGTTCTTGACGCCGACGCCGATCACGACCTTGTTGTTCTCGCGCAGTTTGCTTACCAGCGGCGAGAAGTCCGAATCGCCGCTGATGATGACGAAAGTGTCGACGTGCGACTTGGTGTAGCACAGGTCCAGCGCATCGACGACCATGCGGATATCGGCCGAGTTCTTGCCGGACATGCGCACATGCGGAATTTCGATCAGCTCGAACGCCGCTTCGTGCATCGCCGCCTTGAAGCCCTTGTAGCGCTCCCAGTCGCAATAGGCTTTCTTGACGACGATGCTGCCCTTCAGCAGCAGGCGTTCGAGCACCTTGTCGATGTCGAATTTTTCGTATTTGGCGTCGCGCACGCCGAGCGCAACGTTCTCGAAGTCGCAGAACAGTGCCATGTTGGTGATTTCGGCTAGTGCAGCCATGCTTTACCCCATTGATATGACGCCGGCGGACGTGGATTGTCGCTGGCGCAGGCGACATCTTACGCGCCGGGAGGGCAGTTGTCGCCGCCGCTGTTTCCTGTCATCGGATTCCGGGATTAAGATCATGAACTATTCGTTGCGGGGCTGAATTGCAGGTATTGCCGAACCTTCCGGCTGACGCCGCGCTGCTGGTGCTGCTGGCGGCGGTGCTGCACGCGTCCTGGAACGCGATCGCAAAATCCGGCGCAAGCAAGCTGCTCGACATCACGACCATGACGGTGGCGGCGGGCGCCATTTGCGCCGCGGCGCTGCCGTTTCTGCTGCGTCCTGCGGCTCTCGGCATGCCCGGCAAAGGCACGCTGTTTGCCCTGGGCAACAGCGCGATCATCGCCAGCTATACGCTGGTCGATGGCCAGGGCACGCGGCTGTCGGCGAACCCGGTCGCTTACAGCCTGGGGTTGTTCGTGCTCAACGCTTTCCCGCTCGCCGCACTGGCGGTGATGCGCCATGGAGGCGGCGTGTGGCGCCATATGCGGCAGCGCTGGGCTCCCGGCGCGATTGGTGGCTTCCCTGACGATCACTTCGTACACCATCGTGCTGTGGGTGATGACACGCGCGCCGATTGCGGCGGTTGCGGCATTGCGCGAGACGTCGGTGATTTTCGCTGCGCTGATCGGTAGCGTGTTGCTCAAGGAGCAGATGGGTAGGCCGCGCCTCGCAGGCGCGATAGTCGTCGCCTGCGGAATAGCGGCTCTCAGGCTGTAGCTTTGGCGACTGGCCGCACGACCTGGCGATCGTCGATCGGCCAGTTCAGGATCGCCGCCACCACGCCCATCGCAATCGTCAGCAGCCACATCAGCCGGTACGAGCCAGTTGCATCGAACAAATAGCCGCCGAAGCCGATGCCGAGAAAGCTGCCGACCTGGTGAAACAGGAACGCAATGCCAGTGAGCGTCGAGAGGTATCTGACGCCGAAGATCTGTGCGATCACGCCGGTGGTGAGCGGCACGGTTCCAAGCCACAGAAACCCGATTACGGCGCCGAACAGGTAAACCGACCACGGTGTGATCGGCAGCGCGATGAACACCGCGATGGCCACGGCGCGCGTCAGGTACAGCGTGCTCAACAGGTATTTCTTGGTGTAATGCCCGCCGAGCCAGCCCCAGAAGTAGCTGCCGAAGATGTTGAACAGCCCGATCAGCGCGAGCGCCATCATGCCGGTCTCAGGCGTCATGTGCTGGTCGATCATATACGCCGGGAAATGCACCGAAATGAACATGAGCTGAAAGCCGCACACCGTGTAGGCGATGCACAGCAGCCAGTAGCCGTTATGGCTGAACGCCTCGCGCAGCGCCTCCGGAATCGATTGCTTGTACAGTCCGGCCGGTTCGTGCCGGCGTTTTTCGACCAGCGCCGCCGACAGCGGCACGATCAGCAGTATCGTCAGCGCCAGCGTCAGCAGCGCATTGTGCCAGCCGATATGGTTTATCAGCGTCTGCCCATAGGGCAGCATCACGAACTGGCCAAACGAGCCGGCAGCACCGGCGATGCCGAGCGCTGCACTGCGCTTTTCCACCGGGAAAGCGCGGCCGACGACACCGTAGACGATGCTGAAGCCGCTGCACGAGAGCGCCACGCCAACCATTATTCCGGCGCTCAGCCCGAACTCCAAGCCGGTGGTCGAATACGCCATCAACACCAGCCCGAGCGCGTAGAGCAAGGCGCCGCCAACCATCACGCGCCCGGCGCCGAATTTATCGGCGATCATGCCGGTGAACGGCTGCGCGATGCCGTAGATCAGGTTTTGAATGGCGATCGCGAACGCGAACGTCTGGCGGCTCCAGCCGAGGTCCACGGTCATCGGCTGTAAGAAAAGCCCGAAACTGTGTCGAGTGCCGAGCGCCAAGGTGAGCGCCATGCCGCCGCACAGCAGAATCACAGCGGGGGTGCGCCAGTTTTTTGTCGTTATGGAATTTCGCATTGCACCGCCAGCTCACGCTTTGAGCGTGAACGGATTGAAGTCGGTGTCGATATCGTAGTAATCCTCATGTTCGGCGCGTTTGAGCGCAGCGACGATCTTGTAGGTGACCGGCGTGAAGACGACTTCGACGCCCACTTTGCCGAGAAATTGCGCGAACATTACCAGTGGCAGTTTGTCATCGGGGATGATGCCGCTGCCATAGAACGCGAGCGGATAGAACAGCAGCGAATCCACCCCTTCGCCGAATAGCGTCGAGCCGATGGTGCGCGTCCACAGCCAGCGCCCCGCGGTCCAGATTTTCATCTTGGCGAGCACGAACGAGTTGACGAACTCGCCGCACAGGAACGCGATCAGCGAAGCCGAAGCGATGCGCCAGGTGGAGCCAAACGCGATCTCGTATGCGGCCTGGTTGCTCCAGAAGGAAGCCGGCGGGAGTTTGACGATGACCCACGCCATCAGCGATGCGAACGCGAGCGCCGCAAAGCCGGACCAGATGACGCGGCGCGAGCGTGCGTAGCCGTAAACTTCGGTCAGGATGTCGCCGAACACGTATGAAATCGGGAAAAACAGCACGCCGGCGCCAAAGGTGAGCACGCCCACGAGCGGCAAGTCGAGCTGGGCGATCTTCGCGGGTCCGATCAGGTTCGAGCACACCAGCACCGTCACGAACGCGACCATCACGAGGTCGTAGTAGCGGTAGGCGCGGCGTTCGGTCATGGCATGGTCGGGGGGCGGGCAGGAATTCGTATCAGCAGGAAAGCGAGCGCGGATGGCACAGAACCCATCGGCAAAGTCCACCCCGATCCTCGGCCGAATAAATGGACACCACGGCGAGCCGGGAACGACAGCGCCGAAATGCTCCCGCTTCATTGAAGGCTGAATGTTTTGCTACGGTCTGGCCCAGAATTCACGGTTGGAGCTGAAGATTTTTTTCGGAATGGCCCCATAGACCATCAGCACGCCGTCGACTGCCTCCCCGACGATGTAGTTCACGCCGATGCTGGCCAGTGAATAGGCGTCCGCCGGGGATAATCCCCTTTCTCTTTGCAGGAAGGCGATGGTCTCCTCGGCGGCTTCTTTCAACGCCACGTCGAGATCCGCGTCCATGCCCATGACGTAGTCATTCGCCGCATCCTCCGCGCGCGGCCATTTCATCGATCGGCCGCCGCCCTTGTGGACGATGAACTGCAGTACCGGCGTGAGCGAGGCCTCGATCGCCGTGCCGTTGATTTCGCCGTCTCCCTGTACCGCGTGCGAATCGCCGGTGTAAAACAATCCGCCCGCCTGGTGTACCGGCAGATAAAGCGAGGAGCCGGCAGTGAGTCGGTTGAAATCCATGTTCCCGCCATAAATCCCGGGCGGCCTCGTGTTTGGCAGTGCGGCTGGCGGCATGACCGTCATGATACCCATGAACGGCACCAGCGGGACCTCGATGCCCGGTGCGAACAGTGCGACCCGGCGCTGCAAGTCGAACTTGATGATCTTCGGATTCGGTTTTGCATGCAGGGCGGGCAGAACGCCCGAGCCCTTGTTGCTGTTATTGACGCCATAGGGCACGCGGAATTTCAGATCGAGGATGCGTACCTCCAGCATATCGCCGGGTTCTGCGCCGTCGACGTAGACAGGTCCGGTGAGCACATGCGCGCCCGAATCTTTCGGGTGCTCTGCCTTATGGTAAATCTCGATCGCATCCGGCAGCACTTCGCCCGGCGCTATGCCAGCGGCGCTGAAGAACTTGACCGGGTCCATGCCGTTGATGACACCCTGGTGCGAAACGGTGTCGATGGACACCGTCTGTCCTGAACGGACTCGCAGCACGGGTTGCCGTCCGGACGGCAGGTGCCCCCAAACTACGGTTTGTGGCGTTGAATCCACATGCGCGTCGACGTTGTACGGAATTTGCGGCATCTGGGTGCACGCGGAGCATGCTACCAGCAACACGAAAAGCGTCACACCTGAGCGTACTGGAATCACGGTTGTTCCCTGAGTTGATCTCGGCGCAGAGAAGTATAGCATCGGGGCCGATCGTCATCATGCTTTCGCCGCCCCATACTCGCGGCACAAGCGATGGCTGGGAGCTTGCACCGGAAAGCGGCCCATTTATCCGACCTGGATTCGGGAGTAGACTATGGGAATGATTAATATGGCATCCGGCTAAGTTCTGGAGTCAGGTCGGAACTGCCGCGTTGCGGGGGCTCCAAGTAAGGGGGAGAAAATGAAACTTGCACGTGTCGTGGTTTGCCTGCGCCGGATGATCCTGGCATGTCTCGCTGTTTTCCTGCTCTGCGTATTCAATACCGCACGCGCCGATCCGATATCCCCGGGAGCAGTCGCGCGCAACTTCGAGGCCGTCGGTTACAGCGGGCTCGATGGTCGTCCCGGCTTCAAGATTTCGATTTGAAGCGGGAGACGCGGATGGTCAAAGCGTGGCTGTGCGGGAAGAGAATCCGGTTTCCCGACGCCGGGCAGAGCTTCGTTGCATTGACGATCGCGCTCGCCAGCATCTCGGCATATGGGCAGCAATACCCGTCAAAACCGGTGAGAGTTGTCGTTCCGTTTTCACCGGGGGGTGGTACAGACTTCATCGCCCGGCTGCTCGCGCCTAAGCTGACTGCAGCCCTCGGCCAGCAATTCATTGTGGATAACCGACTGGGGGCTGGCAGTACCATAGGAACCGAGGCTGCACTGAAATCGCCTGCTGATGGCTACACACTATTGCTGACTTCAGGCAGTTATACCGTGGCTCCCAGCTTGTATAAACTGAGGTACGATCCGATCAGGGATATGACGCCCATTGTCCAGCCGGATGACGGTCCGTTTATTATGGTGACCCACCCTTCGCTTCCGGCACAGAGCGTCAAGCAGCTGGTTGCCCTGGCAAAGTCCAGGCCTGGAGAAATTAATTACGCCAGCAGTGGCGTAGGGAGCATAACGCATCTTTCGACCGAGCTATTCTCGATGGTGTCGGCGATCAGGTTAACTCACGTTCCGTACAAGGGAACGGGGCAATCGATCGCGGACACGATCGCGGGGCATAACCAGGTGATGCTGGCGGCGGTTGCCAGCGCCATACCTCAAATCAAGTCGGCGCGCTTGCGTGCGATCGCCGTGACGTCCGCGCGACGCAACCCTGCCTTGCCGGGCGTTCCTACGGTGATGGAGGCGGGTTATCAGTACGAGGTCAGTAACTGGCACGGGCTGGTGGGGCCCAAGGGCATGTCGCGCGCGATCGTCGAAAAGCTTAACAGCGAAATCAACGAGGTGATCAAGGATCCCGAGTTTGCGCAACGGATTGCAAATGATGGACTAGTACCGTCCGGCGGCCCGCCAGAGCGGTTGCTGAAGCTGATAACGGACGAGATGGCCAATTGGGCTCGGGTGGCCGAGCAGGCAGGCCTCAAAGCGCGGTAGCGCTCTTGGGGGCCTCGGTTCTCTTTGATCATGATTGTGGTCCCTGTAACGGGTCGTATATGCCGAGCGCTGTAACTTCGTTTGTCTCCGCATGGAACATCAGCTTGCACGCGGAGATCAGTGCATGTTTTTCAACCGCGGTATTCGGAGAATAATCATGATAAGCACGTCAGCCCCCTGCCTGGTGAAACTGGTCAACCCGCTAGGACAGTGCCACGCAGAGCAGAAGTCCCTGGCACGTCGGCTGGATTCGCTGCGTGGAAAGTCCATCGGTTTCATCAATACCGGCAAACCCAACGTCGGGCACTTCCTCGCCCAGATTGAGGAAATGATCCGTGCCGATTATCCCGGGGTGAAGACACACAACGTGCGGAAGGATTTCACCTCGGCCAAGCCGATTGCGCACGAGCTGGACGGCAAAGTCCATGCAGTCGTCAACGCCTGGGGCGACTGAGGGGGTTGCGCGTCGTGGAGTGTCCACGACTCGGAATACCTGGAGCAGCGCGGGGTCCCGACTTCGACCGTCATTACCACTGCGTTCCTGAATCACGCACGGCTGGCCGCGAAGAATCTGCACATCGAGGACCTGCCGCTGTTGGCGCCGCCCCATCCACTCTACGACCTGACTCCGGAGCAGGTGCGTGAAGTCGCCCGCATCGCTTATCCCGTGATCATCGAGCAACTCACCAGCCAAGAAAAGCTGGCGCAGGTCACCCGCATCGATTACGTCCGCCCGAAAGAGTGCAATCGGTAGGGCACGGCCGCAAATCACGTCGAGGAAACCCGATGCATACCGAACAGCCTCAAACGCAATTCCTTGAACTGGAGAATTCGTGGGAAGCCATCAACGAATGGTTTTTCGAACGCGACATGACCGATGGCCTGCCCATCGTGCCGCCCACTGAAGCGCGCGTGCGGGCCATGACCGATTACGTCGAGGACACACTGGGCTGGCTCGCTTCCGACGCGGTGGCCACGCTAGCGCCTAAGCGTGCTCTGGCCACCGTGGAAAAAATCGCCGCCAACGCAGTGATGGCGGGTTGCAAGCCCGAGTACATGCCGCTGCTGATTGCCTGTGTGCAGGCGATCGGCGATCCCAGGTTCAACCTTGACGCGCTGCAGACATCGACCCATATCACGTCGCTGCTGCCGGTAGTCAATGGGCCGATGCGCAAAGCCATCGACCTGAATTACGGCTACAACGTCACGGGTAGCCGTTGGCGGAGCACGGCCACCATCGGACGAGCGCTGCGTCTGATCATGGCCAATGTGGGCGGCACGCCGGGTTCAATCAATATTCACACTCAGGGGCATATCGGGCGCTACGAGCACTGCATGGCGGAGAACGAGGAGGAGAACCCGTGGGAGCCGCTGCATGTCGAGCGCGGCTTTTCGCCGGACCTCAGCACGGTCACCGTATTCCCCGCGTGCCCGGCAGCGATGATCGACGAGCGTGGCGGCAGCCAGAATGCCAAGGATTTGCTCAAGGTGTTCGCCCTTTCGATCCCCTACGTCGGAAACCGCAACACCAATGGCGAGGGGCAGCCGCTGCTGATCCTGTGTCCCCAGCATGCGCGGATGCTCGGCGAGGGCGGTTACAGCAAGGCCGATGTCAAGCGCTTCATTTGGGAACGCGGCCGGCTGCGTTTCGGCGACATTCCGCCCGGCATCCTCGGCAGCTTGAGCAAGACGCTTCAGAAGTTCTATGCCGACGTGGGCCCGGACTACGGCATCCCGATTGCGGACAAGCCTGAGGACATTGTCATCGTGGTGATGGGCGGTAAGGGCACGCATAGCCTTTCCGTGCAGACCCCGCTGCACTGCGAAAACATCACGGTGCCGATTGCGCGCAAGGATGGCGCGCCCTGGCTGATCCAGGCCTAGCCCGCGCGCGCTTTGCAGGCGATAACTGTCGCGTAGGTGAAATGGCGCGCGGTCTTGCCTAAATCAGAAAGCCCGCATTAACTTGGTCGCGCGATCCGGCTGATGCTACGAAGTCTGACAAAGCGGCTTGGCGCGCGCGTCTGCTTTACAGGCGTAGCAGGCTGGTATGTTTTCCAGACGCATGAATTCAAGCGACTGAGGAATTACTTATGGCACAGGT
>PLYS01000250.1 GCA_003153455.1 Betaproteobacteria bacterium | reverse complement strand
CGCGTGCGCGCGCTGTTGCGGCGCGGGCAAGGCAGTGCCACACCCGAGATCCGCTATGGCGGGCTGGACTTCGATACGGTGAACCGCGTTGCCAGTGTCCACGGCAGAAGTCTGATGCTGTCGATACAGGAAACCGGGGTACTGGAAGCGCTGCTGGCGCACTTCGGACGCGTTGTGAGCAAAGAGCAACTGGTCGAACAGCTCTGCAGCTACGATCACGAGGTCAGCCACAACGCGATCGAGGTTTATGTGCACCGCTTGCGCAAAAAACTCGCGGGCGCCGGTGTCACCGTGCGCACCCAGTATGGCCGCGGCTATTTGGTCGATTATTTGACGCAGTAACCTTGCATTGTGTACTCGGCTCGTCGTTGGCGATCAGGATCTTTTTGCTCAAGGTGCCGCTACTTCTGGCTGGTGAATGTGCGCCAAGGCCGCCGCCGGTTCCGACGCCCGGGTCAGCGGCCGAGCGCTGATGGACCCCGCATCATGCCCTGGGTCGAGCGGAAGCGTGAACGAGAACCTCGCGCCTTGGCCAGGCGCGCTCACGACCCATAATTTGCCGCCGAAATGCCGGATAATCTCGCGGCAGATCGGCAGCCCGAGACCGGTGCCTTGCGGCTTCTGCGTCAGCGTATCTCCGACCTGGCGGAATTTCTCAAAAATGACGCGCTGATCCTCGCCGCTGATGCCGATGCCATTATCCTCGACGTCAATGCGCAGCGTGTCTGCTTCGTGCGCAATGCGGACTACAACCTTGCCGTCATGATCGTTGCAGAATTTGGCGGCATTCGACAGCAAGTTCAGCATGACCTGCATCAGGCGATCGCGATCGGCGACTAACGGCGGGAGGACCTCCGGCGGCCGCACGTCGACTGTGATGTTTTTTTCCTTGAACATCTGACTGGTGGCGGTCAGTGCGTCTGCAATGACTTCGCGGATGTCGATTTCCCCGCTGTGCCATTCGGCGTTGCCCGATTCGATCTTCGCCAAGTCGAGCACCTGATTGATGAGGCGCGTCAGGCGCTCGGATTCCTTGATGATGATGCCGAGGAATTTCCCGCGTTGCGCGGTATCGAGCGTCGGATTGTCGTGCAGGATCTCGGAAAACGCGCGGATTGAAGTCAGCGGCGTGCGTAATTCGTGGGTCACGGTCGACACGAAGTCGTCTTTGAGCCGGTCGAGTTCCTGCAGTCGCTGGTTGGCGGTGCGCAGCTCGGTCGTCGCGATTTCGAGCTCGCGCGATTTCTGTTCGAGTTGGCGGCTGTAGGCCAGTACCTGCGAGGCCTCGTCGAGGATGTTCATCACCTTGTCGATGCCGAGCGGTTCTTCCTGCACCACCGAGGCGACCACCACGCGCGCCGACCCTGGGCCGATGGCCCCCGCAAGCAGCGTTTCGGCGAAATAAATCAGATCGGCATCAGCGCCGAGTTCCCTGGCGGACTTCGCGCCGCGTTGTTGCGCGTAGACCGCGAAGGCGTCCTGCGCGCGGCGCTGGCCCAGAAACCGCCCGACCAGTGTGATCAGTTCATTCACCGAGGCGTCGTCGCGCAGCGATTCAGGGCGCTTGAGGCCTGGTCCGCGATGCGCGTCGACGAACAGGTTGGCCTGGATCTGCTCGGTAAAGCTGAGGTTCGTTGCGAGTGAAATGCCGATGTAGGCGCCGATGTTGAACAGCATGCTCCAGAACAGGCAGTGCGTGATATCGTCGAGGCCGTTCAGGCCGAACAATTCGAGTGGCCTGAGGAATGAGATCCCGAACAGGCCGTGGTCGACAAACGCAAGCGGCAGCCACCCCGATTTCGCAAACGACGGCAGCAGCAACGTGTAGGCCCACACCAGGAACCCGGCGGAAAGCCCGCAGATCGCGCCCAGGCGGGTTGCGTTCTTCCAATACATGCCGCCGAGTATGGCCGGCGCGAATTGCGCCACCGCCGTGAACGAAATCAGGCCTATCGAGACCAGCGCGTAAGCCTCGCCGGCGAGGCGGAAATAGGCGTAGCCGAGCATCAGGACCGCCAGGATGGCTCCGCGCCGGATGCCGACGATCAGCGCCGACAAGTCGGCGCGCTGGTGCAGTCGAAGCACGTTCAGGCGCAGCAGCACCGGCATGGCAACGTTGTTGCATACCATGGTGCTGAGCGCAATGGTCTCGACTATCACCATGCCGGTTGCGGCCGACATGCCGCCGATGAATACCAGCAACGTCAGCAGCGATTGCTGATGCGCGATCGGCAGCGCCAGCACAAAAGTATCGGCGTCGATGTTCCCTGCCGGAAAATGAATGAGACCGGCAAAGGCAATCGGCAGCACGAAAATGTTGATCGCAAGCAGGTAGAGTGGAAACAGCCATACCGCCTTATTCAGATGCCGCTCGTCGACGTTTTCGACCACTGCGATCTGGAACTGGCGCGGCAGAAACATGATCGCGAGCATCGAGACGAAAGTCAGCGATGCCCATGAAGTGTAGTTGACCGTGCCGCCCTTGAATTCCAGCAGCTTGGCGATCTGCGGATACTCGCTCGCGCGCGACATTATGTCCGCGAACCCGTCATAGAGTTCGAAGGTCGCAAATAGGCCGACCGCGAGAAAGGCGAGCAGCTTGACCAGCGATTCAAACGCGATCGCCGCGACCAGGCCCTCGTGCCGTTCGGAAGCATCGAGATGACGCGTGCCGAACAGGATGGCAAACGCCGCAAGCAGCAGCGCTATATAGAACGTGTTATCGGCGAGCAGCGGTATCGCCGCCTGGATGTCGGGGGCCGCGATCACCGGGCCTTTGAGAATGATCGAGAAGCTATTCGATACCGCCTTGAGCTGCAGCGAGATGTAGGGAACGATGCCGATCACCGCAATGATCGTCGCCAGGCCACCGAGCAGCTGGCTATTGCCGTAGCGTGACGCGATGAAGTCGGCGATCGACGTGATGCGGTTGGCTTTACTGATGCGGATCATTTTCAGCATGACATGCCGCCACAGGATCACCATCAGCGTCGGCCCGAGGTAGATCGGCAGAAAGCCGATGCCGCTGGTGGCCGCGCGCCCGACGCTGCCGTAAAAGGTCCACGTTGTGCAGTAGACCGCGAGCGACAGCGCGTAAATATAGGGGTTGGCGATGATGCTGCGCCCGGCGTCCGCCCGCTTGTCGCCGAAATAGGCGATGGCAAACAGCAGCCCGACGTAGACGAACGAGGCGACGACGATGACCGGGCCGGTCAACATGGGCTGGTCACTCGGTATTGCGCTCGACTACCATCGCTATCAACGCGATCAGCAGCGCCCACGCCGCGAATATGTAGGCATAGAGCAGCGGGATTCCGAACAGGTAATGATCGATGTCGAATAGGTAGAGCAGCGGGTAGTTGAACAGCAGGCAGCCGAGCAGGAACAAGGCGATCAGCCGCTGTCCATGGATGACGGGGCGTTGCATGGCCGCAGATGAGTATGGGCGTGGGCGGAGGGGAGGGCGGGAGCGCGTAGTGCTCCCGCCCTGCGCTTCAGCTCAGAGCCCGTCTTTCAATTGCTGCAGGATCGCCGGGTTCTCGAGGGTGGAGATGTCCTGCGTGATCTCCTCGCCTTTGGCGATCGAGCGCAGCAGCCGGCGCATGATTTTGCCTGAGCGCGTCTTGGGCAGGTTGTCCCCGAAGCGGATGTCCTTGGGCTTGGCGATCGGGCCGATCTCCTTGCCGACCCACTCACGCAATTCCGAGGCGATCTGCTTTGCCTCCTCGCCGCTCGGCCGCACGCCCTTGAGCACGACGAATGCAACGACCGCTTCGCCCGTCAGGTCGTCTGGACGCCCCACCACGGCAGCTTCCGCCACCAGCCTGGTGTTCGCCACCAGCGCCGATTCGATTTCCATGGTGCCGAGCCGGTGGCCCGCGACGTTCAGCACGTCGTCGATACGGCCCATGATGGTGTAGTAGCCGTTCAGGTCGCGGCTGGCGCCGTCGCCGGCGAGGTAATATTTGCCATGGAAATCCTCCGGGTAGTAGCTCTTCTTGTAGCGATCAGGATCGCCCCAGATAGTGCGGATCATCGCCGGCCAGGGCCGCTTGATCACGAGAATTCCGCCTTTGCCTTTCTCCACCTCGTGGCCGGTTTCGTCTACGATCGCGGCCATGATGCCCGGCAGCGGCTGGGTGCAGGAGCCCGGCTTGAGCGCATGCACGCCGGGCAGCGGCGTGATCATGTGGCTGCCGGTTTCAGTCTGCCACCAGGTGTCCACGATCGGGCAGCGCTCCTTGCCGACAGTCTTGTAGTACCACATCCATGCCTCGGGGTTAATCGGCTCGCCCACCGTGCCAAGGATGCGCAGGCTGGAAAGGTCGTAGCGGTTCGGCAGATCGCCGCCGGCCTTGATGAGCGAGCGGATCGCCGTCGGCGCGGTGTAGAACACCGTTACCCTGTGGTCCTGGATGATCTTCCAGAAGCGGCCCGCGTCCGGATAGGTCGGANNACGTCGGCGGTGCACCAGAACACGTCGGTCGGCTTGTAGTCGAATACCCACTTCATCGTGAGGATCGTCATCAGCAGGTAGCCGCCGGTTGAGTGCTGCACGCCTTTGGGCTTGCCGGTCGAGCCCGAGGTGTAGAGGATGAACAGCGGATGCTCGGCGTTGACCCAGGTCGGCTCGCAGGTATTGGCCTGCCCCTGTATGACGTCGTGCCACCACTTGTCGCGTGGCGACTGCATATTGATGTTCGAGCCGGTGCGTTTATAGACGATGACGTTTTTCACGTTCTCGCAGCCGCCCATCGCGATAGCCTCGTCCACCGCGGGCTTGAGCGGGATCTCCTTGCCGCCGCGGAACTGCCCGTCGGCGGTGATGACTTCGGTGGCGCCGGCGTCGAGAATGCGCTCGTGCAGGCTCTTGGCGGAAAAGCCGCCGAATACCACCGAATGGGTGGCGCCGATACGGGCGCAGGCCTGCATGGCGGTGACCACTTCGATCGACATCGGCATGTAGATCAGAACGCGGTCGCCCTTCTGGACGCCGTGCGCTTTCAGCGCGTTCGCGAGCTGACAGACATTGTGATAGAGCTGCCGGTAGCTGATCTTGGTGACCTTGCCGTCGTCCGCCTCGAAAATGATCGCGGTTTTGTCGGGCTGGGTCTCAAGATGCCGGTCGAGGCAGTTATAAGAAGCATTCAGCTCGCCATCGTGGAACCACTTGAAGAATGGTGCATTGGATTCGTCGAGCACCTGCGTGAACGGCTTGCGCCACAGCACATGCTCGCGCGCGAGGCGCCCCCAGAAGCCGGTGAAGTCTTTTTCCGCCTCCGCGCACAGCTTATCGTAGGCATCCAGGCCGGAGATATTTGCCTGCTTTACGAACTCGGCGCTGGGCGAAAACAGCCGCGTTTCATTCAACACCGATTCGATGGTCTTGGTCGACATCTTGCGCCTCCAGTTATCTGGGTAACTAACGGTTAAGAAAATAATGTTGCAACGGGACTGTGCATCACGGTCGGAACCAGCCAGCCGCGGTGATTATATTTTGGATCGGCGAAAATTGTATCACGCGCCCTGCGCGGCGATACCCTTCCCGGAGCGCCTGTTTACCTGCCGCCGCAGGTCGCGCTCGCGGTACGCGGCAACAACGGGCATAATGGGCGTTCTACTGCGCGGCTGTGGTCGGGCTGCGATGCGTAAGTTAATGGCGGGCCCCCCCGCATTGCATGGTAGTGAACCTGGTCAGATCCGGAAGGAAGCAGCCAAAGCTATTCTCTGCAAGTGCCGGGGATCAGGCTCGCCTCCCATTTTCTTTTGCGATATCATTGCGATACCGGAAAAAAAGAGATTATCGTGAATAAATTCAGACCTGTAATCGCAGCACTGGCACTACTGTCGGCCAGTCCTGCCGCGCTGGCGATTGACGGGGTTTCGTTCGAATATGGCGATTCCGATTCCTCGAATTCCAGCGTCAACTTATATCGCGTCGGCGTGCAGTGGGATTGGAACAAGAAACTGATCGAGGCGGGCAACTGGCATGTGGGCGGCTACTGGGACCTGAACCTCGGCTACTGGGACAACCGCAGTGCCGCCAGGACCAACAGCAGCATTACCGAAATCGGTTTTACGCCGGTGTTTCGCTTCCAGCAGAACAGCATTACAGGCCCGTCGCCGTACGCGGAATTGGGGGTTGGGTTCCATTTCCTGTCCACGACCTCGGTCAGCACCGAACGCCAGTTCGGCAGCAGCTTCCAGTTTGGCGATCTTGTCGGCGTCGGCGTACGCCTCGGCGACAAAGGGCAGTATGACATCGGCTACCGTTACGAGCATTTATCGAATGCAGGAATCAAACACCCCAATCAGGGCATCAATTTTAACCAAGTGCGCTTCCAGTACCATTTCTGACAACTCCGTTAACCGTAAACCGTGAACGGGAAACGGTAAAACCTTCGCGTTCAATCCTCGGTTCATCGTTCACTGTTAACCGTTCACCAGCCTGCCGTGACTCAAGTCCTCGCCCGCAAGTGGCGACCCAAAACATTTTCCGAGCTGGTCGGGCAGGAGCACGTGGTGAGGGCGCTCACCAATGCGCTCAGGCAACAGCGTCTGCATCATGCTTACCTGTTTACCGGCACCCGCGGTGTCGGGAAAACGACGCTGGCGCGCATCATTGCCAAGGCGCTCAACTGCGAAACCGGCATCACGGCCGAACCCTGCGGGAAGTGCGCCCCGTGCGTCGAAATTGATGCCGGACGTTTCGTCGATCTGATCGAGCTCGACGCGGCGTCCAATACCCAGGTCGACAATATGCGCGACCTGCTCGAGAGCGCGCTTTATGCGCCGACCAACGCGCGCTTCAAGGTCTACATTATCGACGAAGTGCATATGCTGTCGCGCAATGCATTCAACGCGATGCTGAAGACACTCGAAGAGCCGCCCGGGCACGTCAAATTCATCCTTGCCACCACCGACCCGCAGAAGATCCCGGTAACCGTGCTGTCGCGCTGCCTGCAGTTCAACCTGAAGCAGATTCCGCAGGCGCAGATCAAGGCGCATCTGCAGAAGATCCTTGAGCTCGAGCGCGTCGCGGGCGAGGACGAAGCGCTGACATTGCTGGCGCGCGCCGCGCACGGCAGCATGCGCGACAGCCTGAGCCTGCTCGACCAGGCGATTGCGCATGGCGGCGGGCGCGTGGAGCTGCAGGCGGTGCGGGCCATGCTCGGAAGCGTTGAGCAGGAGTACTTGCACGATATCCTGTCGGCGCTGCAACGGCGCGACGGGGCGGCGATGATAGCGGTCGCCGACCGCATGGCCGAGCGCAGCTTGTCATTCGAGATTGCGCTGCAGGAGCTGGCCACGCTTTTGCATCGCATCGCACTGGCACAAACGGTGCCGAAAGCAATCGCAGAGGACGATCCTGAGCGTGCCGCAATCGAGGCGTGCGCCGCCGGGTTCGGCGCTGAAGAGATCCAATTGCTGTATCAGATCGCGTTGCACGGACGCCAGGATATCGGGCTTGCGCCTGACGACTATGCCGGCTTCACGATGGCGCTGATGCGCATGCTTGCATTCATGCCAGAAGGCAATACGCCGCAACCCGGCAGATCCGGAACCGTCACGTCAAAAGCGCCCGAGCACGCGCCGATGCCGCAGGATTCAAAAAAACAACCGTCTGACGTCGACTGGAACGCGCTCGTGAGCCAGCTGCCGCTGGCGGGCATGGAGCGCATGCTCGCGCATAACTGCCAGCTGATCGCCTGGCGGGACGAGCGCATCGAGCTGCGCGTGCCGCATGCCCAGCGCCATCTGGTCGAGCGTGCTTACCAGGACCGGCTCAAGCTCGCGCTCGAACAGCACCTTGGAACCAGAGTGCGATTGGAAATCAGCGTCGGTGCCGGCAATGGCAATACGCTCGCGGAAATCCAGGGGCGTGAAAACCAGCAGCGGCAGAACGAGGCGATGGCGGCGATCGACAGTGATCCGTTCGTGCGCGATCTGATCGAAGACCTCGATGCGCGAGTGCCGTCTTCTACCATCAAACCCGTGTCGTAACGGAAGGAGAAAAGCATGAAAGGCGGTCTGGCAGGCCTGATGAAACAGGCCCAGCAAATGCAGGAAAACATGAAACGCATGCAGGAGCAGCTGGCAACGATCGAGGTCGAGGGCCAATCCGGCGCGGGCATGGTCAAGGTGGTGATGACTTGCCGCCACGACGTCAAGCGCGTGACGATAGACGCAAGCCTGCTCAAGGACGACAAGGACATGCTGGAAGACCTGGTCGCGGCGGCGTTCAACGATGCGGTGCGACGAGCTGAAGCCACGACACAGGAAAAGATGGGCGGCATGACGGCCGGTCTCGGTCTGCCGCCGGGCATGAAGCTGCCGTTTTAAATAGTTTCGAGTTGAGAGTTTCGAGTTGATTGGATTTGTGTTGCTCGGCTGAAACTCGAAACTCGCAACCCGAAACTCGAAACCAGAATTATGAAAAACCCATCCTCACTCGAAGATCTGATCGAGGCGTTGCGCTGCCTGCCAGGTGTGGGGCCGAAATCCGCACAGCGCATGGCCTACCACTTGCTGCAGCGCGACCAACCGGGTGCGGCGCGGCTCGGAATGGCACTGAGCCGTGCGCTCGAGCTCATCCTGCACTGCGAGCGCTGCAATAATTTCAGCGAGAAGCAAGTGTGCGCGCTGTGCCGCTCACCGCGCCGCGACGCACACCTTTTGTGCGTGGTCGAAACGCCTGCCGACATGCTGATGATGGAGCAGGCCGAGTGCTACCAGGGCTTGTATTTTGTGCTGATGGGCAGGCTGTCGCCGCTGGATGGCATCGGGCCCAAGGACATTCATCTCGACCGTCTGCTCAAGCGCGCCGACGACGGGGAGGTGCGCGAAGTCATCGTCGCGACGAATTTTACGGTTGAAGGCGAGGCGACCGCGCATTATGTCGGCGAGCTGCTGCTGGCACGCGGACTCAAGGTCAGCCGCATCGCGCGCGGCTTGCCGGTGGGCGGTGAACTGGAGCACGTCGACAGCGGCACGCTGGCGCAGGCTGTGATCGAGCGCCGGGCGCTCGAGTCATCGCCATGAACAAGAGAGGCATTAACACACGCGAGGCACGTCCTGCCGGACCGGGCGGCGATCGAATGCAGCGCGCACGAGCCGTGCCGGTTGACAGAAGGCATGCGGTGCCGCCGGTCGAGATGGAATCCACTCAGAAACTGCAAAAAATCATGGCACAGTCCGGGCTTGGATCGCGGCGCGATATGGAATTGCTGATCGGCAGCGGTCGCGTTACCGTCAATGGCGCGACTGCGCAGATCGGCGCACGCGTCGGACCGCACGACCAGATCAAGGTTGCCGGCCGCGTAATTCACGCCAAGTCGGCCACCCGGCTGCCGCGCGTGCTGCTCTATCACAAACCTGAAGGCGAGATCACCAGCCGCGACGATCCGCGCCGGCGGCCGAGCGTGTTCGAGCGTCTGCCGGTGATAACCGGCGCCAAATGGCTATCGATCGGCAGGCTCGATTTCAACACCTGCGGCCTGCTTATCTTCACCACCTCGGGCGAGTTCGCCAACCGCATGATGCACCCGCGTTTAGAAATCGAACGCGAATATGCGGTACGCGTAATGGGTCAGCTGCAGCCGCAGCACCTGACCCGGCTGACGCAGGGCATCGAGCTGGAGGATGGCGTCGCCCGCTGCGAAAGCGTGGAACTGCGCGGCGGCGAAGGCGCCAACCAGTGGTGCCATGTGGTGCTGAAGGAAGGCCGCAACCGCATCGTGCGCCGGATATTCGAAAAGCTCGGGTTTATCGTGAGCCGGCTGATGCGCGTGCGCTTTGGAATTATCGAGCTGCCGCCGCGGCTTAAGCGCGGCCAGTATTACGAGCTCAGCGCCGACGAGGCGCAGCGCTTGCTCGACTGGCTTGACGCGGTGCCGCAGCCGCCGCCCCGGCAGCGCCCGCCAAATCGCGGCACTCGAGCATAAACACACAGTCATCGCCGCCGCTGGTCTGCGGCCATACGAACGGCAGATGCGGGAATACAGCTTCAAGCCGTTTGCGGTTGTGGCCGACCTCGACCACCAGCAGCCCGGCGGCGGTCAAATGCCGTGCCGCCTGGCGCAGGATTACGCGTACTGCGTCAAGCCCGTCGCTGCCTCCTGCGAGTGCGAGCCGCGGCTCATGGAGATGTTCACGCGGCAGCTGATGCATGACGCCGGTGCTGACATAGGGCGGATTGGCGATGATCAGGTCATAACGCTCGCCGTGCAGTGCCGAAAACAGATCCGCCTGCAGCAAGCGCACGCGCCGCTGCAGATGATAAGTCGCGACGTTGCGCCGCGCCACGGCCAGCGCCGCACGCGAAATATCGACGGCGTCAACCCGTGCTGCAGGAAACGTCTTGGCGAGCACGACGGCAAGGCAGCCCGAGCCGGTGCACAGATCGAGCGCGCGTTTGATGCGCGCCGGCCGCGCGATCCACGGCGCGAGGCGCTCGCGCAGCAATTCGGCTATGTACGATCGCGGCACGATTACACGCCTGTCGACATAAAAGCGATAGTCGCCGAGCCAGGCTTCGCGCGTCAGGTACGCGGCGGGGATGCGGCGGCGGATGCGTTCAGCGATCAGGTGCAGCGCGCGCTTGTGCTCCGTGGCGGTGACATGGCGGGAGAGAAACGGCGTCAACCGCCCAGGCGGCAGTCGCAGCGCGTGCAATACCAGATAGACCGCCTCGTCCCGGGCATTGGTGGTGCCATGACCGAAGGCGAGCCGCGCCCGCTTGAAACGTGCGTGCGCATCATCGATCAGATCGCGAACAGTAACGGCAATCAATAAACTTGATGTTTCAGAATTCAGGTTCCAGGCCTTTTGATTTCAACTTGAAACTTGAAACCCGAAATTCGAAACTGTTTCTAAATTATGTCGATGAACTTGACGCTGCCCAAATCGTCGGTGGGATCGGTAATGGCGGGGGCATTGGTGGTTTGCCGGGGGCTGCTGGAAGGCGCCGCAGCGGGCGCCATGACCGCGTTGTCGATCAGCCACTGCATGTTGGTTGAGGAGTCGGAGTTGACGAGCGCATCATTGAGCGTGATCTGGCCGCTGGTGTAGAGCCCGTAAAGCGCCTGCTCGAAAGTCTGGCTGCCGGGTTCCAGACTTTGGTCCATCGCGTCCTTGATTTTGCCCATTTCGCCTCTCACGATCAGATCGGCGATGCGGGGGGTGTTGAGCATGACTTCGACCGCCGGAATACGCCCGCCATTCTTGGCCGGTATCAGGCGCTGCGAGACCACGCACTTGAGGCTGATTGCGAGGTCGGCGAGCAGCGCTTCGCGCGCCTCGCGCGGGAAGAAGTTGACAATGCGGGTCATCGCGTGATAGCTGTTGTTGGCGTGCATCGTCGATAGACACAAGTGGCCGGTCTGCGCGAACAAAAGCGCGCTCTGCAGCGTCGGCCGATCGCGGATTTCGCCGATCATCAGCAGGTCCAGCGCTTCGTGTGTCGCGCTGACCAGCGCGTTTTCCAGGCAATTGGTGTCCGTGCCGATTTCGCGCTGGTTGACGATCGATTGCTTGTGCTTGTAGGAGAATTCCATCGGATCTTCGAGCGTCAGGATATGGCCGGTCCTGGTGCTGTTGCGGTAATCGATCATCGCCGCCATCGTGGTCGACTTGCCGGACCCGGTCGAGCCGACGATCAGGACCATGCCAAGCTTTTNNCGGCTGACCCCGAGGTTCATTTCAAGCGTCTTCTCGAACTCCTTGATCTGATACTCCGACATCATCTCGTAGGCGATCTTCTTGACCGCCGCGGGATTTAATACCTGCGAATTGATCGGCATCACGACGCCGTTGATCTTGATCTGGATCGGCGCGCCGGCAGTGAAAAACAGGTCCGAGGCCTGTTTCTCCGCCATCAGCTTGA
>PLYS01000057.1:2288-10578 GCA_003153455.1 Betaproteobacteria bacterium | reverse complement strand
CTCCGCGTAGCGGCTTCGTCCAACCCGTCATTGCAGCGGACTGCCTTCGGCACCCGCTGAACTCCAACGTTAATCCACCCCACCGTCTGACAGCTTCGCGATCTCCGCGTCACCTTTCTTCAGCACGCTGCACAGGATTTCATCGGTGTGCTGCCCCAGCGCGGGCGGCGGCACTTCGTGCTTGAGCGGGGGTTCGGAAAGACGCATCGAGCTCGCGACAGGAGTTTGTCGGGGCTAAGTCCGACAAACTCCTAATGCAAAACCGGCGCCAGTGGAATTGCGGAAGAGAATAACAGATATGCGAATTTACCCGCGTGCTTCCCCAAATTCGACCGCTTCGAGTGGGTTTATTATGAAGAGTCGGCCGGTTTTGCTTTTAGCAGCCTGTCGGACTTAACAGTCCGCCCAGGCTGCTAGCGAAACCTCTCCCGCTATTGCGCACACCCGCACGTAAGATAAACTACAATCCATCTTTGTTACCCCCCCGGAGGAAAACCATGGGCATCTCCGTTTCGATGACCGTCAACGGCAAAGCGGTCACAGCAGAAATCGAGCCGCGCACGCTGCTGGTGCAATTTTTGCGCGAGCATTTGCGGCTGACCGGCTCCCACGTCGGCTGCGATACCGGCCAGTGCGGCGCGTGCACCGTGCATCTCGACGGCCGCGTGGTGAAAGCCTGCAATATTCTCGCCGCGCAGGCGCAGGGCGCACAGATTATGACCATCGAAGGCGTCGCCGCCGCGAACGGTGAGCTGCATCCGATGCAGGCGGCGTTCAGGCAGCACCACGGTCTGCAATGCGGTTTCTGCACGCCCGGCATGGTCATGACCGCGCTCGACATCGTGAAGCACAATCCCAACCCTTCCGAGGCAGCGATCCGCTCCGGGCTCGACGGCAATCTGTGCCGCTGCACCGGTTACCACAATATCGTCAAGGCGGTTAAGGCTGGTGCTGCCGCGATGAAAGCGTAACGGAGGATAGCCATGAACGCACCGCTCATAGGCGCACGCGTCGAGCGCAAGGAAGACTACCGCTTTCTCACCGGCGGCGGCACTTACACCGACGATGTCACGCTGCAGGGGCAGACCTACGCCTGTTTCCTGCGCTCGCCGCACGCGCACGCGAAAATCAACCGCATCGATACTTCAAAAGCCAAGACCGCGCCCGGCGTCGTCGCCGTGTATACCGGCTCCGACCTGCCCGACAGTGTCGGCGGGCTGCCGTGTGGCTGGCTGATTACCGACGTCAACGGTCAGCCGATGAAGGAACCCAAACACCCGTTGCTCGCACAGGGCAAGGTGCGCTACGTCGGCGACCAGGTCGCGGTAGTGATCGCTGAAACGCTGAATCAGGCCAAAGACGCGACCGAGTTGATCGAAATCGATTATGAGGTGCTGGCTGCGATCGTCAACGTCGCCGACGCGCGCAAGGCGCCCGGCGCGGCCGTGCACGACATCGCGCCGGACAACACGTGCTACGTTTGGGCGCTCGGCGACAAGGCCGCAGTCGACAAGGCGTTCGCACAAGCAGCGCACGTCACCAAGCTCGAGTTCATCAACAACCGGCTGATCCCGAACGCGATCGAGCCGCGCGCCGCGATTGCCAGCTACTCGCGCGCCGACGACAGCTACACGCTGTATGTGACGAGCCAGAACCCGCATGTTGCGCGGCTGCTGATGACGGCGTTCGTGCTGGGATTGCCCGAGCATAGGGTACGCGTGATCGCGCCCGACGTCGGCGGCGGCTTCGGCTCCAAAATCTTTCTCTACGCCGAGGAAACGATGCTGACGTGGGCATCGAAGCAGGTCAACCGGCCCATCAAGTGGACCGCCGAGCGCAGTGAATCGTTCCTGTCGGACGCGCACGGCCGCGACCATCTGACCAGCGCCGAGCTCGCGCTCGACAAGAGCGGCAGGTTTCTCGCGATGCGCGTAACGACTACCGCCAACATGGGCGCGTATCTTTCGACCTTCGCTTCGTGCGTCCCGACCATCCTCTACGGGACGCTCCTTGCCGGCCAGTACACGACACCGGCGATCTACTGCGAAGTGACCGCGGTGTTCACCAACACCGCGCCGGTCGATGCCTACCGCGGCGCGGGCCGCCCGGAAGCGACCTATGTCGTCGAGCGGCTGGTCTCGACCGCGGCGCGAGAAATGAAGATTTCCGAAGCCGACATCCGGCGCCGCAACTTCATCAAGGAGTTCCCGTATCAGACGCCGGTCGCGCTGTGTTACGACACCGGCAATTACGAGGCGACGCTGGCCGCGGCGATCAAGCTCGCGGACGTTGCGGGTTTCGAAGCGCGCAAGAAGGAAGCCGCCGCGCGCGGCAAGCTTCGCGGTTTGGGTTACTCGACCTATATCGAAGCGTGCGGGCTTGCGCCGTCGAACGTCGCCGGCAGTCTCGGCGCGCGCGCCGGGCTGTTCGAGGCCGGCGAAGTGCGCGTGCATCCGACTGGCAAGGTCACGGTGTTCACCGGCTCGCACAGCCACGGCCAGGGCCATGAGACGACGTTCGCGCAGGTGGTCGCCGACCGTCTCGGCCTGGCGGTCGATGACGTCGACATCGTGCACGGCGATACCGGCCGCGTCCTGTTCGGCATGGGCACCTACGGGTCGCGCTCGATCGCGGTCGGCGGCGCGGCGATCATGAAAGCGCTCGACAAAGTGATCGCCAAAGGCAAGAAAATCGCGGCGCACCTGATGGAGGCCTCCGACGCCGACATCGAGTTCAAGGATGGCAAGTTCACGATCGCCGGCACCGACAAGCAGGTGCCGTTCGCGCAGGTCGCGCTCTCCGCCTACGTGCCGCACAACTACCCGCTCGACAAACTCGAGCCCGGACTCGACGAGTCGGCGTTCTACGACCCCACCAACTTCACTTTCCCCGCCGGCAGCCACATCTGCGAAGTCGAGATCGATCCCGACACCGGCTCGGCGCGGATCGTCAACTTCGCGGCGGTCGATGACTTCGGCAACATCATCAATCCGATGATCGTCGAAGGCCAGGTGCATGGCGGGCTCGCGCAGGGTATCGGTCAGGCGCTGCTTGAAGGCTGCGTCTATGATCGCGAAAGCGGCCAGTTGCTGACCGGCACCCTGATGGACTACGCGCTGCCGCACGCCGACGACCTGCCGTCGTTCAAGGTCGGCACCGAAGTCACGCCGTGCACGCACAACCCGCTCGGGGTCAAGGGCTGCGGCGAAGCCGGCGCGATCGGCGCGCCGGCGGCGGTGATCAACGCGATCGTCGACGCGCTCGCGCCGCTCGGCGTCAGGGATATCGAAATGCCGGCGACGCCGCAGCGCGTGTGGCAGGCGATGCAGTCGGCGAAAACAAACGCGAAACCGTTTTAAGCGGGAGACAGACATGTACTCATTCGAATACCATCGCCCGTCGAGCCTCAAGGAAGCGGCCTCGCTCGCGCGCAAGAACGCGGATGCGAAGCTGTTGGCCGGTGGCCAGAGCGTGATCCCTCCGCTCAAGTTGCGGCTCGCCAAGCCCAGCGCCATGATAGACCTCGGCGATCTGCCCGAGCTGCGCGGCATCAGCGTCATCGGCACCAATGTCGTGATCGGCGCGCTCACGCGTCACGCTGAAGTCGCGGCGTCGAAGGACGTCCAGCTGTCGCTGCCGGTACTGGCCAAAGTCGCGGGCGGCATTGGCGANNACGGTAACCACCAACAAGCGCGACATCGCTGCGGAGAAATTCTTCACCGGCATGTTCGAGACCGCGTTGAGGCCTGGTGAAATCATCACCTCGGTATCGTTTCCGATGGCGAAGCGCGCGGCTTATATCAAGTTCCGCAATCCGGCCTCGCGCTACGCGCTGGTCGGAGTGTTCGTGTCCGAGACCGCCGGCAAAGTCCGCGTGGCGGTGACGGGCGCTGCCCCGTACGCGTTTCGCGTTAAGAACATGGAACAAGCGCTGGCATCAAAGTTCGCGCCTGAGGCGATCTCCCGCATCCATTTGCCCGCCGACCAGCTCAACTCCGACCTGCATGCAAGCGCAGAGTACCGCTCTCACCTGATCACCGTGCTCGCGCAGCGCGCGGTCGAAGCTGCGCTTTCAGGCAGGTGACTATTGGAACCACAGATAAACACGGATTAACGCAGATAAGAGACGAATTCATCTGTGTCCATCTGCGTCCATCTGTGGTTTCCCGCTTTTGAATGAGTCTATGGACTTAGCCCTCCCCAAGTCGATTGACGACACGCTCGCGCTGCTCGCGGGTGCGGATTACATCGCCGAGCGCGCGCTGGCGACGGCGCTGTTCCTCGCCCTCAGAATGGGCAAGCCGCTGTTCCTGGAAGGCGAAGCCGGCGTCGGCAAGACCGAAATCGCAAAAGTCGTCGCGCAGGCGCTCGGCCGCAGGCTGGTGCGGCTGCAGTGCTACGAAGGCCTCGACATCGCATCCGCGGTCTATGAATGGAACTACCAGCGCCAGATGATCGAAATAAGGTTGGCGGAAGCGGCCGGCAAATCGAAGGCAACGATAAGCGACGACATTTTCAGCGAGCGCTTCCTGATCAAACGCCCGCTGCTGCAAGCGCTGGAGCCAGACGCTCACGGCGCGCCGGTGCTGCTGATAGACGAACTCGACCGCAGCGACGAGCCGTTCGAGGCGTATTTGCTCGAGGTGCTGTCCGATTTTCAGGTTACGATCCCCGAACTCGGCACCATCAAGGCAGCCGAGCCGCCGATTGTCGTGATCACGTCGAACCGTACCCGCGAAATCCACGACGCAGTGAAGCGGCGCTGCCTTTACCACTGGGTGGATTACCCCGACGCTGCGCGCGAGTTCGAGATCGTGAAGCGCAAAGCGCCGGGCGCAGTGGAAAAGCTGTCGCGCGAAGTCGTCGCCTTTGTGCAGAAGCTGCGCGGCATTGACCTGTTCAAGCTGCCGGGCGTGGCCGAAACGATAGATTGGATGCGCGCCCTGTCCGAACTCGACCGGATCGCACTAGACCCCGATACGATCAACGACACACTCGGCGTGCTGCTCAAGTACCAGGACGACATCGCGCGCGTTCATGGCAGCGAAGCGGCACGCATCCTCGACGAAGTGAAGGCCGAACTCGCGGCTGCCTGACCAGAACAAGTGGGGAGATTGCGATGAAAGCAACAGTACAAGGATTGAGCATCGTGCTGGCGGTTTTCACGCTGAGTTTCGCGGCGTCCAGGAACGCACCGGCGCAGGAACGGCAGCCAGACACTTACAAGAATTACCCGAACAGGCCGGTGCGTGTCATCGTTACAACAGCCGCGGGAGGAGCATCGGATTACGTGGTGCGCCCAATCGCCCAGAAGCTGAGCGAGAACCTCAGGCAGAATCCGCAGTTCGAGCCCGTGGGCTGGTGGGGTTTTCTCGCGCCGGCAAACACGCCGCAGCCCATCGTCATGAAGCTCAACGAGGAGATCCGCAAAGCGCTCGCCGCCGTCGAGGTTCGCCAGCGGCTGGAAGCGACCGGAGCGATCCCGGCGGGAAACTCGCCGGGCGAATTCGCGAAACAGATCAAGACGAACGTGGACATCTATGTGAAAGTGGCTCGCGAAGCCAATATTCGCGCCGAATAGGGATACATCAACCATGAATCAGATGAAAAGCGAAATCCGTGACGGCATGAAAATCGACTGGGACGCCCCGATTGCGACGGATGACGGGATCGTCCTGCGCGCGGACGTGTTCCGGCCTGTCGGCGGCGGCAAGTACCCGGTAATCCTTACTTACGGACCGTATGCCAAAGGTCTGGATTTCAGGGAAGGCTACAAGAGCCAGTGGGCGCGGCTGATCAAGGCGGTCCCCGACACGCTCGAAGGCTCCACCAACAATTACCAGAACTGGGAGCTCGTCGATCCGGAAAAGTGGGTGCCGGACGGCTACGCGATCGTGCGCGTCGATTCGCGCGGCGCCGGCCGCTCGCCAGGCATGCTCGACAGCTGGTCGCCACGCGAGACGAAAGACTTTTACGAGTGCATCGAATGGGCCGGCACGCAGCCCTGGAGCAACGGCAAAGTTGGCATCAACGGCATCTCGTACTACGCGATGAACCAGTGGCAGGTAGGCGCGCTGCGGCCGCCGCATCTCGCGGCCCTTTGCATATGGGAGGGATCGTCGGACTACTACCGGGAGCTCTCACATCACGGCGGCATCCTCTGCGATTTCCTCGGCGATTGGTACAACCGCCAGGTCTTGAGCGTGCAATATGGCGTGGGTGAGAGGGGCGCGCGCAACCCGATTACCGGCGAGACGATCGCGGGACCCGCGACGCTCACGGCTGAAGAACTCAGGAAGAACCGTGCCGATGTCGGCGGCGAAGCCTCGCGACGGCGACTGATCGACGACTATTACCGTGCGCGCATGCCGGATTTCTCGAAGATCAATGTCCCCCTGCTTTCCGCCGGCAATTGGGGCGGACAGGGTTTGCATCCGCGCGGCAACTTCGAAGGCTACCTGCGCGCCGGCTCCGCGCAGAAATGGCTGGAGGTGCACGGCGATACGCACTTCACGCACTTCTACAGCCAATACGGATCGGGACTGCAGAAGAAATTTTTCGGCCACTTCCTGAAAGGCGAAAACACCGGATGGGACAAGCAACCCAGGGTCTCGCTCAACATCCGCCGGCCGGGCGAGAAATTCGAATTGCGCGCCGAGAACGAATGGCCGCTCGCCCGCACGCAGTGGACGAAATACTACCTGCAGCCGGCTGACCGCGGTCTGAGCACCGAGCTGCCGAATACCGAGACGACAATCGCCTACGAGACCACGGGCGATGGCGTGACGTTCCTCACCGCGCCGCTGACGCGCGATCTCGAGATCACCGGGCCGGTAGCGGCCAAGCTATGGCTTTCGTCCGACACCACCGATGCGGACGTGTTCCTCGTGCTGCGGGTGTTTGATCCCGCCGGCAAGGAGGTTGTGTTCGTCGGATCCAACGATCCGCGCACACCCGTGGGGCTCGGTTGGCTGCGCGCCTCGCACCGCAAGCTCGATCTCAAGCAGAGTCTGACATACAGGCCCTGGCACACCCACGATGAGGAATGGCCGCTCACGCCCGGCGTGGCGGTGGATCTCGACATCGAGATCTGGCCGACCTCGATCGTCGTCCCGGCGGGGTACCGCGTCGGCCTGACAGTGCGCGGGAAGGACTATGAGTACGACGGCACCGACGCCCGCGTCGCGCATGCGCCCTACCCGATGAAGGGAGTCGGCCCGTTCACGCACACCGACCCGAAGGACCGGCCGCCGGAAATCTTCGGCGGCAGGAACACTTTGCATTTCGGCAAAGAGAAGGCGCCGTCCCTGCTGCTTCCCATCATCCCTCCGAAGTAGGCTGCGAGAGTCGAGGCCTTCGCCGCTCATGGCAGGCCCAACTCACTGCCGCAGCGTCGGATTCATCTATTGCCACACAATCTTGAACCGCGAAGGACGCGAAGGACGCAAAGGAACCCCAGTGCACGCAGAAGAAATCGACGCGTCAGCTTCGACGTGCTGCACCTTAAAGATGGGATTGAGCGCGTTGTCAATGGACTATGAAGCTTTCCTTCGCGTCCTTTGCGTCCTTTGCGTCCTTTGCGTCCTTTGCGGTGCATTCTTTAGGAAGTATCCATCAAGGTGAGCGTGTCCAAGTCGCCGAGCATACGTTGCCATATTTACGCCAATACGTACTAAGCCATGCAGACAAACGGTAAGCTTGCCGAAAACGTGATGCACTTCGCGCGCGTGCTGCGCAGCGCCGGACTGCCGGTCGGTCCCGATCGCGTCATCGACGCGTTGCGCGCGCTCGAAATCACCGGCCTCGCGCGTCCCGATGACTTTTATTGGACTCTCGCCGCGGTGTTTCTCGATCGGCGTGAGCAGCGCGAGCTGTTCGAGCAGGCATTTCACATCTTCTGGCGAGACCCTGACATTCTCGGGCGCGTGATGCAGTTGCTGCTGCCGCGCGTCGAGGGGCGCGGCATGGCCCCGCGGCCACCGGAGGTCACCCCGCGACTTGCCGAGGCACTCGCCGGCCGCGCGCCCGGCACGCGCGCCGGCCGCGAGGCAATGCAAGGCGAAATTGCCGTCGATGCCACTCTCACCTTCTCGCCACGCGAAATGCTCGCCCGCAAGGACTTCGCGCAGATGACCGGCGCCGAATGGCTGCAGGCAAAGACCGCAGTCGCCGCGCTGCGACTGCGATTGCCGCGCATCACGACGCGCCGCTACCAGCCGACGACGCGCAGCCGGGCAGTCGACGCGCGTGCCAGCCTGCGCGCCGCGCTGCGCGCCGGCAGCGGGGTGAT
>PLYS01000057.1:0-2253 GCA_003153455.1 Betaproteobacteria bacterium | reverse complement strand
CGCCGCATCCACGCCTTCGTGTTCGGCACCCGGCTCACCAACATCACCCACCACCTGCGGCACCGCGACCCCCACATGGCCGTGGACGCGGTAAGCCAGGCGGTCGCCGATTGGTCGGGGGGCACGCGCATCGGGACGTGCCTCAAAGCGTTCAACCTCAAGTGGTCGCGCCGCGTGCTTGGCCAGAACGCGAGCGTTCTGCTGATCAGCGACGGGCTGGACCGCGACGATGCGGAGGGCCTGGCCGCACAGATGCAGCGACTGCATAATTCCTGCAGGGAGCTGATCTGGCTCAACCCGCTGCTGCGTTACCCGGGGTTCGAAGCCAAGCCGGCCGGCATCCGGGCGATGCTGCCCCATGTGGATCGGTTCCTTCCGGTGCATAATCTGGAAAGCGTGGCAGAGCTTGCCACAGCCATTGCCCAGCCCCCGCGCCGCACCGAACAAACGCGCGCGGCCTGAGCCACCAATGCAGAGGAAGAGAGCATGGAAATCGTCGGCGAACAATTGATCCTGCGCCCGCAGGGCGTGACGTGGTCGTCGATCACCGACCCGGAGGTGCTGAAGGTATGCATCCCGGGCTGTGAGTCGATGGAGAAAATCTCCGATTCCGAGTTTCACCTCACGATGGGCGCGAAAGTCGGCCCCGTCAGCGCCAAGTTCAAGGGCAAGATCACGCTCGCCGACGTGGATGCGCCGCACGCCTACACGCTGATTTTCGAGGGTCAGGGCGGCGTGGCCGGATTCGCCAAGGGTCAGGCCAACGTCCGGCTGCTGCCCGAGGGCGAATCCACCCGGCTCCAGTACACGGCCAAGGCCACCATCGGCGGCAAACTCGCCCAGGTCGGATCGCGCCTGGTCGACGGCGTGGCGAAGAAGCTCGCCGAGAATTTCTTTACCAAGTTCAACGAGCACGTCAGCGGCGCCACTGACTGACCGCACCGCCGCCAGCACGGCAATCGCTCAGGAATCGGGGCACGGTAAATTTGTTCTCCCGGTTCAAACGCAGTTCGCGTGAGTGTTTGCCATTTTTCTTGTGAATCGCCTCGCGTTCGATGAGGTAGGCTTGGCCGCAACTGGTATTGCGTCAAATACGCCGCCGCCTTGATCGCCGGGCCGTATTGCACCGGATGTTGCACGCCCTGCGGAAACTGGCTGCGATGCCGCAGTTGACGCGGGTATAACCAGTGTTATACTTATCACATGAAAACGGCAATCTCCATTCCTGATCGCGTTTTTCGTTCAGCCGAGCAACTTGCTGCACGCTTGGGGGTTTCTCGAAGTGAGCTTTACTGCAAGGCGCTCGCGGCACTCGTCGATAAGCACCAGGACGACTTGATAACGTCCCGCCTCAACGAGATCTACGGCCCGGATCGAGAAGGCTCATCACTCGATACTGAGCTTGCCTTGCTTCAGCATCGCACACTCGCCCGAGGCAAGCGGTAGTGCGCCGCGGCGAGATTTGGTGGGGTTCTCTGCCAGAGCCCACCGGGTCTGGCCCTGGCTTCCGACGGCCGTTGCTGATCGTTTCGGCCAATAGCTTCAATGACAGCCGCATCAGCACGGTTGTTGCGGCCGTCATTACATCGAACCTGCGCGTGGCCGACGCTCCGGGAAACGTTCGCCTTCCGACCAAGGGAACCGGGCTTACGAAAGCGTCCGTCGTAAATGTTTCCCAGATCATCACCGTGGACAAGACGTTTCTTACAGAGCCGATCGGAAGACTCAACCCTCGCTTGCTCGCCGAAGTCGACGAGGGGCTTCGCCTCGTCTTGTCGATCTAGCAGACTTGCAAAACGCACTCGGCTCCCGCCAGCGCGTTCATGATATTTTGCGCAAGAAGCGACGATTGACTCTCGCGCAAATCCGTAGCTTGAATCAGAAATTTCTGAGTGCCAGCGGACGTGTTGATTAGGGATTATGGCTGAATGCGAAGGCCGCGACGCTGCTGTCGCAGACCTACTTCCCGCGGCGATTTCTCGTGACTGCGGGCGCGGCCGGCGCAGTTCGGCTCCAGGCCCGGAAAGCGGCATCCACTTCCTGGCGGACATTGTCCACGGCCGCAATCAGGTCGTCCACGAGCCCTTGCGTCACGTCGATCGGATCTCCATCGTATTCCGACCTGTTCCGAAGTCCATGAGGTTTCTTGCTCTTCCGATGTGATACCGGATTTCGTCCGGCGTGGCTTCGTGCTTGCGAAGCTGTCCCGACCGCGTAAGGTTCTCCAAGCTGGCATTTGAAATCATGTTCGTC
>PLYS01000277.1 GCA_003153455.1 Betaproteobacteria bacterium | reverse complement strand
TACTCGGCCCACGGCGACAGTTCGGAAATCGGCGCCTACGCGATCGACCAGCAAACCGGCAAGCTGAAGTTGCTCAACAAGCAGCCGACCGGCGGCGACAATTCATCGCACCTGATGCCCGACTCGAGCAACCGTTACATCGTGCTCGCCAATGGGCCCGGCGTGGCGCTTTTCCCGATCAACAAAGATGGCTCGCTTGCCCCGTTCAGCGACAAGATCGTGCCGCCGGGAGAACCCGGACCTTACCGGCGCGAACAACAAGGTCCGCATCCCCATCAAGCTCCGTTCGACCTGACCGGCCGCTTTGTCGTGGTGCCCGACAAAGGGCTGGACAAGGTGCATGTCTATCGGTTTGATGCTCTCGGCGGAAAACTCCTGCCAGGCGACCCGCCATTCGTAAAGAGCCGTTACGGCGCGGGGCCCCGCCATGTGACTTTCCATCCCGCCAGGCCTTACGCCTATGTGGTCAATGAGCTGGATTCCACCGTCACCGCCTATCACTGGAATTCCGAACGCGGCGAGCTCAAGCCCTTCCAGATAATATCCACGACGCCGACCACCTACACCGGCGACAATACGGGTGCGGAAATCGCCGTCGCGCCATCGGGAAAATTCGTTTACGCATCGAACCGCGGGCACGACAGCATCGTGATATTCTGCGTCGACCAGGCGAGCGGGATGCTAGCCCATGTCGGGTGGGAATCGGTCCAGGGCAGGAAGCCGCGCTTCTTCGGCCTCGATCCGGACGGAAGCCAGCTCTACGCGGCGAACGAAAACAGTCACACCATCGTCGCCTTTCGGGTCAATCGCGAAACCGGCAAGCTCACGCCGACCGGCCAGATCGTGGAAACCGGAAGCCCCTCCTGCATCGTTTTCGCAACTTAAAGGCGATGACAGAATGAAACGCATGATGCGGTTGCTTGCACGGCATGTCGCGATCGTAGCGACTATGGCAGTGACTATCGCCGGTGGCGCGGAAAGCGCTGCGCAGGAAACGAGTTCGCGCGCACCTGAGCCAGGTTATCCTTCCAAGCCGATCAGGATGCTGGTCGGTTTCAGTCCGGGTGGAGCAACCGATGTCGTGGCCCGGATTATCGGAAAAAAACTCTCCGAGACGTGGAACCAGCAGGTCGTTATCGATAACCGTCCCGGCGCGGGGGGGCTCGTGGCTTTCGACATGACGGCCAAGGCAAATCCGGATGGATACACGTTGATCGCCACCAGCCCGAGCTTCGCGATCCAGCCGGGCATGTCCGCAAAACTGCCGTATGACCCGCTACGCGACTTCGCGCCGATCACGCAGGCCTCTGCGGCGCCGTATCTGCTCGTGCTATATCCGGGGGTCGAGGCAAAGTCGCTCAAGGAGTTGATCGACCTTGCAAAGGCGAATCCGGGCAAGCTCAATTACGCTTCGGGCGGCATCGGCAGCGCCCAGCACCTTGCCGCCGAGCTCTTCGGGCTTATGGCCGGAATCAATATCGTGCATGTTCCTTTCAAGGGCGCCGTCAATATTCCCGACGTGATCGCGGGCCGCGTCCAGATGTTGTTCAGCGGACTGCCCCAGGGATTGCCTCATGTACTAGCTGGCCGTCTGCGTGCAGTGGCGGTAACGACCCCCTCGCGTTCGCCGGCCATGCCCGACGTCCCCACGATGGCGGAGGCGGGCGTTCCCGGGTACGATGTGACCGTTTGGTACGGCATTCTGACGACGGGGCGCACGCCCAGGCAAGTCATCGAAAAGCTGAATGCGGGAATCGTGAAGGCTCTTCAGTCGGCCGATGTGCGCCAGCAACTCACCAGTCTGGGACTCGAGCCGGTCGGGAACTCGTCCGCGCAGTTCGGCGCGAAAATCCGGACTGAGATCGCGCAATGGGCGCAAGTGATCAAGCGGGCGGGCATCCGGTCCGAATGAAAACCGGTGATTGGTGGTTCGTGATTCGTGGTTGGCATATCTGTCATTCGCATTTGCGTTTTATCCTGTCGCCGGTTTTCCATTAGGAGTTTGTCGGGACTAAGTCCGACAAACTCCTAGAGCACCGAGCGCACGAGACCGCCATCGACGCGGATGGTGGTGCCGGTGATGTAGCTGGATTTTCCCGACGCGAGGAATGCCACCAGGTTCGCCAGCTCCCGGGGTTCCCCGATGCGCCCGACAGCAGTCTCCTTGGCGCGTTCCACCAGCGCTTCCTCCACGGAAATGCCGAGTTCCTTGGCGCGTGACTTCACGTTGCCGAGCATGCGCTCGCTCAGCAGCGAGCCGGGACACACGTTATTGACCAGAATGCCGTCGCGCCCCACTTCATCGGCGAGGCTTTTGGCAAATGCGACCACGCCCATGCGGGTCGCGCCCGAGAGCGCGAGGTTGGCTATGGGCTGATACACGGTACTCGCCAGAATATTGATGATGCGGCCGCCGCCTTGCCGCTTCAAATGCGGAATGGCTTCGCGGGACATGCGCGCGAAATAGAGCAGGGACCGCTGCACGGCCGTTGCCCACTGCTCTTCGGTCGCGTTATGGGATTTGGCGAGCGGCGGGCCGCCGGAGTTATTCACCAGCACATCGAGATGCCCGAAGCGCTCGATCGTGGCTGCGATCAGTGCACGAATGGTGTCGTGTTGCTCCAGGTCCCCGGCAAAAACGAAAACGTCCGCATCGGTGCTGCCCCGAATCTCCTGCGCAGCCTGCTCGAGATCGGCCTGGGTCCGGCTGCACATGACCAGCTTGACGCCTTCCTCGGCCAGCACTTCGGCACAGGCCCGACCCAATCCCTTGCTGGCGCCGCCAACGATGGCCACCTTGTTTTTCAGTTCCAGATCCATAGGCAACGCTCCTCACCGCCAGACTTGGCCAGATATGCTAACGCAAAAGTGAACGGTACCTGGCATTACCGCAGTTTTGGGAGTGTCTACGTTTGGATTCAAACGTCGTATTTCGGTCTAGACCGGCCATTGAAGCAGTTTCCCCAAGCCGGTCAGGCACGAACCGCTGATAAGTGTCAACTTCATATATGCTGACGCAGAATTTCCGCTGCAAGTGGCGTATCAACGAGCAAAAATGGGACGATGCACCTACGGTCATCGCATATGAGGTTGAGGTTAGCTTGGGCGCCGCTTCGCCTGTTATCAAACCGCTCAGTAACGCATTGGTCTGTCGTCCGTCAGACTAGAGGCAAGTGGCTCAATCATTGCGGGCAGGAAGACGCCGCCTCACGGGCGAGCTTGCCGCTTAAGCGTATAAATCAACGATCCTGCACCCGCTTCAGCACCACCGGCTTCGCGAATAATTTCGCGCCCTCCTGTTTCAGAAAACTTTCGATCTCGACAGACTCGGCCGTGATCGCGGTTTCCGACGCCAGCCCCTCACCGTGGATAGTACCTTTGATCTATCAACGCTTATTCGGCGCGCGCGCCGGTCGCTTTGATCACCTTGCCGTATTTTTCGTATTCGTTGCGTATATAAGCTGCGAATTTCTTGGACGAGCTGCCGACCGGATCGCCCACCAGTATCGTCAGCCGCGCCCGGAAATCAGCCGATGTCACCGCCTTGACGGCTTCCCGCTGGAGACGGTCGATGATGGCGCGTGGCGTTTTGGCGGGGGCGCACAGCCCGTACCAGCCGTTGGCCTGATATTGCGGCCACCCGGATTCAGCAAACGTGGGCACGTTGGGCAGATCGGGCCAGCGGCTGGCGCGCGCGAGTGCAAGCGCCTTGAGACGTCCGGTCTTCACATGCGGAGCGACCGAAGGGGCGCTGTTAATCTGCATATCGACACGCCCAGAGATGGTGTCGGTCATGGAGTCGCCGCCGCCCTTGTAGGGGATGTGCAGCAGATCGATGCCCGCCATCGTCCTGAATATCTCGACCGACAGATGTGACACCGAGCCGGGGCCGCCCGACGCGTACGTTATTTTGCCCGGCGCCGCTTTGGCGGCATCGACCAGTTCCTTGATGGTGGAGACCGCGACCTTGTTGTTCACGACCGCCATCACCCGCGTCGTCGCGAGCAGCGTGATCGGCTCGAAGTCCTTGATCGGATCGTACGGCACGTGCTTGAAGAGCTGCGGACTCGTCGCCTGCGTGGCGGTCGAGCAGAAGAGCAGGGTATAGCCGTCCGCCGACGCCTTCGCCACGATGTCGGCGCCTATCATCGCGCCGCCACCGCCGCGGTTCTCGAGAATGACCTGTGTGCCCATGCTCTCGCTGAGCTTCAGCACTAGCGGGCGCGCGATGTTATCGTTTGCGCCGCCTGGCGGATACGGAACGATCAGACGAATCGACTTGGTTGGGTACGTTTGTTGAGTTGTGAGCGCGACATTCTGAAACCCGGCGGCCTCCACACCCTTCCCGCGAGCGGGCCTACGGCTAACGAGTCCGGGCGTGCCACCCTCTGGATATGGAACGATTAGACGAATCGACTTGGTAGGATAGTTTTGCGCGGCTGCATGCCCCGCAGGAAAAACACACGCAAGCAGTGCGAGCAATAGCAACAGATCCGGCGCTGACTTCATGGTTCCTCCTTGAACAGCAGAAAAACTACGGGTCAAGTCGGGCATCGTAGCATGTGAGCCGGCGCCGGCGATGGATCGTGTTGCCGAACGGTATACTACCGCTCACGGCCCAGATCTTTGGAGAGATGCCACGATGTCACCGGTCGAGGATATTTCAATCATCAGCCTCGCTCACCGGTATGAAGTATTCGTTGTTTGCATAGTTCGAATTCGTGCGCCGCGTGTCCACCGCGTTCCACAGACGCTTTTCTAGTGCTTCGATGTTTTCGAGTTGAGCCATGTCTCTCGGTTTGTGCCTTAAACGGCTAATCCGATTTCGAACTGCTCAAGCAGTTTTTCCGCTTCTGCGATGCGGTCATCTGCAGATCGGAGCTCTATTGCCATATGAGTAATCAACCGATCTCGACGCGCAGAAGCCTCGAGTAACGCAATCGCGTGTTCAAGAGCCGCTGTCGAGGCTATCCGGCGAACGTCTATCCCCAGAAGCCGCGGACTGGCCATGTCGACGTCGTAATCGACGGCTTCGAGTACGGCGAGTTCTGCGCCATAAAGCCGATCCTGGTTGCCTGCCATGTGGTATCCGCGGAGCAACATGACGAGATCCTGCGCATCCTTGGGCGTTTCAGCGTGCCGGTCGTCCCAGGCAAAAAGCTTGAGCAGAGCAAGGCCCGGCAGCGAAGCGAAGGAAACCGTCAAGTCGGGTTCCACCGTTACCGCTACTGCCGCGGCCAGGGCATCCTCGTAGCCGATGACGTTCATGATCACTTTCATGTCCGGTGGCCAGGCGATGATACGGGGTGGCTGCTCTACGCCACGGAACGGCAGGATGTCGAGGGGATAGCCGGTATTTCCGCCGTTAGCCCGGTAGTAGAGCCGGTGTATGGCTTTTTCGGCAGCATTGAATTGTCCGCTGGCGATCAGTTTTTCCTTGACGATCTTGAACTGATCCCAATTTTCCACGGCCACCGCTAGATCCACATCCTGAGTCGCACGTCCTGTGTCGATGCCGAATACGTTGGTGAGTACGATATCGCGGGCCATCGCTCCCGCGACGAAATACGGCAACCCGAGCTCGCGCGTAATCCCCGCGATTGCACGAAGCACCGCCAAGGTCAACGGATCGACCGGACGATCAGGCTTTACGGAGAGCATTGTCGATGTATTGCTCGCGGATTAGTTTGGCTACTTCGAGGTTGCGCGGATCTAGTGTCGCGATCAGGTCTGCATAGGTCAGAATAGGCGGAACGATGTCGGCATGATTTGGGTCGGGCGGCAGATGCCAGAAAGCATCGAGAATTTCGATATCGCCGTGCAGATCGGCACGGAGGCGGTTCGCCGCTACAAGTTTGGCGAGTCCCCGTGTGGGCTCTGCATTGTTTTGGTCAGGTTCTATATAGAGCGTGCACGTCGCTGGCTTGAGGTAATTGGTCAGTCGATGAGCCGCGATTTCGCAACCCCAGTAAGCCCGCAGACCGGTGAGGTCCGCATTTTTCCACCATTCAGGATTTTCTGCGCGAAACCGACGTGGATTAAGCTTGGGACGCAATTTGATCGGATAGTTGGTGACCCACTCCTCGAATAGGCGTATCGGCTCGAGGAAACGACGATTGTGTTTTTTCTGTCGACCTGCGATATAGCCACGTCCTTCAAGGTCAAAGAACACCCATCCTATTGCGCCAAGGGCGACGTTTGCCGCTTCGACGATATCGCGGTAAGGGGCGTTAAGAAGCTCTGGTTTGCATAGAAGAGCAAAAACCACGCGAAGTGCGGTTGCTGTTCCTCCACCTCGTGCGCCCATTGCTGTAGTTGCCAGGCCCTCAGGTTTTTCGCCGGTTATGTATACATGCAGGCCGGGTTCATGGAGATACGCATTTCCGGCAATGTCCAGGAAGGCTATATCCAGTTTTCGGCATTGTTTAGCAATTGCAGCGGTAATATAGGGCGCAAACAATAATCCGCGCTCGCCTAATTGATCAAGTTGAGCTTTCACGTGGCCAAGTGCTGCCAATCTGTCTACGCGCGTTTTTGCCTCCACGAAGTAGCGATGCTTTTTTCCTTCGACGTAGATATCGATCAGGGCGTCGGCGCGGCGACCTTTTCCGGCCTTGGGTTCAAGCGCGACGACGTGACCTTTCACGCCTGTAGTTCGTTCCAGAGCGTCAAGCGCTCGACCAAGTTCGCCTAGCAAAAGCCGTTCGTTATTTATTAATGTTGTAGTAGCCATGAGGTAATCCCGGTAAACTTGTTCAGTTTATCACTATGTTCACGTTACATGAACAACGACTATTAGTGAACAAAGGTTGACTTGCTTGTTCAAAATATTAACCTGTTCACGTTACATGAACATATAACTTACATGAACATAATATTATAATAATACTTATAAAACAAATAAGTGAGATAACATATTATAGTCATTTGTAACAATACAGGATGTCATTACGCTTCATGGCCCACCTTGACATGGACGCGTTCTACGCGTCGGTTGAACTGCTGCGTTACCCGCACCTTCGCGGCAGACCGCTGATGATCGGCGGGAGGCGGGGCACTGTGGTGGACCAATCGCGGGGTACCGCCATCCCGACGTTGAAGAATTACTCAGGCCGTGGCGTGATCACCACCGCTACTTACGAGGCGTGCGCGCGCGGCGTTCACTATGTGATCGAATGTGGCAATGAACTCGCCGCCATCGAAGTAAAAAGCGGAACGACGTCTGGCCATGTGGGTGGCCTTGAAACCTTTGAGCGGAACTTCGGCAAGTGCCGGAAGCTGGTTGTTGGAGAGAGCGGCATTCCGCTGGTCGAATTCCTCTCTTGTCCGGGGGAGCATTGGCTTGGATAACGCAGCCAAATCCTTCATCGTCCCGCGCAGCTGTACGCGCGTCGTGCAAGGAAGTCGAGAGCGGATCATTTGTCCACTGCACGACTATCGCGACTCGCCCGCCTATGTGCTGCTTGGTGATCCGGGTGCAGGCAAGACAGAAGCGTTCAAGCAAGAAGTGGAGGAATCTGGCGGCGAATACATCAAGGCGCGCGACTTCGCCACTTTCGACCCCAAAGAAGAATACCGAAACAAAACTTTGTTCATCGCTGGCCTCGACGAAATGCGTGCCGGGAGCGACGACGGCAGAACACAGCTCGATCACATACGCAGGCATTTGGAAAGGTTAGGGCGCCCGCGCTTCCGACTCTCTTGTCGCGAGGCCGACTGGCTGGGTGGAAGCGATAGCGAAGCCCTGACTCGCGTATCCCCGGACGGTACGGTCGTCGCGTTGCATCTCGATCCATTGACCGACGATGACATAGTCGAAATCCTCCGGCACGCGCCGACCGTAACCGATCCCGACGCATTCATCGGCAAAGCCAAGGAACATAGGCTCGACGAACTGCTGCGAAACCCGCAAAACCTGAAGTTACTGATCGAAGCGGTGGGAGACAACGAGTGGCCGCAAAGCCGGAAGGAAACCTGTGGACGGCGATACGCGAGCAGTTAGTCGTGCAGTATGTTCGTGACCCAGGGACGGACGGGTACGGAATCTACCTGGTTTTCTGGTTTGGTGGCAAAGGAATGCGACCCCCGCTGGACGGTGAGAAACCCCGTAATCCCGCAGAACTCGAGGACCACCTTCGGAGGACGCTTAAGCCCGAAGAGAGGCATCGCATCCTCGTTTGCGTTATCGATTGCGCGCTAGCGTAGCATGCCCTTACGCTTCATCGCCCACCTCGACATGGACGCGTTCTACGCGTCGGTTGAATTGTTGCGCTACCCCCAGCTTCGCGGAAAACCGTTGGTGATCGGCGGGCGGCGGCGCACTGCGGCGGACCTGTCGCGGGGCGCCGCCATCCCGACCCTGCGCGAGTACTCGGGCCGGGGCGTGATCACTACCGCCACCTACGAAGCGCGCGCGCTCGGCGTTCACTCGGGCATGGGGCTGATGAAGGCGGCACAGCTCGCGCCCGATGCGTTGCTGCTGCCGGCGGACTTCGACGAGTACCGGCGCTACTCCCGGATGTTCAAGGACGCAGTGCGTGCGGTGGCTCCCGAGATCGAAGACCGCGGCATCGACGAGATCTACATCGATCTGACCGGCCTCGTCATGTCCGGCTTCGCCGGCGATACTTCAGACCCGTGGGCGCATGCGCGCGACGTGGCGGCATCGCTTCAGCGCGCCGTGCGCGAAGCGACTGGGCTGTCGTGCTCGATCGGTATCACGCCGAACAAGCTGCTGTCGAAAATCGCCTCCGATCTTCAAAAGCCCGGCGGGCTCACGGTGCTCCGCGAAGCCGATATCCCAACGCGCATCTGGCCGCTGCCGGCACGCAAAATCAACGGCATCGGCCCCAAGGCAAGCACGCGGCTCGAAACGCTCGGCATCCGTACCATAGGCGAACTTGCGAAGGCCGACCGGGCGCTGCTGGTCGAGCATTTTGGCAAGAGCTACGGCGCCTGGATGTTTGATGCCGCGCACGGACGCGACGAGCGGGCCGTGGTCACTTACAGCGAGCCGAAATCGATCAGCCGCGAAACGACGTTCGAAGACGACCTGCACCCGGTGCGCGACCGCGAACGACTCTCGCGTATCTTCACCGACCTGTGCGTGAGGGTGGCCGACGATCTTCAGCGCAAGGGTTACGTGGGCAAGACGATAGGCCTCAAGCTGCGCTACGACAATTTCAAGACCATCACCCGCGACCGCACGCTTGAAGCGCCGACAGGTGACGCCGGCACGATACGCCGGGCCGCTGGCGAATGCCTGAAACGCGTGCCGCTCGACCGGCGCATCAGGCTGCTCGGTGTGCGCATAGGGACACTGAGCAAACCCGGCGCGCACGCGCACCGCGATGCAAAGTCGCACGCTGCGCACGCGCCAACGTTGTTTGACTGAACTCTCAACCCAATGCGCTGTCATCATAGCCTTATGAACTTTACAACCACAGTTAATATGCAAAATGGAATCGCTCGCTCAATTTCCAGGGAGGAAATGGCGGATCTGCCGATCCGCCGGTATGAGGGCGAGGTGTGCCTGGTGACGACGCCACGGGACCTGGAGCGTGCGCTGGCGGACATCCGGCAGGAAAGTGTCGTCGGATTCGATACGGAGACGCGGCCCTCGTTCAGGAAAGGCGAAAGTCATCCGACCTGCCTGGTTCAGGCGGCCACGGCCAGTAAGGTGTACTTGTTTCAGTTACGGCAGTTGGACGTTTTCCAGATTGTTGCCGAGCTGCTGGCGCAACCGCGAATCGTCAAGGCCGGAGTGGCGCTGGCATACGATCTGCGCTCGCTCAAGCTGGTGTTTCCATTCACGGAGAAGAATGTGCTCGATCTTGGTGTTGTCGCAAGGCGCCGCGGTCTCGATCAGACCGGCCTGCGCAATCTCGCCGGGATTTTCCTGGGATTCCGGATTCCCAAAGGCACCCGCACGTCAAACTGGGCCGCGGCGCAGTTGACCGCCCAGCAGATCACATACGCCGCAACGGATGCGTGGGTGTGCCGGGAATTGTTCCTGCGTTTCCAGAGTCTGGGCCTGGTTGCCCTATAATTATCAATTTGTTCATTGGAACAGACGCCTCCGGCGCTGTTCAATTCACTTGGGGTGACTGCTGAGATGGTCCGATTCGAAGGCACGGAAAATTATATTGCGACGCATGACCTGATGATGGCGGTCAACGCCGCGATCACGCTCGAGCGGCCGCTATTGATCAAAGGCGAACCCGGCACCGGCAAAACCATGCTCGCGCTCGAGGTGGCGAAGGCGTTGCAGCGGCCGCTGTACGAGTGGCACATCAAGTCGACGACCAAGGCGCAGCACGGACTCTACGAGTACGACGCGGTGTCGCGTCTGCGCGATTCGCAGCTCGGCGACGCGAAAGTGCACGACATCGGGAACTACATCGTGCGCGGCATGTTGTGGAACGCTTTCGAGTCGGAGGCGAAATCAGTGCTGCTGATCGACGAGGTCGACAAGGCCGACATCGAGTTCCCGAACGACCTGCTGCGCGAGCTCGACCGCATGGAGTTCTACGTCTACGAGACGCAGCAGCTCGTGAAGGCGCGCAATCGCCCGTTGGTTATCATCACCAGCAACAACGAAAAGGAATTGCCCGACGCATTTCTGCGGCGCTGCTTTTTCCATTACATCCGCTTTCCCGACAAGGAGACGATGGAAAAAATCGTGCGCGTGCATTTCCCGGGACTCAAAAAGTCGCTGCTCAAGGAAGCGCTCGAGGCGTTCTTCGAGATCCGCGAAGTGCCGGGGCTGAAGAAGAAACCGACGACCTCGGAGCTGCTCGATTGGCTCAAACTGTTGCTGGCGGAAGACATTCCGCCCGAGGCACTGGTAAGCCAGGACATGCACAAAATCATTCCGCCGCTGCACGGCGCGCTGCTGAAAAACGAGCAGGACGTGCATCTCTTCGAGCGGCTGGTGTTCATGTCCCGCCGGAAAGGCTGAATGAACCGCCAAGGCGCCAACAAATGAACCAGTGAATGAGTGAAGGGTGAATGCGTGATCCCCCTCACCCCAGCCCTCTCCCCCGGTGGCGGGGGAGAGGGCGATTTTTCTCTTCACCCTTCACCCTTCACCTCTTATGGGTAAAACCGCAACAGGATTCCCGCCGGTCGTCGATGCCGGCATCAAGACGCTGATACTCGGGAGCTTCCCGAGCCGCGCCTCGCTCGGCAAGGCGCAGTACTACGGCCATCCGCAGAACCACTTCTGGCGGCTGGTGGGCGCGGTGATCGGCGAGCCGTTGCCGGAGATGGATTATCAGCAGCGATTGCGCACGCTGCTCAAGCACCGCATCGGGCTGTGGGACATCATTGGCACCTGCAAGCGCGAGGGCAGTCTCGATTCCAATATCCGCAACCCGGGCCATAATGACTACGCGCGCGTGACCAACGTCGCGAAAAAGCTGCGCCGCGTATGCTTCAACGGCAAGACCGCCGGCAAGCTGGAGCCGCTCTTTATCGAATGGGGCTATGAAACCGTCGTGCTGTCATCTTCGAGTCCCGCGAATACGATGCGCTTCGAGGAGAAGTTGAAACAATGGCGGCAGATAGTTCAACCACATCACTCGGCGCGTCGGCTCGTTCGGGGCAAGGGCGGGCGCAGCGCCCCGGCTTTTTCCCCTTGACACTTGACACTTGACCCTTGAGCCTTGCCCCTTGATTCTCGACCCTTCACGCAAAGCATGCTGATCGAATTTTTCCTCAAACTAAAGCAGGGCGGGCTGCCGGTCTCGATCAAGGAGTTCCTGATGCTGCTCGATGCGCTCGACAAGCGCGTGATCAGCGGCAGCATCGACGATTTCTATTATCTGTCGCGCGCATGCCTGGTCAAGGACGAGGCGAACTACGACAAATTCGACCGCGTGTTCGGCGCCTACTTCAAGGGCATCACCGAGCTGCCCGAAGGCGCGGCGGCGCTGATACCCGAGGAATGGTTGAAGAGACTCGCCGAGAAGCATCTGACCGAGGAAGAAAAGAAACTGATCGAATCGCTCGGCGGCTGGGACAAGCTGATGGAGACACTGAAGAAGCGGCTCGAGGAACAGCAGGGCCGCCATCAGGGCGGGAACAAATGGATAGGCACCGCCGGCACCAGCCCGTTCGGGGCATACGGCTATAATCCGGAGGGCGTGCGCATCGGCCAACACGAATCCCGTCACCGGCGCGCGGTCAAGGTGTGGGATCAGCGCGAATACCGCAATCTCGACAGCTCCGTCGAGCTCGGCACGCGCAATATCAAGGTCGCGCTAAAGAGGCTGCGCAAATTCGCGCGCGAAGGCAATCCCGAGGAACTCGACCTCGATGACACGGTGCGCTCGACCGCCAGGAACGCGGGCTATCTCGACATCAAGATGGTTCCCGAGCGCCACAACAACGTGAAAGTGCTGTTGTTCCTGGACGTCGGCGGTTCGATGGACGATCACATCGAGCTCTGCGAACAGCTGTTTTCCGCGGCGCGCACCGAGTTCAAACACCTCGAATACTTTTATTTCCATAACTTCCTCTACGAGCGGGTGTGGAAGGACAATCGCCGGCGCGCAACCGAGCGCATGGCGACGTGGGACGTGATGCACAAGTATCCGCACGACTATAAGGTGATTTTCGTCGGTGACGCGACCATGAGCCCGTACGAAATCACCTATCCCGGCGGCAGCGTCGAGCACACCAACCCCGAGCCGGGCGCGCTGTGGATGCAACGTATGCTGAGCGTCTACAAAGACACGATCTGGCTCAATCCGCAGCCCGAGCCGGTATGGGATTACCACGATTCGATCCGCCTGACGCGCGAGCTGCTCGGCAGCCGCATGTTCCCGCTGACGCTCGAGGGGCTCGATCACGGGATGCGCCAGTTGAGCAAAGGGCATTGAAGCCGGCGCATGGCGATATTTGGAAAGGATAAACCGTCATGGGGAACTCATTGAGCGAATCTAGGGCCCAGGAGGCCCGCAACAAGGCTGTCATTGAGCGCTACTTCCATGAGGTGCTGGATCGGAAGAAATTCGATTTGATGCCGGAGCTGATGGCGCCGGGAGTCGTCTTGCACCGTTCCGGTTTCGACGTGACGGGGCTGGACGCCGCCATACAACGCCTGCGTGCCACGCTTCAGGATTACACGGCTTTCCGCTCGGAGCTGTCCGGCCTGATGGCGGAGAGCGACATGGTCGCCGTGCGCATTTCTCACCACACGACGGTGCGTCCCCACACGTTTCGCAGCCGTGCCGGCACGGTGAGCGTCGGCAAGGATCAGGCGCTCAACTGGACCGCGATCGTTCAGTTCCGCGTGCAGGACGGCAAGATCGTCGAGGAGTGGGTGATGCGCGATGAACTCGGCATGCTTGCGCAGATGGGGACGATAACAGTCGGGAAGTGAGGTCCCGCCGGCGAGACGTTTCCAGTGCTCCCGGAAACGCCGGTCAGGCGGCGCGACCGAGTCCCTTGCGGCTGGCAGATCCCGTGCGGTCCTTCAGCCTTGGAAGACGGCGGATGACCGCACCGGTCTTCTGTTCGGCCAGGCGGAGTTCGTACAATTTTTGCAGGTTCAGCCAGAACTCGGCGCTGGTTCCGAAAAAATGCGCCAGCCGCAGGGCACTGTCGCCGGTAATGGCTCGCTGGCCATTCAATATTCCGGTAATCCTGTTGGTCGGCACTTTCAGCTGCCGTCCGAGTTCGGCCGCACTCATGCCAAGCTCCTTGAGCTGCTTGGCTAGATGTTCCCCTGGGTGAATCGCGCTACGTGCCATATTGTGTTCCTCAGTGATAATCGACGATCTAGCAGCCTGTCGGACTTAACAGTCCGCACAGGTTGCTAAAAGCAAAATCGGCTGACCATTCATAATAAACTCACTCGAAGTGGTCGAGTTTCGGGAAAAATGCGGGCAAAGTCGCATATCTGTTATCCTCTTCTGCAATTCTAATGGCGCCGGTTTTGTATTAGGAGCTTGTCGGACTTGAGTCCGACAAGCTCCTCAGGCATCCAATGCATTTCGCGCATACATCAAGATGAAGTTACCAACGCCAGTGTGCCTGACCCCTATCCGTTCGGCGGGGGACGCACTGCGCGCCTTTAGAGGCATCGCGTCACCGGCGATCGCTGCGATATTGCTTTGCGCGTTGCCGCTGGCGGCAGCCGCGCAGGGATTTCCTTCCAAGCCTTTGCGCATCGTGGTCGCGTTTGTTCCCGGCGGCGCCGACGATTTTCACGGTCGGCTGGTCGCGCAAAAGCTTACCGAAGTGCTCGGCCAGCAAGTCATCGTGGAGAATCGTGCCGGCGCCGGGGGCCTCGTCGGTTGGGAAGCGGTGGCGAAATCGCCGCCCGACGGGTACACCTTGCTGCTCGCCAGCCCCGGACTCACCGTGGTCAAGAGCCTGCGTCCGAGCGCGCCCGTGGATCCGTGGCGTGACTTCACCTGGGTTTCCCCGGTTGCGCAGTTTTCGTTGGTGCTGGTCATGCACCCGTCCGTGCCGGCGAAAACACTCAAGGAACTGATTGCGCTGGCGCGGGCGCGTCCCGGGCAACTCAGCTACGCATCTTCCGGGATAGGGGCGACGCCCCATCTGGCTGCGGAATATTTCAAGTCCGCGGCCAAAGTCGATATCGTCCACATTCCTTACAAAGGCAGTGCGCCCGCGTATCTGGATATCATGGCGGGGCAGGTCGCGATGTATTTCGCCGTCCCCGGCAGCGGCATCCCGTATATCAGAAGCGGCAGGCTGCGCGCGCTCGGCGTCACGGGGGCCACCCGTGCGCCGCAGCTGCCGGAAGTCCCGACCATTGCGGAAGCCGGCTTGCCCGGCTTCGAAATCACCTCGTTCTGGGCGCTGCTCGTGCCGGGCGCCACACCGCGCGAAGTCGTTACCAGGTTGTCCGACGCGATTGCTCAGGCATTGTCCGCGCCGGAGGTGCGCGAGCGGATCATCAAGGCGGGCTCCGAACCCGCATCCGGGACGCCCGAGCAGGTGTTGGAAATGGCCAAAAACGCGGCGGTCAAACTGGACCGGATTATCCGGACCGCCAATATCAAGGCGGAGTGAGCGCGGGGGAGCCCATATGTACCAGCCATTTCCGGTCATCAGCATCGAAGGCGATGCCCATGAATGCGGCGTCCAGCATGGTATGGCGGCGGCCGACCGCGTCGCTAAAACCATCGATTTCTAACAGGAGGAGATATGTTTTTACGCGGGACGATTTTTTGGTTTGCGCTGCTGCTCGGGTCAGGGCCGGTTTTCGCCGCGGCCGAACAACCCGTTCAACGAGACTACCCGTCGAAGCCCATCCGTGTGGTTGTGCCTTATGCCGCGGGCGGCCCGATGGATTATATCGCCAGGATGTTGGGGCGGAAAATGCAGAATCAGATGATTCTGGTGGTCGACAACAGACCTGGGGCGGGCGGCGCCCTCGGCACGGATCTGGTGGCAAAGTCGGCACCGGATGGCTACACGATGCTGCACACCTCATCGAGTCACGCCAGCCTGCCGGTGATCACCAAAAGTCTGCCTTATGACCCCGTCAAGGATTTCGTCCCCATTACGATGATCGTCAAAAGCGTTGGCTTTCTCGTGGCGGTGCATCCCAGCGTGCCTGCACGGACGATCCGGGAGCTGATTGCCAGCGCGAAGGCTCAGCCCGGTAAATTCACCTATGGATCCGGCGGGGTCGGTAACGTCATGCATTTCGCACCCGAGATCTTCAATGTCATGGCCGGAACTCAGCTCACCCATATTCCTTATAAGGGTGTCGGTCAAGCCGTCACCGATCTGCTTGCCGGGAGGATCGACCTTTGCTTCGGGCCGGGGACGGTTCTCCTGCCCCACGTCAAAGCGGGAAAGCTGAGAGCGCTGGGCATTACCGCGTCTACTCGCTGGAGCGAGCTTCCTGATGTGCCCACGGTCGATGAGGCAGGTGTCAAAGGGTATTTGTTTATTCCCTGGTGCGGCTTCTGGTTTCCGGCCGGCACTCCCAGTCAATACGTGAACCATATTCGAGACGAAATGGTAAAAGCCATGGAGGATCCGGAAATGAAACGCGCCTTTGCGGAGCAGGGTTTCGCACCCGCGGGTTCCACCCCCGCCGAGTTTGCAAAGACGATAGTCAACGAAATCGAGGCAAACAGGCGGCTTGCCGCCAAGATTGGACTCACACCTGAGTGATGCGGTAGTGCTATTGGAAAAAAGTCTGGAGTGTAGAAGCAGTGTCGCAGCCACTTGAAGGCATCAGAGTACTGGAGCTTGGCAATTTCATTGCCGGTCCGTTTTGCGGCATGCTCCTGGGTGACATGGGAGCGGACGTCATCAAAATCGA
>PLYS01000498.1 GCA_003153455.1 Betaproteobacteria bacterium | reverse complement strand
GCGCTCATCGTCACCACCATTCCGGCGGCGATCGAATACGTGCGCGTGGGAAAACTGGTGGCGATCGGCCTGACGGCGGACAAGCGCGCTGCCGCGCTGCCCGATATCCCTGCGCTGGGCGAAACCGTCAAGGGCGTAGACGCCGCCGTGATCGCGGCGGTGCTGGCGCCGGCCGCCACGCCGCGCAACCTGGTCGAGCGCCTCAATGCCGAGTTTGCCAAGGCGGTGGACAGTCCCAAGGCGAAGGAAATATTCGCCGCCAACGCCGCCGAAGCCATGAAAATGAGCCCGGAGGCCATGCAGCGATTCCTCGAGCAGGAAATCAAGACGTGGGCTGAAGTGGTCAAGGCAACCGGTGTCAAGCCACAGTGACGAAATGACGAAGCGACTGAAAGTGCAGAACGGCTCTGGCAACGTTTTCACGGACGTGGGATTTCCACCCGCAGAAGCACACAATCTCCAGCTATGCGCCGAGATGATGATGCGCATCGAGCGCCACGTAAGGCAAAGCGGCCTTACGCAGCAGGCCGCGGCACGCCTGCTCGGAATAACGCAACCGCGACTCAACCAGCTCCTGAAACGCAAGATTGAACTCTTTAGCCTCGACGCTCTTGTGAATATGCTGACGAAGGCGGGCATGCGCGTCGAACTCCGCGTCAAACCTTGGCGAATTCCAGCAAACTGCTAGCCTCCGGCACTGGGCTTAATGCCGGCTGCCTTGATCAGCTTCCCGTATTTGGCGAGCTCCGACCGCAGATAATCCTGAAACTGCTCCGGAGTACCCCCGGTGACGGTTGAGCCCGACATGCGCAATGCGTCTCTGATATCCGGCATTTGCAGCACCGCGTTGAGCTCCTTATTGAGCAGGTCGATAATCGAGCGCGGTGTGCGCGCGGGCGCACCGACAGCGGACCAGGTAAGGTTCTCATAGCCCGCGATGCCCGCTTCGGCAATGGTCGGAATATCAGCCAGCGCATCCACGCGCGTGGCGCCGGTGGTCGCAATGGCACGCAGTCTCCCGGATTGGATATGCGGCAGCGTCGGGGTCGCCGGGCCAAACACCAGATGAATATGGCCGCCGATGAGATCCAATATTGCGGGCGCGGAACCCTTGTATGGGACATGCACCATTTTGGTTTTTGCCATTGAGTCGAACAGCTCGGCGGACATATGTTCGAAACCGCCCACCCCTGATGAGCCATAAGTCAACTCCCCGGGTCTCTGCCGGGCCAGTGCAATCAGCTCTTTTACTGTTTTCACCGGCAGGGACGGATGGACAGCCAACACACCGAGCGTATTTGCGACGTGGATGATCGGAGCAAAGTCGTTTAACACGTCGTAGGGAAGCTTATAGAGATGCGGGTTCACTGCCCATGAGCCAACGGTAGAGATGACAAGCGTGTAACCATCAGCCGGCGACCGGGCAACGATTTCCAGACCGACATTGCCACTGGCGCCGCTTCGGTTATCAACGACGATCTGCTGATGCAGCCGTTGCGCAAGTTTCTCCCCCAACATGCGTCCATGGATGTCGGCTGTCCCGCCCGGCGGAAATGGAACGACCAGACGAATCGGTTTGACGGGATATGCAGGCTCTCTGGCGATTGTCTGAGCCTCAACTGGGATTGAGACCCCCACTGCCACGAGCATAAACACGCCTTGCAACAAGGCTTGTTTCATCGGTTTCTCCCCAGGTCTGGAAAAGGAATAGGGGTGAGGGAAAGCGTCCTACTCGATCTTTATCCCCGCCTGCTTGATAACTTTACCCCAGCGTGCAATTTCGACTTTGAGAAACTCCATGGCCTCGCGGGGCGTGTTGCCGAGCGGATCGGTCCCGGCCCGGGCGAGCATCCCGACCATGTCGTTCGCCTTGAGCGATTTGACGGTCTCGGCATTGAGCTTGGCGACAATTGCCGCCGGCGTTCTGCCCGGCACGAGCAGCATGTACCATGACGTTGCCTCGTAACCCGGCACGCCGGATTCCGCGACGGTGGGAACCTCCGGCAGCGAACTCACGCGTTTTGCCGAAGTCACGGCGATCACGCGCAACCGTCCGGTTTCGACCGCGCCGATCACGGCGAGCAGCGGGTTGATCATGAGTTGGACGCGGCCGCTGATCAGGTCCGGAATGACGGCGCCGGTGCCCTTGTAAGGCACGTGCGTCATCTGGATGCCCGCCATGCCGGTGAACATTTCGGTGGCGAGGTGCGACGCGGAGCCCGGCCCCGAGGAAGCGTAGCTCAGCGGTTTAGCTTTTGCGAGCGCGATAAGTTCCTTGATGTTCTTCACCGGGAGCGATTGCGGAACCACCACCGCATAAGCCTGCGTCGCAATAACAGTAATTGCCTCGAAATCGCGCACCGGGTCATACGGCAGCTTCGACATCAGCGTCGCGTTGATCGCGTGCGAGGGATTGACGATGATGAGCGTATGGCCGTCAGGCGGCGCTTTGGCCGTGAGATCGATGCCAATGGTCATGCCGGCGCCCGGACGATTGTCGACCACCACCTGCTGGCCCCATGCCTGGAAGTACTTCTGGCCGAGCGCACGAGCAATCAGATCGGATCCGCCGCCGGTCGCGGTTGGCACGATGAAGCGAATCGGCTTTGTCGGGTACGTTTGCGCGAACGCATTCCCCGCAACAACTAACGACGCTGCGCTCGCCATTGCGAGAGTCACGGCGATGACGCCGCGTGCTGCGCGGGCATCGCACGGGGGAATGCAATCAGAATGAATTACAGCAATCATGGATGTCCTCGTGTCTCGAATTTATTCCCTTCTGCCGCCGGTTTGCAGTCTACCACACGAGAAGTGGCCCCCTTTATTCGGACAGTGTTTTGACGCTTTTACGCGGAGCCCTGCGAGGAAAATATAGTGTCACACCTTGTTTTATGACATTTCCTCGATTGCCTTGATGATGCGGCTGACCGTGGCGTAGTGATAGATTTTCTGGCGCGCATTGCCGCGCGAGGTGACATGATAGGCGGCGCTGGGGAATTCGAATCGGAGAGGACCGACCACGGTGCAACTCTACCAAACTAAAATGTCTTGTTACAAGGCGAGACACCGTTGTTTCGAAGCATTCGGATGCAACATGTGTTTAGCGCGCATTCTGCGAACCATGTGACTTGAGTTCGTCGAGTGTGCCTTGCAAAAAGAAACCCTCCGACATGGTGAGAAGCGTCTCAGCCACGAAGCGTGCCCCCTCATACTCCTCTTGTGTGAGTTGGTCAGGAGAATGCCATTTTTCGCCTGTGTAGTCGACGTAGAAGCCGCGTTTCTTTAGATTGTCTGCGTTTATGCGCCACTTTTCGATTTGCTCAATAACGCCGCACTCACGATGGGCCGGCGTCTTGTCCGGCACTTGATTTCGCAGCATGCCGACCAGTAAGTGCGCGATCGCAGACGCGTGAGCGCCGCCTTGATGCTTGAACACGTGAGTGCGAAACAATTGTCTTAGGTTCTTGGGCGGTAGGGGATTTGTGATGTGCTGGCCTATACCCATGGCCTTCGAAGATTCCTCCGCGGAGAGTACCAGCAGAGCTGACGCGCAGCCGACATGACCTTGCCTGTAAAGGAGAGTTCCTGACTCGTAGAGGACCCTCGCATTCTTCGTGGAATGGACGGCACCGACCCAAGCGTCCTCGGTGGAGGTGAACATGAACGCTAACGTTTGTACCCACCCGCGCCTGGCTGCGATGGTTGATAGCGGTGTGGCGCTTCCCGCGCATCGGCGTGGGGCGCGCTGTTAGCCGCCGCGGCTCTCTTGCCACGACGGCGCGCTACCCGAACTTCAACAATGCTCATCGACATTTACGCGAGAAAATGGTTTGTAGTGTTGGGCGAGAAGTGTCCCGACGTAGTCCACTAAAGCTTTTTCAAACTTGTTGTCCCCGAGATTCAGTTCGAGCCACATGTCATTCGTCTCAGCGTGTGCACCGAATTGATACTCTTTCATCGCAAAGCGATTCAATCCCTTCGATAAAGAACCAATCTCGAACCGAACCACCTCGTTCAGAAGCGCCCCTTTATCAATGAGCGATCGGTCGCGCATTGCTGACGTCAACTCCACGCTCCTCGCATTCCATTTCTCGTAGAGGAAGTTCTGTGTTGCAAACGACAGGAGCAGCACTGCGGTGCCAACCAGCTTGAGGAGCGCGCCTTTCTTCTTTCGGGGTTTCGCCATCTGGATGGGCCTAGCCCATCTTTAACATCGGTCG
>PLYS01000543.1 GCA_003153455.1 Betaproteobacteria bacterium | reverse complement strand
TCGACGGCGCTTTCCGGTCCCGAAGAACCATCGGAGTTGTCGCGCTCGGGATTTTTTTTGAAGTGCTCAGCGGCCCCACCCTTGCCCAAGCGCCGATCCGGATCGGTGCTTCGCTCGGGCTGACCGGGACTTATGCCGAGTTTGGTCAGACAATACAGCGCGGTTACCAACTGTGCGTCAAGCATGCGAACGAGAAGGGCGGAGTACTCGGACGGAAGCTCGAATTGACGGTTCAGGATGACCAGTCGCAGATCCCTACGGCGGTTGCCATCTATGAGCGACTACTCACGCAGGACAAGAGCGATCTCGTGTTTTCCCCGTACTCCTCGCCGATTACGGATGCGGTCGCCGCCGTGACGGACAAACACACGAAGCCGATGGTGGCGTCGGGCGCTGCGACGACGTCGCTTTTCAAGAAAGGCCGGCGGTTCCTGTTCATGCTGCTCTCGCCGGCGGAGAGCTATCTGGAAGGTCTCATCGATCTTGCGGCCAAGCGCGGCTTGAAGACGATTGCAATAATTCACGAGGACACGCTGTTCCCGAAGGCCATCGCTCAGGGAACGGCTGAGCTAGCAAAGAAGCGGGGTTTGCAGGTCGTGGCGGTAGAGGGTTACTCGCGCAATATGAAGGACTTCACGCCGGTTCTGGCCAAGCTCAAGGCGGCAAACCCCGACGTGGTCGCCGCTGCGACCTATTACGATGACGCGGTCGCAATCACGCGCGCCTTGAGGGAACTCGACATCAGTCCGAAACAATTCGCGGTCACCGCGGGCGGTGATCTCCCCAAGTTTTACGAAACGCTCGGGCGCACCGCGGAGTACGTTTATGGCGGAAGCCAGTGGGAGGCGGAACTGGTGACGCTGCGGGCGGGCGGCCTCATTCCGGTCGCGCGCCAGTATCCGGGCGCGAGGGAGTTCGTGGAGGCGTATCGCAAGGAATTTCCCGGCGCGGACCTGTCCTATCAAACGGCCCAGGGGTACGCCGGCTGCCAGGTCCTGCTTGAAGGCGTCCGTCGTGCCGGCGCGCTCGACGGCGAAAAAATACGAGACGCGATCGCAAAGTACGATTCCCCTACGGTATTTGGCGCATTCAAGGTCGATCAGGACGGTTTCCAGATCGGGCACAAGATGGTGTTGTTCCAGTGGCAGGACGGGAAGAAGGCGATTGTCTGGCCGGAGGAACTCGCCGCCGACCGGCCGCGGTTTCCCACGCCGCCGTGGAACCAGCGCAAGTAACAGGGAGATGCCAATGAGGACTCTGCTCGTTCGCTCGTTCAGCCTGCTCGTCTTGCTCGCCGCCGTGTGCTGCGGGGCGGCGCAGGCCCAACAACCCATCCGCATCGGCGCTTCGCTGTCGCAGACGGGCGCGTTCGCCGCGCTGGGCCAGAACCAGCTGCGCGGCTACCAGCTTTGCGTCAAGCACGCCAACGAAAAGGGCGGCGTTTTGGGCCGCAAGCTCGAGCTGATCGTGGAAGACGACCAGTCGCAGGCGGCGACGGCTGTCGGCATCTACGAGAAGCTCATCACGCAAGTCAAGGTGGACGCGATCCTCGGGCCGTACTCGTCGCCCATTGCGGAGGACGTGGCCAACGTCAGCGAGAAGTACCGGCTGCCGATGCTAGCGCCGCTGTCCGCCACCACCTCGATTTTCAAGAAGGGACGGAAGTTCGTGTTCATGGTGCTCTCGCCAGCCGAGGTTTATCTGGAGGGCATGATCGATATCGCCGTCAAGCGCGGACTCAAGACGGTGGCGGTCATCAGCGAGGACACCCTCTTCCCCAAAGCTACCGCTCAAGGCACCGTTGACCTTGCCAAGAAAAGGGGGTTGCAAGTCGTGTTCGTCGAGACATATACGAAAGGCACTACGGACTTTGGCGCGCTTCTCAATCGCGTGGGTGCCGCGAATCCGGACGTGATCGCGGCTGCGACCTATTTTGAGGATGCGGTCACCATCAGCCGCAAACTCAAGGAGTTGAACATCAACCCGAAGATGTTCGGTGTCACAGTCGGCGGAGACCTTCCGAAGTTTCACGAAACTCTGGGTTCGACCGCGGAGTTCGTCTACGGGGCCTCGCAATGGGAGGCGGAACTGGTGACGTTGCGCGCGGGGGGGCTGGTACCGATCGCGCGCCAGTACCCGGGGGCCAGCGAATTCATCGAGGCCTACCGGAAGGACTATCCGGGCGCGGATTTTTCCTACCATTCCGCCGGCGGTTACGCAGGGTGCGAGGTGCTCATCGAGGCCATCAAGCGCGCCGGCTCCGTCGACGGCGAAAAAGTGCGCGCGGCCATCCTCAAGCTGGACTACCACACGGGCTTCGGCAGCTTCAAGGTCGATGCGGATGGCTTCCAGATCGCGCACAAAATGGTGCTGTTCCAATGGCAGGACGGAAAGAAAGTAATTGTCTGGCCGGAGGAACTCGCTCCGGGAAGGCCGCGCTTTCCGACGCCGCCGTGGAGCCAACGTAAGTGATCGCCTTTGGGCGCACGCAGTCGCGGCGGCAGATCGTGTTGGAAAGTCTTTCCGATTCTTCTTACGGTCCGCCCGTCGCAAGGTGAACCTTGAATAACAAGGGAGAACGATGCCACACGCGTTCACGCGAACGCTCGTTTTCATGCTTGCGCTTTGGACTCTCATGATTGGCGCCAACGCTTACGCTCACAGCTGGCCTTCGATCGCCTTCGTTCCTGCGCTTCTCTACGCCAGCGCGATTAATCGCGGCCGGAACGGCTCCCGGTGGATCGCGATCTTTGCGATCAGTATACTTCTGATGCGAGCTGCGCTTCCGGCCGACGCCGCTGATCAGCGACCATACCGCATCGGCGTGCTCAACGAGGCGTTTGCGGCTAATCATCCGACCGTCGAAGGACTGAGGGCAGGACTTCGCGACCTCGGTTTCGAAGAGGGCCGCCACGTCGTCTTCGACATCCGCTTCAGCAAGGGCGATCCTAAGTCGCTAGCGCCCGCGGCCCAGGCGCTCGTGAAAGAAGGCGTTGACCTGCTCTTTACCAGCAATGAAGTTGCGACGCACGCGGCGCAGGCGGCAACCAGGACGATCCCGATCGTATTCACGCTGGTCGGTGACCCGATCGCGAGCGGTGTCGTGAAGCAACTCGCGCGCCCCGGGGGTAATCTCACCGGCATTTCGAGCCTCACCTCCGACTTGATGCCGAAGCGCCTGGAAATTCTGAAAACGCTTTACCCTGGGGTGCGGCGCGTGTGGTTCATACACGATGCGACTGATCCCACGGGCGCAGCGGCGCTGAAGAAAGGTATGGAGGCGGCGCAGCAGCTTCGCATCGAGCTGACCCCGCTCGGCGTTGCGGACGCTCCCCACGTCGTCGCAGTGCTGAAGACGCTCCAGCCGGGCGACGCTCTTCTCGCGCCCGATCAGGACGGGTTCGATATCGGCGCCTCAATCCTGGAGAAGTCCCTCGAGGCGCGGGTTCCGGCGATGTTTCCTTCGTCGCTGTGGATCGAGCACGGCGGTCTCGTGTCGTACGGCCCCGACTACTACGCGCAAGGCTTGCAGGCGGCGCAGCTCGTCGCAAAAATCCTGCGCGGAAGGCGACCCGCGGATCTTCCTGTGGAAAGTGCCGATCGGGTCTATTTCACGCTCAACGTCAAGACGGCGGTCGGCTTCGGCTTGTCCGTCCCTTCCAAAGTCCTGTTCCGGGCAGATGGCATTAAACAATGAGTGCCGCACCGCCTAAAGGGCGACTTTTTCGAAAGTATGTCGTCGTGCTGGTTGCGCTCGTGGGGGGTGTGCTCGTCGCGAGCGGCCTGGTCGAGCTGTATCTCGCGTACCAGGAAACGCAGCGCGCCGTAGTCAGCGTGGAACGTGAGAAGGCGGTCGCTGCAGCGGAACGCATCGAGCAATTCATCAAGGAGATCGAGCGTCACATAAGAGGCACTACGCACGCTGCTATCGATATGCGCATCGATATTGCAACACAAGTCATTGCGCAACAACGGGAGCTCGATTTTCTACGGCTCCTTCGCAATATGCCGGTGATCATGGAGTTAAGACATCTCGACGTCGAGGGCAGGGAGCAGTTGCGCGTTTCGCGCTTTGCGCTGGATGCGGTGGGTAGCGGAGAAGACTTCTCCCAAACCCCCGCATTCTTGAGAGCGAAGTCTCGCACCACCTACTTCAGCCCGGTGTACTTCCGGAACGACTCCGAGCCCTATATGACCATCGCCGTGCCTTCAGGGGAAGCGAGGATCGAAGTGACCACGGCCGAGGTCAGTCTCAAAGCCGTATGGGACGTGGTTTCGCAGATCCACATCGGGCGTTTCGGTTATGCCTATGTCGTCGACTCGCGCGGACACTTGATCGCGCATCCGGATGTGAGCCTCGTGCTGCAGATGCGGGATCTCTCACAGCTCGCTCACGTGAAGGCAGCGCGCGACGTACGCTCGTCGGGATTGGAGGACGAGGCGTTCGCGATGGTCTCTGCGGGACTGGACGGCACCCAAAGCCTGATCGTGCACGCCGCAATCCCGTCGCTCGGCTGGATCGTGTTCGTCGAGCAGTCTCTCGACGAAGTCTACGCTCCGGTAAGGCTTACCCTGGTCTGGGGCGCGATAATTTTCGTCCTCGGGCTTGCGCTGTCGGTGTTGGCGAGCGTCGTCCTCGCGCGGCGTATGGTTGCGCCTATTCGCCGGCTTCAGGAAGGCGCCGCCCGGGTCGGCAGAGGCGAGCTGGATCACCGCATCGACATTCGCACCGGTGACGAACTGGAAGCACTCGCTCAGGAGTTCAATCGAGCAACGGCTCAACTTCAGGACTCGCAACGCAATCTGGAGCAGAAGGTCGAGGCACGAACCGGGGAACTCACCCGATCCGTCACCGAGCTGCGGGCGCTCGGAGACGTGGTGCAGGCGGTGAATTCCTCGCTCGACTTACAGCAGGTGCTGGTGACAATAGTCACCCATGCCGTGCAGCTTTCCCACGCCAAGGCGGGCACGATCTACGAGCTCGATGAGTCGAGTGGAGTATTCGAGCCGAGGGCAAACTTCGGCGCGAGCGACGCCATGGTCGAGGCTTTACGTGAATCCCAGATTCGAATGGGGGACACAACCGTTGGAAAGTGCGCTGCGGAGCGAGTCCCGGTGCAATTGACCGACGTGGGGGAAGGAACGGGTTACCAGTTGCGTGATCTGCTCTTGCGCGAGGGTATACGCTCGGTGCTGGCCGTGCCGTTGTTGCGCGAGGAGCGGGTCATCGGCGCGCTGGTCATCCGCCGTGGCGAGGCGGGGGAATTCCCGCAACCGGTGGTAGCGCTGCTGCAGACGTTTGCGGCCCAGTCGGTGCTCGCGATCCAGAACGCCCGGCTGTTCCAGGAAATACGGGAGAAAGGCGAGGAACTTGCCGCTGCGAGCCAGCACAAGTCGCAGTTTCTTGCCAATATGTCGCACGAACTGCGCACGCCGTTGAACGCGATCATCGGCGTGACCGAGATGATGCTCGAGGACGCGCATGACCTCAAACGGGAGGGCGAGGTCGAGCCGCTGGATCGCGTGCTGCGTGCGGCGCGACATCTGCTCGCGCTGATCAACGACATTCTCGATCTCTCCAAGGTTGAGGCCGGGAAGATGGAACTGCACCTCGAGTCTTTCCCCGTAGCGCCATTGGTCGAGGACATCATCAAGACCATCCAGCCCCTCGCGACGAAGGGCGGCAACGAGATCGTTGTGAACTGCCCTGACGACGTTGGAGCGATACATGCCGACCAGACGCGGGTGCGCCAGGCGCTGCTCAACCTGACCAGCAATGCCAACAAGTTCACCGAGCGCGGCAAGGTCACGATCAGCGTGCGCCGCACGGCAGAGGACAGCGGTGCGTGGATCACGATGGCGGTCACCGACACCGGCATCGGCATGACGCCGGAGCAGGTAGGGCGTCTGTTCCAGGAATTCGTGCAGGCCGACGCCTCGACCACGCGCAAGTACGGCGGTACCGGACTCGGGCTTGCCATCAGCCGGCGTTTTTGCCAGATGATGGGAGGAGACATCACGGTCGAGAGCGAGGTTGGGCGCGGGTCGACATTTACCATCCGCCTTCCCGCCGAAGTGCTGGCCGCGCAACCGATCCCGCTTGCCCGGAGCGTATCGGCTGCGCAGGTGGCGGCGCCGTCGGCGGCCTCGCCGATCGTGCTGGTTGTTGACGATGATCCCACCGTGCGCATCGTGACCGAGCGTTTCCTCACGCGGGAGGGCTATTCCGTGGTCACGGCCGACGGTGGACGCGAAGGGCTGCGGCTCGCGCGGGAACTGCACCCCGCCGCAATCACGCTTGACGTGATTATGCCGGACCTCGATGGCTGGACGGTGCTCGCCGCAGTCAAGGGTGATCCCACTCTGGCTGACATTCCCGTCATCCTCATGACGATCATTGACGAGAAAAACCGGGGCTATTCCCTTGGCGCAGCCGACTATATGGTAAAGCCAGTGGACCGCGAGCGGCTAGGCGTGATCCTGCGTAGAATCGTGGGAACCGGGGGCCGCCGCGTGCTGGTGGTGGACGACGACGACATCATCCGCCGGGGTGTTATGCAGGCCCTCGAAAAGGAAGGATGGAAGGTGGGTGAAGCCGAGAACGGCCGGGTCGGACTGGAACGCCTGGCCGAGGCGCTTCCCGACGTCATCATACTCGATCTCATGATGCCGGAAATGGATGGTTTCGAGTTCCTCGACGAGCTGCGCAAACGCGCTGAGTGGCGCTACATCCCGGTGGTCGTGGTGACCTCCAAGGACTTGACGGAGGAGGATCACCAGCGCCTGAACGGGGAGGTCGAGCGCGTTCTGCAGAAGGACGCGCCCACGCGCGACGATATGCTGCGCGAAGTCAGCGCGACGCTGGCCGCATGCATCGGGCGTGGCCGCGCCCGCAAAGCGGCAGGGGAGCGCACGTGAAATTTTCTACGAATCACCGCGCGAAGTCGCGCGTTTGTTGGAGGCTTCCGCTACGCGTGGAGCGCCGGCCGAAAAGGAGGGACCGCGATGACCAGAATTCTCTGCGTCGAGGACAATGACGACAATCAGTTCATGCTGCATCGGCGTTTGAGCCGCGCCGGTTTCGAAGTCAAGGTTTCAGCCAATGGTGCGGAGAGCGTCGAATGGGCGAAGACGCTCCTGCCCGACCTCATCGTGATGGATCTGAACCTTCCGGGGCTCAACGGCTGGGAGGCGACGCGCCGTTTGAAGAACCAGCCGGAAACGAAACACATTCCGATCATCGTCCTCTCCGCCCACACCGGGGAGAGCAGCCGCGAAAAGGCGTTCGCCGCCGGCTGTGACGAATACCATACGAAGCCCATTGATTTTGTGGGACTGGTCAAGAATATTCAGTCGCTCCTCAGCCGGGCCGCGAAGCCGTGACCGGACGCCCGGTCGGTCACGCGCTGATAGTTTGCATCGAGCGCCGCCGCGCTGTGTTGGCGACGGAGACGACGTCATGAAAATTCTCTACGTCGAGGACAACGAGGACAACATCTATGTCGTGAAAAACCGGCTCACGCGGGCCGGTTTTTCAGTCTTGATCGCGACCGACGGCGCCCAGGGCGTGGCGATTGCCACGGCCGAGCAGCCCCACCTGATCCTGATGGATCTCAGCCTTCCCGTTATCGACGGTTGGGAAGCGACGCGCCAGCTCAAGGCCGGACCGAAAACCCGGCACATTCCGGTCGTCGCGTTGACTGCGCATGCGATGAGCGGCGACCGGGAGAAAGCACTCGCGGCGGGCTGCGACGACTTCGACACCAAGCCAGTGGAAATATCGCGGTTACTGGAGAAGATCCGGGCGCTGCTGCCGAAGGAAGGGGGCGCATAGTGAGCGGAACTGAAAGGGCGCTGCTTATCGTCGATGACAACGAGGACAACCGCTACACACTGACGAGACGCCTGCAGCGGGAAGGGTACGCGAATCTGACAAGCGCAGCCGACGGCCAGCAAGCGCTGGAGCTTCTCGGCGCGCGACCCTTCGATCTGGTTCTGCTGGACGTCATGATGCCGGGCCTGAACGGCTACGAGGTCCTGGAACGCATGCGCGCCGACACCCGGCTTCGCCATATACCCGTGATCATGATCTCGGCTCTGGACGAGATCGAGAGCGTGATCCGCTGCATCGAGCTGGGCGCCGAGGA
>PLYS01000525.1 GCA_003153455.1 Betaproteobacteria bacterium | reverse complement strand
TCGGTGAACCGTTCAACGCAGTCGCACAGCGCTTTCGCGATTGTGTGGCGCCGCAATGGCCGGGCAGTGCGTGGCTGATCGAGCGGCTGCGCATCACCAAAGGACGCCGCAGCGCTTATGATCACATCATGTTGAACCTGCACGATAAGTCAAAACTGGACGATGCCTACCAGCAGTCCACGCCCAAGACGCGCGTCGAGTTTCCCGCGCAATCGACCTGGATCGTATTTACCGACCGCGTGATGCATGCGGCGCTCACCGGCCAGTTCCTGCTGGAGCAGACGTTGTATCTGCCCGTCGCTGCGATGCAGGATGAACGCTGCGCGCCGCTGCGCATCCTGGAACAGATCTATCAGCGCCAGCTGGCGTAAGCCACGAACAACCAGCCGCCACCCCAACAAAAATATTTTTTCTTGGTAATAAACAATGACACCTAGCGCAACCGGCCAGGGCGCCGCGCAACCGCCGATCGCACTATTGTGGATCTGGGTGCTGGCTGCGGCGTGGATCTTGCCCGGCCTGATCGGCCACGATCCCTGGAAACCCGATGAGGCCTACACCTTCGGCCTGGTCTACGACTTGCTGCAGCGCGGCGACTGGGTGGTACCGATGCTTGCGCAGGAGCCATTCATCGAGAAACCGCCGCTGTTTTACCTGAGCGCGGCGGCGATCGCGTCGATCTTCTCTCCGCTGCTGCCGCTGCACGATGCGGCGCGCCTGACGACCGGGCTTTACATGGCGCTGACGTTCGCGTTCATCGCCGGGGCGGCGCGCGAACTCTACGGCACGTATCACGGCCGACTCACGGTGCTGATGCTGATGGGCTGCGTCGGAATCGTGATCCGCAGCCACCAGTTGATCACCGACATGTCACTGCTAACCGGGTTCGCGGCCGGTTTTTACGGCTTCGCGCTCGCCTTGCGGCGCCCCGCGCGCGGCGGCTTCTGGCTCGGCATCGGTGTTGGCATCGGTTTCATGTCGAAAGGCTTGCTCGCGCCGGGCGTGTTCGGCATCGTCGCGGCCCTGCTGCCACTGTATCCGGCGTGGCGTAACCGCGGCTATCTTCTGTGTCTTGCTGTCGCTGCGCTCGCCTGCGCGCCATGGCTGCTGATTTGGCCGCTAGCGCTCTATGACAGATCGCCGGCGCTGTTCGACGAATGGCTGTGGGTCAACAACTTCGGCCGTTTCCTAGGCACCAATGAATTCGGCCCGCCCGCTGACACCGCGCATTATCTCCGCATCCTACCGTGGTACGCGCTGCCGGCGCTGCCGCTCGCGGCGTGGACGCTGTGGCGCGCGCGCTTAAGAGACGTGCTCGCGCCGCCGCTGGCGCTGCCACTCACCGGTTTCGTCGTGATCTTGGTGGTATTGAGCTTATCGGCCGATGCGCGTGAACTCTACGCGCTGCCGCTGATGCTGCCGCTCGCGCTGCTGGCGACTCCCGCGACTGACACGCTGCGGCGCGGCACGGCGAACCTGATGTACTGGTTCAGCGTGATGGGCGGCGGTTTCTTCGTCATCGTCGCGTGGTTTTACTGGAGCGCGCTGGAACTCTCGTTGCCGCAGCGCCTGCATGACCACCTGCTCGATCTGCAGCCGGGCTATGCGACAGGTTTCAAATGGCTGCCGTTCACGCTCGGCGTGCTCTACACCGTGGGCTGGATCGTGTTGCTGCTGCGGCTCAAAAAAAGCCGCGAACGACCGGTGATTGCATGGGCCGCCAGCATGACGATGGTGTGGGGGCTGCTCGCAATCTTGTTCGTCGGCTGGATCGACACCGGCAAGAGCTATCGCTCGATGATCGCCGACATGCAGAAGGCGCTGCCGCCCAAATACCAATGCATCGCGAGCCACAATCTTGGCGAGCCGCAGCGCGCCATGCTGCACTACTTCGCCAACATCATCACTTTCCGTCTCGACAACCCCGAGCGCCAGCGCGACTGTGATCTGATGCTGGTGCACGGCGTGGCGAGCGAGGAATACGTGCCACTCGGACCGTGGGAGAAGATATGGGAAGGCGCGCGGCCCGGTGACAACGTCGAGCGCTATCGGCTCTACCAGCACACTGATATCAATTAAAAACCCAACGCATGATGAATACGCCGCTTACGTTACGGGCGGCCATATGCGGCGCGCTACGTTGGGCGAGCCCGGCGCGTGGACGAGTTTGCGCACGACCCGGTCGGTCCACCCCTCCATCTCCGGGTTGGTGCTTTCGTGGTCTACGAATTTCGCGTTACGGATTTCCACCGACGTGAACTCATAAAGGACCGCGTGCTTTGCCCAGCCGGAAACGGAAACCAGTTTCCACACCCGCACGCACCCGGGAAGCTTTTCCATGCACGGCAGGCGCCACTTGGCGTACCAATCCGCCAGTTCGTCCTCTTCAACATATGAGCCGGAATTGAAGCTGCCGAGCTGGATGCACGGGCTGAATGCCGGGTCGTCGCGCTGTTTCGCGTCCGGTCCGTGGACTTGCGCTTCGACTGTCATGACGTTGGAACGCTCGCCGACCCTCATCGCAAGCATATTGCGGTCTTGCTCCGGCAGCCCGGCGTGAAACGTGGCGGGCATGGGGTCCGCGAACGCGTACGGATTCTTGCCGCCAAAGACCAGAATGTAGCGATCCCCCGCGGGAACCGCGCTGTCATTGGTATGTCTCAGGCGGCCTTGTTCGCCAGAGATCGGGACCTTCGACTCAGAGGCGTAATGCGCAGCCGACAGCACGCCGGGCCTCGCCAGAACCCTGGGTATATAGGCGCCATGCACCCAGGACAGATAGGCTTCGCGGCCGCTTTCCGGCAGGTTATACCACGTGATCCAAATTCCCGAATTCACAACCGGTTCCTCCCCTTGGAGATTGATGTTCTGGGACTGATTGGCATCGGCGTATTCTATTACGTTGTCGCGCACCGCGGCGAGCGATGGTAAGCCGACGAAGATTCTCCCGGGCTTAACCGGGTTCGCATACTGTCGATAGCTGGCCTCGCTTTGCGCTTTATCCCGATTAAGTTGACAATACCTCTCTATGAAACCGGTGATGAAATACAGTTGCGTGATATGGATGGCGCTGGCGTTGACGGGCCCGGCGCTCGCACAACAGAAGCAGCCAGGCGAGCTCGCCGGTGACTACCCGAGCAAACCGATCCGGTTGATCGTGCCGAGCGCGCCCGGCGGAGGCACCGATATCGTCGC
>PLYS01000633.1 GCA_003153455.1 Betaproteobacteria bacterium | reverse complement strand
CGCAGCGGCAAGATCATGCGCCGCCTGCTCAAGGCGCGCGAACTGGGGTTGCCGGAAGGCGACACTTCGACGCTGGAGGATGCAACATGACGATCGATCCGGAGCTTGTGCGCAAACTGCTTCACGAGATGGTGCGCATCCGCCGCTTCGAGGAAAAGTCGGCGGAGCTTTACAGCGCCGGCAAAATCCGCGGCTTCCTGCATCTCTATATCGGTGAGGAGGCGGTCGCCACCGGAGCAATGCAGGCATTGCGGCCGGAGGACGCCGTATTTGCGACCTACCGCGAGCATGGCCACGCGCTGGTGCGCGGCATTTCCGCCGGCGCGATCATGGCCGAGATGTACGGCAAGGCCGAAGGCTGCTCGCGCGGACGCGGAGGCTCGATGCACTTGTTCGATGCAGCGACAAAATTCTACGGCGGCAACGCGATTGTCGCCGGTGCGCTGCCGATGGCGGTGGGCTGCGCGCTCGCACAGAAGATGCAGCGGCGCAGCGAGCTGACCGCCTGCTTCTTCGGCGAGGGCGCGGTCGCCGAGGGCGAGTTCCATGAATCGCTCAACCTTGCCGAGCTGTGGAAAGTGCCCGCGCTGTTCCTGTGCGAGAACAATCTTTATGCGATGGGCACCGCGCTCGAACGCTCGGAGGCCGACACCGATCTGGTCGAGAAGGCGGGCAGCTACAACGTGCCGGCAAAAAGTGTCGATGGCATGGACGTGATCGCAGTGATGCGCGCGGTGCAGGAAGCCGCCGACCTTGTGCGCGCCGGCAACGGACCGTGTTTCCTCGAGTTCAGGACCTACCGTTTCCGGGCGCACTCGATGTTCGACGCTGAGCTTTATCGCAGCAAGGCCGAGGTCGAACGCTGGAAGCAACATTGTCCGATCGCGGGATTTGTCGCCCGCGCGACGCGCGAGGGATGGCTTGCTGCCGGCGAGCTCGAGGCGATCGAAGCGGAAGTCGCGCTCGAGGTCGGGCAGGCAGTCGCATTTGCCGAAGCCGGAACCTGGGAGCCGGTCGATCAGCTCACCCGCGACGTCTACACTGAGCGGGCACAGTCATGACAGGGGCTGCGATCAAAACCACTTACCGCGAGGCAATGCGCGCGGCGCTGCGTGAGGCGCTGCAGCGCGATCCGCGTGTGTTCCTGATGGGCGAGGACGTCGGGCGCTACGGAGGCAGCTATGCGGTGAGCATGGGGCTGCTCGCGGAATTCGGCGAGGAGCGTATCCGCGACACGCCACTCTCGGAATCGGCGTTCGTCGGCGCCGGCATCGGCGCGGCACTCGCGGGCATGCGCCCGATCGTCGAGGTGATGACGGTCAACTTCAGCCTGCTCGCGCTCGACCAGATTCTCAACAACGCGGCCACCATCCGCCACATGTCGGGCGGCCAGTTCTCGATCCCGCTCGTGATCCGCATGGCGACCGGCGGTGGGCGCCAACTCGCCGCACAGCATTCGCACAGCCTCGAAGGCTGGTACGCGCACATTCCCGGCATCCGCGTTGTCGCGCCGGCAACGCTCGCGGACGCGCGCGGTATGCTGTGGACCGCGCTCGCAGACCCCGATCCGGTGATCATCTTCGAGCACGCGCTGCTCTACAATCTGGAAGGCGAGCTGGCGGCTGACGCGGGCGCGGTGGACATCGACAAGGCGGCGGTGTGCCGCGCGGGCGGCGATTTGACGCTGATCACTTATGGCGGCTCGCTCGGCAAGACGTTGCAAGCTGCAGAGGAGCTGGCGCGCGCAGGTATCAACGCCGAGGTCATTGATCTCAGAACCTTGCGCCCACTCGATGACGCGACGATCATCGCTTCAGTGAGCAAAACCCATCGCGCGGTTATCGTCGACGAAGGCTGGAAAACCGGCAGCCTTGCCGCAGAGATCATGGCGCGCATCATGGAGCAGGCGTTCTACGAGCTCGATGCGCCTGTTGCGCGCGTATGCAGCGTCGAGGTGCCGATCCCTTATCCCAAACACCTCGAAGACGCGGCGCTGCCGCAGGTCGCAAATATCGTGGCAGCGGCGGAAGGAGTGATGCGTGGCAAGGCATGAATTCCGCATGCCGACGCTCGGCGCCGACATGGAGGCCGGCACGCTCGTCACATGGAACATCAAGCCGGGCGATGCGGTGAAGCGTGGCCAGGTGGCGGCGGTGGTCGAGACCCAGAAAGGCGCGATCGACGTCGAGATCTGGCAGGACGGCACCGTGGAAAAGCTGCTGGTCGAGCCGGGCCAGAAAGTGCCTGTCGGCGCCGCGCTCGCGACGTTGATCGCAGAAGGCGAGCCGGCTCCGGCACCCGCGGCGCCGGTGTCTGAGCAGCCGACTGCTGTGGCAGCGCCACAGCGCGCGGTAACGCGTTCGCAGCCCGCTCCAATATCCGGCGGCCGGTTCAAGATTTCGCCGGCGGCACGCAAGTTCGCGCAAGAGTTGGGCGTAGATGTCACGACGCTCACTCCGAGCGGTGCCGAGGGCGTGATTTCGCGCGCTGACGTGGAACGCGCGGCGCATGCCGCAAAAGCAGGCATGCCGCCGAAACCCGGTGACTGGCAGAGCCAGATGCGCAAGGCGATCGCTGCGGCGATGGCGAAATCCAAGCGCGAGATTCCCCACTATTACCTCGGCACCGAGGTCGAGATGACGCGTGCGCTGGCGTGGCTCGAGCGCGAGAACGCGCAACGTCCGGTCACCGAGCGCATGCTGTATGCGGTGCTGCTGATCAAGGCGGTGGCGCTCGCGCTCAGGGAAGCGCCGGAGTTGAACGGCTTCTGGATCAATGGTGCGTTCCAGCGGGGCCCGGGCATCCACGTCGGTATGGCAGTGGCGATGCGCGGCGGCGGTCTGGTTGCTCCGGCGATACACGACGCCGACAAAAAGTCGTTGCCGCAGTTGATGGTGGACCTGCGCGACCTGATTACGCGGGTGCGCGGCGGGCGGCTCAAGAGCTCGGAAATGGCCGATCCGACGATTACNNGGCCGTGACTGCGACGCTCGCTGGCGATCACCGCGCGAGCGACGGCCACCGCGGCGCGCAGTTTCTCGCCGCGGTCAACCGCTTGCTGCAGGAACCGGAGAAGCTGCAATGACCGTCAGTACCCGCGAAGAGATCACGGCGCTTGTCGTCGGCACACTGGCCGATATCGCGCCTGAAATCGATTTTTCCACGATAGCTCCCGGCAAGCCGTTGCGCGAGCAGATCGACATCGATTCGTTCGATTTCCTCAACGTCATTATCCGCTTGAGCGAACGGCTCAAGGTGAATATTCCCGAGGCCGATTACGGCCAGCTCGCGACGCTCGATAGCACAGTGGACTATCTGGCGAAAAAATGCAGCGGCGGAGCTTAGGGGAGAGACTTACACTGTCTTCAATGGCATGATGAGCGCGTGATCGCGCCGGCCAAAATTGCAGAATAGTTGATTTTGGTCAAGATATGCCGCAGCGTCCCGTTCCATAGTAGGACTTGGTTTTTCGTATCGCGCATGCAACACGAGATTCGTCGTGGAACATGACGTGCCTTACGGTACATCGCAAGGCATTTCTCGGCGGCAGGAACGAGTGCGCTGCATCAAGGAGCCCGAAAACATGCCCAAAAAACTTCCAAAACTCGCAAAACCCGGCGCCCAGCCGGTCTACAGGAGCAAGCCGTTACAGGAACACGTCCACGACAGCTACAAGTCGCGCGGCAAGCTCTCCGAACCCACGCTGTGCCCCCAATGTGGCGCAGTCTTTCATAAGGGCAGGTGGCAGTGGCTGCCCAAACCCGAGCCGGCGCACAGCGAGATGTGCCCGGCTTGCCACCGCATCCACGACAATTTTCCCGCGGGTTACGTCAAGCTCGAAGGCGAATTTCTCGCGCAGCATCGCGCTGAACTCATAAGTCTTGCGCGCCACATCGAGCAGAGGGAAAAGGCCGAACACCCGCTGCAGCGCATCATGAACATTGTGGACGAGGATGGCACCGTGCTGGTGACTACAACCGACATCCACTTGGCGCGCGGCATCGGTGAGGCTGTCCGCCACGCTTACCAAGGCCATCTCGAGATTCATTACAACCCTGAAGAAAACCTGGTGCGCGTTCACTGGAAACGCTGACCTTCCTGAAACGTGCGGCGCAGGTGCCGGCAATCCGCAACGGGGCACGCATATCGGAAATAATCGTCAGCAATAACAAGATGTACTATTTTTTACCTCGTGCGCTGCCTGAAGGCCTGGAAGCACTGACGGAACTGGCGCTCAATTTGCGCTGGATGTGGAGTCATGCCGGCGATGCGCTG
>PLYS01000149.1 GCA_003153455.1 Betaproteobacteria bacterium | reverse complement strand
GCGGCGCGCCGATCGTGCTGATGACTCTACATGTGCCGCATCCGCCGATGAACTGGCCCCCGGCGAACTAGAAAATTCCGAACGGCTGAATTTTTGCGGATCCCGCGCCTTGAACGAGGCGCGGGATTCTTTTGTTATGGATCGCCGGGAAGTAAAGACCGGTCGGGACGAAATCTAAATGTAACTGGGACCGGCAGGTATTGGCCGAGAAGTGCCCGTGGATAGGCAGGCGAAAAATCCTCTAAACCGGCCATTCACGCCCATTGCTCGATCACCCGGTTTCCGACATCGCTCGACTTTCCGTCCGAAAAAGCACGCCTCGGAATAACCCGGATGCGAGCCGGATCGAAGGCTTGCTTCGCGTTGGTGCTTGGAATAGATTGCTCGGTAATTCACCGATAATCCCGCTCAACACCCGCCCGGATCGCGGTCATTTTCCGGGCAGGAGGAAGCCAGAATGGAGATAAGGCCCATCATACCCAGTCCGGGACATGTTCCACACGCGCTCCCGGCCGGGCGAACTGGACGCGGGAGGAAACCAATGAAACGAAAGCACGCATTGCTGCTGCTTGCACTTGCCTCGGCGTTGCCGGCGGCACAAGCTCAGACGGGAAAATGGCCCGACAAACCGGTGCGCACGGTTGTGCCCATGGTGGCCGGCGGCAACGCTGATATCATCGCCCGCCTGATCGCGGCGCGGCTTTCCGAGCAGTTCGGCCAGCAGTTCATCATCGACAACCGGCCCGGCGCCGGCGGCTCGATTGGCGCCGCGATCGTGGTGCGCGCGAACGCCGACGGCTACACGATGATCGTAATGTCGTCGAGCTATGCGGCCAATGCAGCTCTCTACAAGCTGCCGTACGATCCCATCAAGGACATTGCACCGATCGGCTTGATTGGCATCATTCCCTTCATACTCGCCGTGAATCCTTCAGTGAAGGCGGCGAACCTGAAGGATTTCATCGAGCTTGCGCGCGCGAAACCCCGCGCACTCAACGTTGGCTCGCCCGGCACCGGCAGCACGCCGCATCTCACGGCCGAGCTGTTTCAGCAGATGAGCAGGACTGAAATGGTCCACGTCCCGTACAAGGGCGATGGCCCCGCGATCGGCGATCTGATCGCCGGGCAGATTCAGGTGCTGTTCGCGACAGGTCTCGTGTTGACGCCGCATATCAATGCGGGAAGGCTGCGCGGGCTCGCGGTAACCACCGAGAAGCGCTCTCCTGCAAATTCCGATCTGCCCGCGATCGGCGAACTAGTTCCCGGTTACGCGGTCGATGGCTGGACCGGCATTTGGGCTCCTGCAGGAACGCCGAAGGAGATCGTCTCGAAACTCAATCAGGCACTCGCGCGCATTCTCAAACAGCCCGACGTGCAGGAGCGCCTGCGCGCGGGCGGCGCGGAACCCACGCCTTGCACGCCCGTGGAGTTCGCGCGCCTGATCGCGCGGGACATCGCGAAGTGGTCAAGAGTGGTCAAGGCCGGCAACATCAAGATTGACTGATTCCTAGTCAAACGGGCCAGCGTCGAATCAAATTTGGGTGGTTTTTACCCAGAACCCCAGTAAGTTACCGGTATAGGCGAAATGTAATAGTGAGCGGCGGCTTTTGGCCGCTCAGCGGTCGCCCATCCGACCGAACCACCCGATACCAGCCGTTGCGGCGTAGACTGAGGGGTCGGCGCGCTTCAGTTGACCCAGAATCGCGGCATAACGTGGTAGTGTTTGTGCGTGATCAAACCGATGTACACGCCGCAGTTCGTATCGACACCGCAGTCCACGGAGGATCGGGCATGGCTCCCGCGCGCCGCAGAACTGCACCGGCCGCTCGTGCGCGCAGCGAAACTCGGCATGGGGAACGGCATGGGGTACGCCGTCTTCGGCGGCCTCAGCCTGGTGTTTGCGTGCCTGGGTTTGGACATCATCGGGCTGATACTTGGCGCCGTTCTGTTCGGTGTCGGGTTCTACGAACGCGCCCAGTCCAAGCGCCTGCTGCAAGCCGACACCGCTGCGCCGCTGCGTCTGGCGTGCGGTGAACTGGTGCTGCTCGGCGCGATCGTGCTCTACGGCGTGCTTGGCTTGACTGTGCTGCCTGCCACGAGCGAGGTGCTGAAGCAACAGCTTGGAGGCACCGAAGGGCTGGGACTCGACGTCCTGAAGCTCGCCAACTCCATCAACACACTCTGGTACACGACGGCCATCGCGACCTCGCTGCTCTACCAGGGCGGCATGGCGCGCTACTTCCTCAAGCGACGGTCCGACATGACACGTTATCTCGAGGAAGTGCCAGCCTGGGCGCGCGAGGTCGTGGAGTCGATGGCGAAATAAAGTCCCGGACGCGCAGCCATTGCCGCTCGGCTAACGCGACTTAAGGAGCTTCCCGATTGCATCGGCCATGAGACTCTTGCGGGGGGCGGCGAGAACCTCGGCGCATTCGATAATCAACGTCGAACCCATGAGAATTTCGCCGTCGTCACAGACGAGCGACGGGGCCTTGACGACCGGATTGATCTGTTGAAACAGCGCGAACGTGCTGAAGACCGAGATGGATTGGTGCGCGAAGCGCGGGCCAAGCAGTTGCAGCAAGATCGCCACGCGGCGGACGTAGAGCAAATCCTGGGCGAGGCACAATCGACAGTTCAAAGGCGGGCGCCGTAGACATTTTGGGAGCCCGTGACAACCGGCCGGTTTTGGCCGGCTACCGACCATCCGCCGAGCATCCAAAATCTCCGTGCGTATCCGGATGGCCGAGCTCTGTTTGAGCATTACGTGGCACTTCTGGCCGACGAACCGGCCC
>PLYS01000447.1:2562-5561 GCA_003153455.1 Betaproteobacteria bacterium | reverse complement strand
CCATCGACCGATTGATATTCGTTGGCCTCTATCGGTTGTTTCCTAGAGTTTGCGATGCGTTGGCGATCGTTAAGCCGGGCACCATTGTCCGCTGGCATCGCGCGGGTTTTAGATCTTATTGGCGTTGGAAGTCGAGACGCCGCGGTGGCAGGCCTGCTGTTCAGCGGGGTCACCATTGAAATTACGCCACGCAGGGATGAGATTTGCTAAGCGATTAAGAGTTGAGTTTGCCGCGCGGTATGTCAAATAAAGAAATCCTTTTGAATGACTGTAAACAATAGACAATTTGCCATTGCGCCGATGATGGAATGGACCGACTGAGCGGGAATCTGTATTAGTTCCCTTCGGCGAAGGGCGGGCGCAGATTCTTGCGCGTATCGGCGGGCAGCCGGGCAGGCTGCCGCTCGGATTCACCGGCCATCTCGATACTGTACCCCTTGGCGCACAGCCCTGGTCTGCGGATCCATTTGCAGCCGACATCGCGGACGGCAAGCTTTACGGGCGCGGCGCGTCGGATATGAAAAGTGGCATCGCGGCTTTCGTCATTGCTTGCATTGCGCTCGCCGATCGGCTGGCAAGGACGTCCGGCGTCATGCTGGTAATCACGGCCGGCGAGGAAACGGGCTGCTCCGGCGCTGAGGCGCTTGTCCGCGCGAACGGCCAGCTCGGCCAAGTCGGTGCGCTCGTCGTGGCAGAACCGACCGGCAATAAGCCGCTAGTCGGCCACAAGGGAGCGCTCTGGCTGGAGGCGGAAACGAGAGGCGTGACCGCTCATGGTTCCATGCCAGAGCAAGGAGTAAACGCCGTGTACAAAGCGGCGCGAGCCGTCGCGGCGCTGCAGGAGTTCGACTTTAACGTGGCTCGCCACGATGTGCTCGGCGGCCCGACTATTAACGTCGGCACTATACAGGGGGGACTCAACATCAATTCGGTTCCCGACCGGGCTATAATCGGTATCGATATCCGCAACATACCGGCACAAAGCCACGCGCAAATCCGCGAGCAGTTAACAAGCTATCTTGGGCGGGACGTTACGTTGAGGACACTACTTGACGCAAAAAGTGTCTGGACCGATCCGCATCACCCTTGGATCAGCGAAGTGTTCCAAGTAGCATGGAACGTAGAGGGCGTCGGTGATGACATCGGAGCTGCGCCTTACTTTACCGACGCTTCCGTTCTGACGCCAGCTTTCGGATCGCCGCCTACCGTGATCATCGGACCTGGTGAATTGGCGCTTGGTCACCAGACGAATGAATATTGCCTGGTATCACGCATTGAAAGGGCGACTGAGATGTACGCGCAGCTAGTCCGGAATTGGTGCCGGATCTAACCGGCCACGCCATCTGTAGCTTGAAAAATACTTGTCCCTACTCAAAACTCCGAAAGCCAAAGTAATCCTGGAGTTTCTCCGGCATTCAGAGTTTTGAGTAGGGACAGCCGATACGAATCAAAAAGCAGTTGGTGAGGGAGGAAGATCGTGAAGTTTTCAGCCAGCATGATTTCGGCCGGGCTCGTCGCGTTCGGCATCGCGATCCTGCCCTTCGGCGCGCAGGCCGCCGACAAGGTGAGGATCGCGAAGGCGATTTCCTCCTCATTCCCGTTTGCCGGACTCGAGCTTGGCAAGGAACAGGGCATCTGGGCGTCCGAGGGGATCGATATCGAAATCTCGGCTTTCCGTGGCGACGGTCAGATGCAGCAGGCCTTCTCGGCTGGCGCGATCGATGTCGGTTTCGGGTCCGGACCCAGCATGGGCTATGCGATCAAGGGCGCTCCCGCCCGCGCGGTTGCGAGCGTCGCCGGCGAACCACGCAATATGTCGCTCGTCGTCACCAATAACAGCCCTGTGAAGACGATCGACGATCTGAAGGGCAAGAGGATCGGCGTGAGCACGGCGGGCGCGCTGACCGACTGGCTCGCGCGGCGGCTTTCGGTGAACAAGGGCTGGGGCCCTGACGGAGTCGAAGTCATTCCGCTCGGAGAAATGCGCACCCGCCTGGCGGCGATGAAGTCCGGTGAACTGCATGCCAGCGTGACATCCACCGAGGAAAGCCTTCAGCTTCAGGAGCAGGGGGTGGGCCGCATGCTGATGACCTTCGGCGACTCCGTGCCCGATTTTCATACCCATGTGATCTTCGTCACGGATGCCATGCGTCTCAAAAGCCCGAATATCNNAAGGTCGTCGACATGGCTTATGACGAGGAGATCAAAATGATGTCCTTCGACGGCGCCTTCTCTCCGAAGGCGCTCGATGTCATTCGTTTGTCGTTGAAGGAACTCGGTATTCTCGACAATGTTCCGGACGCAAAAGACCTCTACGATCCCAATTTCGCGCCCGTGAAATTCTGAAGTCGATCTACAGTGAACAATAGACCCGCGCAAAATGTAGACCAATCCCCCGTTTCGGGGGACGTGCCCGACATGTCGATTGCGGTCTCCATTCGCAATGTGACGCAGCGCTATGGCGACAGCGGATCGCCATATGCGGTTCTTGCGCTCGATGACATCTCTCTCGACATTTGGCGGGGTGAATTTGTCTGTCTGTTGGGTCCGTCCGGCTGTGGCAAGAGCACGCTGTTGAATATCGTCGGCGGGCTGGTACAGCCGACCCAGGGCAGTATTACGGTTGGTGCGCGGGCTGTTCATGGGGAGCCATTGCCCAACGAGATTGCCTTCGTCTTCCAGGAAAGCACACTGTTCCCGTGGTACTCGATCATCGAGAATTTCCGTATTGCGCTGAAATTTCAGGGTGTGGCGAAGGCCGAATGGGATGATCTCGCCATGGCGGCGCTGGAGTCGGTCGCCATGGCGGAATTCGCCCATCATTATCCGACGCAACTCTCCGTCGGCATGCGGCAACGCGTGAACATGGCGCGCGGCATCTGTGTCGGCACGAATATATTGCTGATGGATGAGCCATTCGCGGCGCTCGATGAGCAGACGCGCATGGTGCTTGGCGAGGATTTGTCGATCCTGCTCGCGAAAACCGGAAAGACGATTGT
>PLYS01000447.1:0-2551 GCA_003153455.1 Betaproteobacteria bacterium | reverse complement strand
TGGAGCCGCGCTTCAGCGCACTGCGCAACGACCTCTACGCGATGCTCCGCGACGAGATCCGCCTTGCCGTGGCGGCGCAGCGCGATCCGCAGTCCGTCGGAGTGGTTCGGTGATGAGCGGGTTCAGTTTTTCCGCGCGGCTGATCCAGCTTGGCTTCGTCGCCATTGTGGGCGCGGCCTGGCACTGGGGCACGGTGACGGGAAGCGTGAGCAAGCTGCTGCTGCCCGAGCCCGCCGCGGTCTGGGTCGCGTTTTCGCACCTCGTCGCCACGGGGCAGTTCTGGTCGGCGGTGAAAGTGACTCTGCTCACCATCGCTCAGGCCTATGCGATCGCTGTCGTCGCCGGAATTCTGGTCGGCTATCTCGTGAGCCGGTCGAGGTTCCTGACGGATGTCCTGGAGCCTATTATCTCGGGCCTCTTCACGATTCCGATTGCGTTGTTTTTTCCGATGTTCATTCTATTCTTCGGTATCGGCGCGGGCTCGAAAGTCGCCTATGGCGCGACCTACGCCTTTTTCCCGATCGCGCTCAATACGATTGCCTCATTCTCCAATGTCGAGCCGCATTTTCTGCGCGCGGCGCGTGCGATGGGCGCCTCGCGTTGGGAGACCTTCCGCCATGTGCTGATTCCCTGCGCCTTTCCGGTGCTGCTGAATGGTATGCGCATCGGCTTCTTCATCTGCTTCGCTTCGGTGTTGGGCGGGGAAACGCTGTCCTCCGTGGCCGGCGTCGGCCGCAACATCGCGCTCGCGGCCGAGTTGATGGAGCCGGCCAGAATGTATGCCTGGATCGCGTTCGTGATCCTTACGGCCATCACGCTGAACCTCGTCGTGAGCAGTTTCGAGCGGCACGCCGTCGAGAAGGGCGCCGGCCCATGGAAATAACAGGCGCCCGAAATGACCGCCGCAGCGCGTCCCAGCTATACGCCGCGCGCGTCCGCTGGACCCGCTTCGCGATCATCGCTATCCTCGTGGCGGCTCTAGAAATCTATGGCCGGCTTTATGCGGACCCGGCGTTCATGGCGCCGCCGAGCGCGATCTTGAGCGCCTGGGTCGGCATCATCCTGCCCGACGAGAGAATCCTGGCCGCGCTCGGTATGGCCGTGGTTGAAATCGCGTCCGCCTATGCGCTGTCGGTGATTTTCGGCGCCGCCATCGGGCTTGCGGTCGGTTCCACGGCTTTGGCGAGCAGAAGCGGTTTCCCGCTGATCCTGCTGCTCTACGCGATCCCGCAGGTTTCCCTGATCCCACTCTTCGTCCTGATGTTCGGATTGGGGCCGGCATCCAAGATCGCCTTCGGCTTCAGCCACGGGATTTTTCCCGTCATCATCAATGTGATCGGCGGCATGAACAATGTCCCGGCGCTCTATGTTCGCGGGGCGCGGTCGATGGGGGCCTCGCGGTTCGACGTGATCCGGCACGTCATATTCCCCAACATGGTACCGAGCTTCTTCGTCGGCCTGCGGCTCGCGATGACCATGACGCTGCTCGGGGTGATCCTCGCGGAGCTGTATGTCTCGATGGCGGGTATCGGCTATTTCACCCGGGTATTCGCCGAGAGCTACAACCCCGCACCGCTATTCGCGTTGATCGGTTCTCTGGCCTTGATCGCGCTCGTCTTCAACGAATGCGTTCGCTTCGCCGAGCGCCGTCTGACCAGATTCCAGAACGCCACTTTCGCACGGTAATGGAACAGTGATCATGAATATTGTGGGCGTGGATATCGGCGGTACCTTCACGGATCTCGTCGGCGTGATCGACGGCAAGGTCGTGACCTCCAAGACATCGACCTCTCCGGCCGATCCCACGGCCGGGGTCGCCGAAAGCCTGCGGCTGGCGAATTGCAATCTGCCGAAGCTCGGCGAGGTGCTGCACGGCACGACCATCGCGATCAACACGGTGCTGGAACGCAAGGGCGCCCAGACGGCGCTGCTGACGACCAGGGGATTCCGCGACGTCTATGCCATCGGACGCAGCAATAGGATCGAAGCCTTCAATCTGTTCTTTCACCGCCCAAAGCCTTTGACCCGCCGCGAAATGACCTTCGAGGTCGATGAGCGCCTTAACGCGCGCGGGCAGGTCATCCATCCGATCGATGAGAAGCAGGTCGAGGAGATCGCACTTCGCCTGCGGGACGCGAATATCGAGGCGGTCGCGGTGTGTTTCCTGCACTCCTATGCTAATCCGATTCACGAACGGCTGGCGGGCGACGTTCTGCGGCGCGTCAATCCCGACCTGTTCGTCACGTTGTCGCATGAAATCCTGCGCGAGTTTCGTGAATATGAGCGGACCTCGACGACGGTTCTGAACGCCTATGTCGGGCCGCGCGTGCGGACCTATCTCGGCAAGCTCGAGACCTATCTGCGGCGTGAGAAATTCACCGGCAAGGTTCACATGATGCGCTCGAACGGCGGCGTCATGTCGATTCGCAAGGCGCAGGAGGAGCCGGTCTCCATGATGGAGTCGGGGCCGGTGGCGGGCATGATCGGCGCCGGGCGGCTGGCCGTTCATCTGGGTCTCGCGCGCTGCATCGGCTTCGACATGGGCGGCACC
>PLYS01000180.1 GCA_003153455.1 Betaproteobacteria bacterium | reverse complement strand
GCGAAATCCGCGCCCGACGGTTACACGATATTCACCTACGGCATCAACCAGACGATCACTGCCGCGCTCTACAAGAAACTGCCGTACAGCCATCTTCGCGATTTCACGCTGATATCGCTCTACGCCACGATGCCGAATATTCTTTGCGTGACGCCATCGCTAAACATTGCGAGCGTGCCGGAATTCATAAAATTCGCCAAGGCCAACCCAGGCCAAATCAAGTACGTGTCTTCCGGCATCGGGGCCTCGCCGCATCTCACCATGGAGCTTTTCAAGTCGATGACCGGCATCGATGTCGTGCACGTGCCGTACAAGAACGCGGCGCAGGGCGTCACCGATGTCATCGGCGGGCAACTGCACGCGAGCTTTTTCAATCTTCCGGGGGCATTGTCCAACGTCAGAGCCGGACGCCTGCGCGCGCTCGCCGTCACCTCGGCAAAGCGCGCCGAGCAGTTGCCCGACGTGCCTACCGTCATGGAATCCGGCGTGCCGGACTTCGAAGTCACCGTGTGGCAGGGCTATGCGGTGCCAAAAGGCACGCCGCAACCTTTTGTCTCGAAGATACACGCGGCAATGATGAAGGCCCTCGCCGTGCCCGAACTCAAGCAACGTTTCTTCGAAAACGGCGTTGCCGCCGCGCCGATGACGCCCGAGGAATTCACGAAATTCGTCAACGTTGAGACCGCGAAGTGGCAGAAAGCCGTTACGATTTCCGGAGCGAAGGTCGAGTGACACGGCGCGGCTGACGGGCCGGACCACGCTAAGCTCCTGCAATCCCTGCATTTTCGCTCTCAGCAATCGCATTATCCGGCCTTAGAGCCCCGTTTCCGCTGTCAAAACGACGCGCCTAATGCTGCGCGGTTCCGGCAGTGCAGAAATGGCGCGTTGGTGAAGCGTTTCGCTTCTTTCCCTAACGCGTGCTTTATCACCGCGAATGCCAAAGAGGCGGAGGCGGCGAAAGCGTTCATCCGCTTCATCTCCGCGCCATCCGCAGCGCCGATCTTCGTGCCCTCTATTATTCTAATTGGGCGTCATGCCGGCCGCCTTGATGACCCTGCCCCACTTCTGGAAATCGTTGCGGGTGTAAGCCGCCAGTTCGTCAGGCGTGCCGGTAGCGGCTTCCGTGCCCAGCGCGACGTAGCGCTTCCGGACTTCATCCGACGCGACCGCCCTGACGACCTCGCGGTTGAGCTTCGCGATCACGCTTTTGGGCGCGCCGGCGGTAGTCACTATCGAGTACCAGCTGACGACTTCGTAACCGGGAAGCCCGGACTCGGCAACGGTCGGAACCCCAGGCAGGAGATCAGTGCGCTTCAGGGTGGTGACCGCGATGCCTCGCAGCTTGCCTTGTGCCAGAAAAGGCAACGCGGCGGCAATACCGCCGATGAACATCGTGACCTGGCCCGCCAGCAGATCGATGTAGGCCAAACCGCCGCCTTTGTAAGGTACGTGCGTCATTTCTATTCCCGCCATGGTCTTCATCAGTTCGCCGCCCAGATGCGACGCCGATCCCGGACCGGCTGACGCAAACGTGAGCTGGCCCGGCTTGGCTTTCGCCAGCGCGATCATGTCCCTGATATTCTGTACCGGCAGCGCCGCATTGATGGTGACCAGGCTGGGCGCAGTGCCGATCAGACTGACCGGCGCGAAATCCTTGAGCGCGTCGTAGCCCGGTTTCTTGTGCAGGTGAGGATTGATAGACATGGTGGCCGGCCCGCCCAGCAGCAGTGTGTAGCCGTCGGGCACCGCCTTCGCGACGGTCTCCGCCGCTATAACTCCGCCCGCGCCGCCGCGGTTATCCACCACGATCTGCTGGCCCAACTGCTCCGTCAACTTCTGGGCAATCATGCGTCCGATGATGTCGTTGGGCCCGCTGGCCGCAAAAGGAATAATCATCCTTACCGGGCGGGTGGGGTAATCCTGCCCGTGCACCGACTGCGTCAACGCCGTCGCACCCAACCCCAACGCAGCCCAAGCCGAGAACTTCATGAAACGCCCTTCGTGTAGCCGGGTGCGCCGCGTATCAGCGCCATCAGACGAGGGGGCGTAGCAGGAAGATGGTGAATCCAAATTCCCGTCGCGTTGGCGATTGCGTTGGTGATGGCGGGGGCCACAGCCACCGTCGCACACTCCGCCACGCCCTTGGCTCCGAGGGGTGCCGAGGGGTCCACCATCTCCACCATCAACGCGACGACTTCGGGCGTTTCCAGCGCCGTTGGAATGCGGTACTGCGCAAAACCCGTCGTCTTGCCGGGAAAGAACTCCTCCGAGAGCGCGTACCCGATTCCCATCGACACGGCGCCGTCTATCTGTCCTTTGAGGCCCTGAGCATGGATCACGCGTCCCACATCGTGAGCAGCCACGACGCGAAGCACGCGCACCGTTCCCTTTTGCGTGTCGACTTCCACTTCCGCCATGTGAGTGGCGGACACAGTTACCAGGAACGGACTCGGGCTTCCGCTCAATGCGTCGCGTACCGGGACAGGATGCAAGGTTCCCTTGAACCTCAGAGGAAGGCCCGCCGATAGCCTCGCCCGGGCCACCTCAGCCAGCGACACCGTCGGGCCGGACATCCCGGTCTCCTGCCGTGGCGCGACCAGTCCGTCCCTCAATTCCAAACTCTCGTACGATAATTTCAGCAGTTCGGATGCCGTGGAAAGGATGGCCTCCTTGAGCGTAGCCGCCGCTTCCTTCACTGCATTGCCTTCCGTGTAGATGACCCTGCTGCCGGCCGAAGCGCCGGTATCGGGCGTGACATCGGTATCGCCACTCACTACGGACACCGATTCGGGCAACAACCCCAGTTCGCTGGCGGCGATGAGCGCCCACGCATGGTCGGTGCCCTGGCCCAAGTCTATGGCCCCCGTGAAAATGCGCACACGGCCGTCGCTCTCAAGTTCGACCACCGCTTGCGGTGGCTCAGCCGACGCGTAGGCGATGCCATACCGCATGGACGCGATACCGACCCCGCGACGGAACCGGCCGTTGCCGGGGGCTCCGGCCTGCCGTGTCCGTACCGCCGCCTCATAGTAAGGACGGACAGCCTCGATTGTTTTGTGGTACGCCGACTCCTGCTCCACGTCCTGAGGCGTTGCCTCGGCAGCACTCGTCTTGCGACGGTTCATCAAGCGGAACTCGAGAGGATCGATACCCAGCTTGGCGGCCATGACGTCCATCTGCGACTCGATGGCAAAGACCATCTGGGGCGCGCCGAAGCCTCGCATGGCTCCGGCCAATGTGTTGTTGGTGTAGACGATTCGTCCGTGAACTGCGACATTGGGAAACTGGTACGGCCCCACGAGCGACAGGAAGGCGCGCACCATAATTCCAGGACCCGCCGACGCATAGGCGCCGGTGTCACCCAACGCTTCCGCGACAAATGCGGTGAGCCGGCCATCCCGCGTCACGCCGGTTCTGCAGCGTACTTTGAAAGCGTGTCTCTTGGTGGTGGAAGCAAAGGATTCAGCGCGGCTGTAGACGATCTTTACAGGCTGCCCAGTCTTGAGGACGAGGAGAGCCGCGACACACTCGCAGGAGATATCGGTCTTCGCGCCGAAGGCACCGCCGACCACGGTGGGCAGAATGCGCACCTGCTCCGGCGGCAGGCCCATCGTCTCGCACACTGCCCGGCGGTGCAGGTGAGAGTATTGCGTGGCCGATCGCACCACCAAGCGTCCTTGATCGTCGCGGTACGCCAACACCGCCTCGGGCTCGAGGTAAGCATGCTCGACAAATGGCGTCGAGTAGGTCTCGTCCACCACCAGGTCTGCCTGCGCCAGGCCCGCTTCCGCATTGCCCCAGCCTATCTTTCTTTCAGCCAGCAGGTTCCCGTCGTCGTGAATAAGAGGCGCACCCTCCTTCAGGGCGTCAGCCGGATCTACGATCGCCGGGAGAGGCCGGTAGCTCACACGAATCAGCGACAGCGCCTGGGCTGCTTTCTCCGGTGATGTTGCCGCGACGGCAGCCACCGCATCGCCGATCTGGCGGACGCGGCCGTCTGCCAATACCCGTTGATCTTTCTTTGCACGCCCGAAGCGATTGAGTCCGGGTACATCCTTGGCCGTTACCACGGCCACCACACCTGGCAGGGCGCGGGCCTCGCTATCATCGATTTGAAGAATGTCGGCATGAGGATGAGGGCTGCGAAGAACTGCTCCATGGACCATGCCGGGCATAGTGAGATCCGCGGCATAGAGCGCAGTTCCGAGCACCTTGTCTCGCGCATCAGCCCGTCGGTGCTGTTGTGCGCTTGCCCCGCCTTCCGCCTGCGGCGACCGGATGCTACGGCCAAGCTCCGCGACACGGGCGATCGCATCCAGAATGCTCACATAGCCGGTGCAGCGGCACAGGTTGTTCTTCAGGGCCTTCGCAATTTCCTCCCGGGTAGGAGCCGGATTGCGGTCCAACAGGGCCTTGGCCGCCATGATTGTTCCCGGCGTGCAGAAACCGCACTGGACGGCATCCGCCTCGATGAAAGCTTCCTGCAAGGGGTGAAGTCGCTCGGAAGTCCCCAGTCCCTCGATGGTAAGAACATCCTTGCCGTTGGCATGCTTAACCGGGACAAGGCAGGCGCGAGTCGCGGTGCCGTTCACGGTGACCGTGCAAGTGCCGCAGGCGCCATCGTCGCACCCCTGCTTGGTGCCGGTGAGGCCAAGGTCGTCACGCAACACTCCCAGGAGGGTCTGCAGAGGATTTACCAACAACTGATGCTCTTTGCCGTTGACCTTCAAGGTCAAGGGTACCTTGATAATCTCTTGTTGCATCGTGTTCCCTTTTTTTGTTCGATCCTGATATCTGTACGATCTTCTTCGATCCCCCGCACGCCACAGCCGGAAGCATCGGTCCTGCTCGCCGCTCAAGGCCGCGGGTGAATTGTACTCCGCAATTGCTCACTCAACCTTGACCTTCGCCTCCTTCACCACTTTGGCCCATTTCTCGACATCGCGCTTGAGCACGGCCTGAAACACCTCGGGCGGGCTATCGTCGATATCGAAGCCTTCGGAAG
>PLYS01000331.1:4208-8133 GCA_003153455.1 Betaproteobacteria bacterium | reverse complement strand
AGGGTGTAATCGGCGCCGACGTCGAGTTTGTCCTTGATCGCCGCGTGTTTCACGCCGATTCCAACGGTATCGATCGTGTCTTTGTTTTCCCCTGACCAGTCCGGCGTCGAGAACGTCTGGCTCCCGCTCTGCTTCGACTTGATTTCCTGGCGGTTCGCGAACGCGTGCAGACTGGTCTGCTCCGTGACCAGCCATGAGACATCGCCATTCACGCTGAGGTCGCGTCCGCTGGTCAGGCCAATTGTCGAATCCGAATAAACATCGTCGGACGATTCCGCACCGAACCCGACATTGATGGTATCCGTGGCCGCAATGTCAATGCGCAAACCGGCGGTGTCCCGATCGCGATTGGCCATGTTGTACTTTCTCAGCAGCGGATTCTCGGGCGGCTGGATCCCGGGAACCACCTGGTAGGCTGAACCCCTGCGCTCGCCATGCGCGAGCTTCAGCGTCATATCGACCTTGTCCATGGCGCGGGTGGTAATCTTTCCCCAGAACGTATTCTCTTTGGTCGCGTCGACCTCCTGGAACGTGCGCTTGAGCCGATCGTAGTCAAAGCCGACGTTGGCCCTGGTGAGCGGCGTGAACCGGTAATCGGCGCTCAGCTTCAATTTGTCCTGCGTGAAGCTGTAAGGCAGGTTCGTTCTTGGCGCTCCAAGGAACATGTCGGTCGATACCGAGGGATAGGTGGCCTGCGGGGTCTGATTGTCGCGATCGTCATGCGTGTAGATCGCATTCATCCTGAGCTGCTGCGTGACCGCAGAGGTGAGCTTGAGGTTCGCATTGAGGGTCGCGGCACGGCCGTCCAGGGAACTTCCTGGCAGGGCCGGAACAGCCAACCCGGCATTCAGCGTTGACGCGAGAAAACTCTGGTTCTGGGTCATACGGCCCCAGGCGATGTCGGCGCTGCCGCGGGTGCGGTCGCTGAACTGGTATCCCGCCGAGGCAAGCAATTGGTGGAACTGGTTGCCCGGCGCCAGCGCGAGCTGGCCGGCGACGGCGCCGGGCGTGGCCGGAACGGTAAACGGGTTTTGCCACGTCAAGGCGTTATTGCCGTCGCTGAACTTCGAGCCGTAATAGGCGAGCTTCGCCTGCAGTTTGCCCCCCGTGTACGAAGCGGAGGCGTCGACTTGATCGGTGACGTAATCAACGGGCTCGACCAACTGGGCTGTGTTGGCGAAGAACGCACCGCCGGTGCGTTTCATGCCATCCTTGGTTTCGTGGCTGAACTTGACCGCGTAATCCCAGTCGCTCGCTCCCATCCAGGAGCCGCCCATAGTCAGCCGCTTGCGTTCCGTGCTGAGATCAACCTGCTGCAGGGTGTTTGCGAGTGGCATCGCCCCGGTGGTTGCCGCCGGGAAGCCAGGCGGCAAGGTCAAGGACGAACCGCCGTTGCCCGCGAAAGGCGTGCGCGCGGTGTCCGCAAGGTAGTGCGGCAGCTCGTCGAACTTGAGTATCAGTTTGTACTGGCCCTGCCTTCCGCCTTCGGCATCGAGCGAGCGCGAGGTGAGGCCGAGATCCGACGCGTTTATATTCCAATAGTACGCGTCGGAGGCGCGAAAGCGCGCCGAACCGTCACCGATAAAAAATCCGCCCTGCTTGTTGAGGCCGGTGTATTCGCCGAATTTGGACGAAGAGCTCGAGACATTACCGACTCCCGCGTCCACCGACCCGCTCCATCCCTGCTGCTCGACCGGACATAACTTGCATTCCCACTTAGACGTGTCCGGCTGGTTAGTGCCGCCGTCTGCCGCCACCACGGTGACAGGCAGCGCCGAAAGCACGCTGAGCAGAAGCAGTTGATCTGAGGTTTTCATGTTCTGGTCCTGTCTGGTCTGGTCCTCGCTACTCGCATCGTCTTGCCCGCTTTATCCCAAAGCCGCTCGGGGGACGCCGAGCTAACGCATCAGCTTGACACCCGACGGGTGATTCGACCCGTGAACCTGCGAATGACAATTGACGCAGCCGCCGGCGAGCAGGAAGCCCGATGCCCCGGCGCTGCCGCCCGGCAGTCCGGCAGGCGTGCGCGCGACGGAGGGATGGCCAGCAACGGAATGACATTGCTGACACAGCATCGGAGGATTTTTCTTCAACAATGCCCCATAGACCGAACCGTGCGGCGTGTGGCACAAGGTACAGTCCTCGGCCGCGGGTGCATGCTCCCACAGGAACGGCCCGCGCTTTTCCCCGTGACATGTGAAGCAGGTTTGATTTACGGTTGGCTTCACGAGCATTGCGGTAGCGGTCGACCCGTGCGGGCTGTGGCATTCGCTGCATGCCATCTTGGCGAAGCGCACCGGATGCGTGGACGGCTTGGCGAAGTCCGCGCGTTGTGTCCGGTGGCAGGTATAGCAAACCTCGGGTTGGGTGGCTTTCGCGAGCACGGGATCGCGCTCCACGTGAAGCTTGTGGCAACTGGTGCACGCGAGATTGTTGTTCGCATGCGTGCTGGCATGCCAGCCGGTGCGCGCATTGCCCTGATGGCAAGTCAGGCAGACCTTGTTTCGCTGCTCCGGCGACAAAAAGGAAGTCGCCTTGAAGCTGTTTATCGCGTTCTTGTCGCCGCTTTCCGCGTGCTTGGCGCCCGGTCCGTGGCAGGCCTCGCATTGCAATCCTGCAAAGGGCGTGCGCTTGTCGGCGCGGTTGGCATGCTTGGTCTTGAAGATGGGAAAGATTGGATACGGCCAAGCCTCGGTGTGGCACGTGAGGCAGGTGTCGGCGCCTTTCTCGGTGTATTTCGTGCCCTGGCCGGCGGCCGGCGGGGCGGATTCTGTGGCAGCAGGGGCGGCCGACTGCGCATCCGGCTCAGCCGCGGCGACTCTCCCGGCGGTTACGGCAACGCTCAAGGTAAAGCTCCACAGCAGAGCGGCAAGCAATGGTTTCGTGATTTTCATCATTTCGTCGCCTTTACTTCACACCGTGGACCACTTTGACGTCCAGAACCCTGCCGGCACCGTGACAGAAGGAGCAAGCTTCAGGCGGGCTGGCGTTGATTTGCGCCTGCGTAACCGAGAATAGCCCGGCGTTGAACGAATCCTGCATGTGCAATTTGGCCACCGCGTTATCGTGGCACGAGTAACACACCGAAGAGATGGGCGTGATCCTGAGGTTGTCCGCGGGGTCGCTTGGCGAAGCGGCTGTGCTGGTCGTGTTTCCAAGGATCCCGTTGGCGGTCGGCGAGTCCCAAATGCCGGTCAGTTGGTACGATGTCCCGGCGTGGCAGTTCGAGCAATCGTTCAGCTTGCCGGGGAAGACGACATCACTGAAGTCATTCACGCTGCCGCCGAACCCGTAGACCGTGATTCCCTTCGTGCGGAATCCGCCCTTGTCTGCCTGGCCTGCGTGGATGGCATGGATCATGGTCTTGAAGTCGATCGATTCTTCCAGTTTGCCGTCCACGCCGCCGGTGAGGGCGCCGCCTGCGTTTGTCGGGCGCTGGCTCGCATCGGTCGCATTCGGGTTGTGGCANNCGCTGCCGGTAATCGCGAAATCCTTGAAGACGCTTTTTACGGCCAGCCGATCGGTAAACGAACCCGCGGTCGTGACATCGCCGGCGGGATGCCCATCCATCATCACACGCATCGTGCCCGTCTGCGTGGCGGGAATGGCGACCGTCGAGGTGACGGTATAGGTGCCCGCCGCAGCTCCCGCGACGACTGCCGGATTGTTGAGAAGATTGATGCTGACTGGCTGACCAAAGCTTTGTCCGCTGCCGGTGTTGCTAAAGTCTGACGTGCTCCACCCGAGCTTGACAGTGAGCGTGCTGTTGGCGCCGGCCGTGAATGCCGGGGCGCTTTTGATATCGTACGGCTTGTCCGCGTTGGTAGGATCGGTCACCGAGAAGGTGATGACCGGCCTGCCGCCCGCGGCGGTGGACGTGACGCTGATGATGTTGTACTTGAACTTCGCCGCCGCAGCCTTGAGC
>PLYS01000331.1:0-4162 GCA_003153455.1 Betaproteobacteria bacterium | reverse complement strand
TGCGGGAAGGCTACCTTGGAGAAGTTGGTACCATTGACGATATAAGGCGTGCCGGCGACGACGCTCGGCAGGCTGGACCCGTTATGGATCTTGTGGATCATCACCTTGAAATCCACCGTGATGTTGGGCGTCCCGGCGACCCAGGACCCCGGGTTGTGGCACGTGACGCAAAGTTTGGTGTCGACGCGGGTGCCGTGCGCCGTAAGCTGGTTATGGCACTCGTTGCATTTGTCCGTCGCCACGATATCGCGCTTGGTTCCGACGCCGCCGGCCGGCACGAAGTCATATATGCCGCTCGCGTTTGGATAGGCGCTATTGGCCTGCTGGATGGTGACGCGATGCGTCAGTCCTGGCTGATAGCTGATATCGAGAGGCTTGCCGTTCGCATCCGTGCAAGGCGCGGGGCAGGGGTTCGCTGCGGAGTTCCTGATGTCGGTGGCAAAAGAATAGATGTAGCTGCCGTTTCCGTTGTTGACCAGCGTGCCAAACGCAAAGCCGGCGGCTGACCGCTCCTGGCTGCCCTGTACCGCACCGCCTACTGCCCTGTTGATGTAGTTCTGCCAGATGGTCGGCGCGCCGTCCGATCCCGGCATCAGCTTGGCGATATTGAAGCGCAGGTCCGCCGCAGCGAGGATGGGCGTGGGAACGCCGGCCTGATCGGTGACCGTGAAGTTCACCACCGGCGGGCTGTTGATGGTCACCCCGGTGATGGTGATGTTGAGAGCGGTTGCGGCATTCACTGGCGTGGGCGGCGCGGCAGGGCCGGAGCCTCCGCCGCCGCCACACCCGACGAGTGCAAATGCCAGCAAACCCGCCGCTACAAGGTCGATCCACTGATACGACGATCGAATCTTGCTCATGACTACCCCTTTTATCGAAGGATCCAGCTTATCTCATCCCGGCCATCATGGAAACTGGCGCCACCCGGCGAGGCAATGGATGGGCGACGCGGACCACACCGGCATGACTTCCGGGACCGTTGCGCTCTAGAACCAGTCTCTGACATCGATTCACTTCTTGAATGCGGCGGACTTCTGAATAGCGACTATCTGTTTCTTGATCTGCTCGTAGATACCGTGAGGTATGACGTTGCGCGTTACGAGATGTGCCTTGCTGAGGTAAGGCCGGCCGGCGATGATTTTATCAGCCATGGCATCGTCGATACCCCGGAGTTTCTTCAGTTCTGCCTTGCTCGCGCTGTTGATGTCCACCGGCTTGATCTTGGCAGCGGAGCCTTTCGCCTTGGCGCCCTTGACGGACGCTGCCGCGCTCGCTTTGGTTTCCCCCGAAATCGCGGGCTTGCCCTCGGCGGCGATGGACAGACTGGCCAGCGACAACAATGTTGCGGCCACAATGAAGGACGTGAGAGTACAGCGTTTCACAACCTGCCTCCTGATGCTTGCATGGTAATTCATTTCATAGTCAACAGGGACGGAATTGTCAATGTTGACGTCATCTTCTGACCTAACGAAAAAACAACCCGGAAGCGTTACCGCCTCCGGGTCATCTTTTGTCGCTGTTGCCGGGGCACGGCGAACCGTGCCCCGGCGGTTGTTACCGTAACCGAACGCCGATCACGCTATTTCGCATGCTGGACCTTGATGTCCGCTACTTTGCCGCTAAGGTGGCAAAGCGTGCACTGCTCTTGCTTGGCGAGAGCGGTGCTGCGCGGATCGTAGATCGAACCGCCGTTGGCCTCCATGTGCTGCATATCGAGCGTACTGTCGTGGCACGCGAAGCAGGCCGTCGCAATCGGCGAGTTCACCAAGGTCGTGCCCGCAGCTGGAGTGGTTACGCCGGTGGCAGCGCTAAAGCTGAAGCCAGCGCCGTAAACGGTCCCTGCTGTCTGCGCGATATAGGGAGAGGTGGTGAACGTCGCAGCAGTAGTGGTGCCGGTGGCCACTGCCCTGTACAGGCGATTGGGCAGGGCACTGGTCGACGCCGCCGCGCTGAAGTCATAGCTGTCGGATGTGTGGCAGGTCTCGCAATCTTTCAGAATGCCCGGATACCCAATTTTCCAGAATCCGTCCGTAGCGGTGTTTGCATGCCAGGTGAAGTTCTGCGCGCGTTTGGCGGCCGCATGGATCGCGTGGACGAAGTTGGTGGAATCCCCGGACCATCCGCCAGTGGTTTGGTTAGGATTATGGCACCACGAACAGGTCGTCCCGTCGTTCCGCTGTCCGGCGTGGAAAGCGTCTTCCGTGAACGGACCGAGTTCCTGATGGCACTTGTTGCATCGCGCATCTTCGACGATTGCCCGGCGTCCGGTATAACCGGTGGCAACCTTCTGGACGTTAGGCGCGACGACGATCAGACCGCCGGTCTTGTTGGGCATACCAGCTGTCAGACCCGTCGTTGCCGTTGCCGCAGCTACCGGATAGTCCGGCAGGTTCGTCTGGGTAAGCGGCAGGGAGGTCAGCGCGTTGTACGAATACCCGACTCCGCCGGTGAGCATCACCGCGCTGTCGGGAATCGTCACGCCCGTGAGTGTCACGGTGTAGAAGCCGCTGGCGTCAGGTCCTGTCAGGGTACCCTTGCCACCGCCGCTCGACGTTCCGTTCCAGATGCTCCTGAGGTACCCGGAAGCCGAGGCGTTGAAGTCGGCCGGGGTGGTAAAGCCGTCCTGCGGCACGGCAAACACGAAGTACGCGCTCGGCGCACCCATGAAGTTGTCATAGATCTCGGTCTTGGTCGCAGACGGGACGTTGAAGGGCACCGCGACGCCGTTCTGCAGAATCCGGAACACCATGACGGGTTGCTTGCTGGCATTGCGCGAGACGCTGTTGATCTCGTAGGTGACCTTGATCGCACCCGTCGGCAAGCGGCTCGTGTTCGACGCAATCCATGCCGCGTTGGTATTGGCGTTGGTGCCACCCAAGAGGAGCGCGTTGCCCGGGTTCGGCGGCGTCACCGGCAGGTGGTACACCTTGTCGATCGATTGCGCGTCATGGCACAGCGCGCACTTGCTGTCGTCGGCCTGCGCACCGCCGATGTGGCCGGGATAAACGCCATTCAGCGACTGGCCTCTTCCGGTTGCGAAGTTGATGCCGTCATGGCAGCCACCGCAGGCGTTGATGCCGGGGACTTTCATCCAGTTGTCGCCCTGCGCGGTCTTCGCGGTCGAGGTGTCCGACCCGTCGTGGCACTTGGTGCAATTCCTTATATCCTGCGGGAATTTGCAGGCTTCTTCGTAGATGACGCCGCCGTAGTTATAGCCGGTTTTGAGCAGATTCGCGCTCATGTGAATCTTGTGGATATGGTTAGGCAGGTTGCCCATCGCGACGCCATTGATCCTGTAAGTGTTCGCGCCATCATAGTTACCGTCCGCTTTGACCACGGCTTCGGGCTGGCCGTACTTGCGCTGTTCGGTGTGGCAGACCATGCAGTATTGAACATTGTTGCGGGCGCCTCCGTGGAAGCTCGCATCGGAGTCGGACGCCGTATCACCGATAAGGCCACCGAGAACTCGGTGACATTCGTTGCATTTGGCCGTGGCGGTGATTTCGCGCCCGGAGTCCGTTACCTGTTTACCGGTAGCTGGGATGAAGTCAAAGATGACGTCCACCGGATTCGTCATTGGAACGCCAGTGACCACCTGGACGGCGTTAGCGGTGTTGGTGCCGGTGCCGGGGGCGTTGCCGGAAACCTGGATCGTCAGGCGATGAACCAGGCTGGCATCATAAGTCAGATCATCCAGATCCGCGGCGACGTTGGGCGGGGTAAACGTCGCGCCCGCAACGGTAGCCTTGACCTGGGTGATATCCCGGTAGAAGGTATAGAGGTAAGTGCCGTTCTTGTTATCCACCAGGGTACCGGTACTGTCGGTGCTGGGCCGGGTGGGAACCGAAGCAGTAATGGCCCCGGTCGTCGCATTCTTGGTCGGCACCGTGGTCACAATGTAACTCACCCACCTGCTCTTGGCGGTACCTGCGCCAGGTACCAGTTTGGCCAAGGCAAAGGCCAGGTTGGGATAGCTGGTGACCGTGGCGGTCGAACTTTGCGATTTGCTACCAAAGCCGATGATCGGGTTGTTGTTGGCATCCGCGATCGAGAAGGCGACCTGCGGGGCGCTGGAGATGCTCACGCCGCCCACCTTGACGACCGGCGCCAGCGCCGCAAACGTGGCGGCCGGCGTCGCTGCTGTCAAGGTGATTGGCGCCGC
>PLYS01000266.1 GCA_003153455.1 Betaproteobacteria bacterium | reverse complement strand
CGCGCGATGCCGGTCCAGAATCCCATGTCGCTCACCGACGATGAGGTCTATGCGGTGAGCGCGTACATCCTGCGCTTGAACGGCATCATTGCCGAAGACGCGGTAATGAACGCGCAGACTTTGCCGCAGGTGAAGATGCCGAATCGCGACGGTTTCGTCGACTACTCGCGCAAGTAGAATTACTGCGCGCTAATCTTCGCTTCCTTCACCACGCGCGCAAACTTCGCGATCTCGGATTTCAGGTATGCCGCAAACTGTTCGGGCGTGCCGCCGATGATGTCGGCACCGACCGCCGCGCTTTTCTCCTGTATGTCAGGCAGTTTGAGAATTGCCGCCAGTTCGCTGTTGAGCTTGCTGATGATTTCCTTCGGCGTGCCGACGGGTGCCCCGACCGCCGACCACGACGAGTTGTCGTAGCCCTTGACCCCGGCTTCATCCAAAGTGGGCAGGTCCGGCAGCGCCTGCATCCGTTTCAGGCTCGTCACCGCGAGCGCGCGTGCCTTGCCGGAGTTGATGTGCGGCACGGTGGAGATCGCGTTGTTGAACAGCACCTGGATCTGGCCCGCGATCAGGTCGGTCAGCGAAGGCGCGGAACTCTTGTACGGGATGTGCACCATCTTGGTCCCGGTCATCAGACCGAAGAGCGCGCCGGAAATATGGCCGAGGCCGCCGACACCGGACGAACCGTAATTGAGTTGCCCGGGCTTCGACTTGGCGAGCGCAATCAACTCTTTCACGTTCCTTGCCGGCACCGACGGGTGCACCACCAGCACCGCGGGCGAAGTGGAGACCTGGATGATCGGTGCGAAATCCCGGGTGACGTCGAACGGTTGCTTGTAGAGGCTCGGGTTGACAGCCCAGGTGCCGACCGTTGCGATCACGATCGTGTAGCCATCGGGCGGCGCCTTGGCGGTGATTTCCAGGCCGATGTTGCCGTTGGCGCCGCCGCGGTTGTCGATGATGAACTGCTGGCCGAGGCGCTGCGAAAGTTTTTCGCCGAGCATGCGGCCCTGGATATCGGTCGGGCCGCCGGCGACGAATGGCACCACGAACCGCACCGGCTTGCTTGGGTATTGCTGTGCTGCTGCTCCCGCGACGACTGCCGCCAACGCTAAGGCGTACGCATACTGCAATTTGGTTGTCATGATGGTCTCCTCTGGGTTTTGTTGTTAACTTGGAATTATTGCCGATAACGACTGACCCAGTCCAATAGGAGCTTGTCAGACTTGAGTCCGACAAGCTCCTTATTTATTCAGAAAAAATGGGGCGGTTTTCCTTTTAGCCGCCTGTCGGACGTTCAACGTTCGACAGGCGGCTAGCCTACTCGCTGCGCAGTGCTTCAAGCGGGTCCAGGCGCGCTGCGCGCCGCGCTGGCAGCACGCCGGCGGCCAACCCCACGGCCAGCGCAACCAATTCCGCCAGCACCGCGTAGCTCCACGGCGTGTGCACGGGCAGCGCCGGCAGCGCGACGCGCAGAGCGAGCGCGATGCCCCAGCCCAGAAGCAATCCGGCAACGCCGCCGATAGCAGCCAACAGCGCCGCCTCGCCGAGAAAAAGCAGCAGGATGCGTTGCCGCGTCGCGCCGATGGCGCGCAACAGGCCGATCTCCGAGGTGCGTTCGGCGACGGCGATGGTGAGAATGGTGAGGATACCCACGCCGCCGACCACCAGCGAGATGCCACCGATTGCAGCGACGGCGAAGGTGATGGCGTCGAGCACGGTGCCGAATACCTCCAGCATCTTCTGCTGCGGGGTGACGGTGAAGTCTTCCGCGCCGTGGCGCGCGATCAGAATGCGCTTGATGCCCTGCTCCACTTCCGCGAGCGGCGCAGTCGGCTCGTAGATGACGTGGATCTCCATCAGGCTGTCGCGGTTGAACATCTCGAGTGCCCGCCCAACCGGTATGTAGACCGTATCGTCGAGATCAAAGCCGAGCACCTGGCCCTTCGCTTGCATAACGCCGATGACGCGATAGCGCTCGCCACTGGCACGGATGCGGCTGCTCAGGGGATTGACGCTGCCGAACAGTTCGCGCGCCACCTTGGAGCCGAGCACCACGAAAGCACGCGCGCTGCGCGGGTCGTCCTGCGGCAGAAATTCGCCGCTTGCCACGCGCATCTTCAGTGCGCGCGCAAAGTCGGGGCCGACGCCGTAGAGCGTGACGCGGCGACTCTTGCCGCTGTANNACGGTGAGCGGCCGCACCGTGTTCACCGCGCCGAGCGAAGCCCCGTGAGTCTGGATGCGCCCCGGGCTCACACCGATGATGTTGGTGCCGAACTGGGTGAATTCGGCGATCACGAATTGGTGCAAACCCTCGCCGATGGAGGTAAGCAGAATGACGGCCGCGATGCCAACGGCGATGCCGAGCGAGGTCAACACCGTGCGCAGCCGATGCGCCCTAAGGGAGGCGTAGGTGAAGCTGACGAAATCGGCGTAGCGCATGATTACCTCCGCGACAGCGCCTGCACCGGATCGAGCATGGCGGCGCGCCGTGCCGGCGCCACGGTAAACAGCACTGCAGTGATCACCGCGGTCGCCGGCGCCGCCACGAGCGCCCACCACGGCGCCTGGAACGGAATCGCCGGGTACACCTGGGCGATGATGCTGCGGCCCAGTTCACCCACGGCGAGACCGGCCGCGGCGCCGCTCAGCGCAAGCAGCATTGCCTCGGTGAAAAACGCGAGCCGGATCTGCTGCCCCGTGGCGCCGAGCGCCTTGAGCAAACCGATCTCGCGCCGTCGTTGTGTCACCGCGATCAGCATCACGTTCATGATCAGGATACCGGCCACCGCCAGACTGATGGCTGCAATTCCGGCCACCGCCAGGGTCAATGCGCGCAGGATGCGGTCGAACGTGGCGAGGACGGCGTCCTGGGTGATCACCGTGACATCGCGTTCCCCTTCATGGCGCAGGCGGATGATCTCCTCGACGTCGGCCTTGGCCTCCGCGATGCGTTCCCGGCTCTTGGCTTCGACCAGAACGCGGAACAGCGACTCGGTATTGAACAGCGCCTGAGCCGCGGCGAGCGGCACGATGACGATCTCGTCGGTATTGAAGCCAATCGACTCGCCCTGCGCCGCCATGATGCCGATCACCCGGAAGCGTCGGTCGCCGACGCGCACCCATTCCCCGAGCGCGGGCCTTGGTCCGAACAATTCGTTCGCCACCTTGGCGCCGATGACGCACACGGGCTGGCTGTGGCGCGGATCCCCCTCGGGCAGGAACCGGCCTCGCGCCATTTCCATGTGCCGGATATCCATCAGCTCCGCGGTGGATCCGAGCACCGGTGTTTCGCGGCTGCGCGCCCCGGCCTTCACGTCGCCCGCACCGATGATCAGAGGAGCAAAGCGCCGGATGGCGTGGCTGCGCTTGAGCGCAAGGGCATCGTCCAGCGTCAAGTCGCGTGCCGTCTTGCCGACCAGTATCCCCGGCATGGCTCCCGCCGTTTCGCTGCGACCGGGCAACACGATGATCAGATTGGTGCCAAGCGAACCGAACTGATTCGCGACATACAGCCGTGCTCCTTCGCCGAGCGCAGTCACCATTACCACGGCGGCAACGCCGATGCCCATCGCCAGCAGGATCAGCAGCGTGCGGGAGCGCGAGCCGCGCAGTACCTGCCACGCGAAGTTGAGCAGATCGGCGACGCGCATGATCAGCCCTTTTCGTCAGAGACGACGGCGCCATCGACCATGCGCAGCCGCCGATGCGAGCGCGCGCCGATCTCCGGATCATGGGTCACGACCGCCAAGGTTCCGCCGTTATGATGCACGCGCTCGAGCACGCTCAGCACTTCCTGGCCCGTATGACGGTCGAGATTTCCGGTGGGCTCGTCGGCGAGGATCACGGTCGGACCCATCGACATGGCGCGGGCAATGGCGACCCGCTGGCACTGGCCGCCGGAGAGCTGGTCGGGACGGTGGTTGGCCCGCTCCTCCAGGCCGTATTCGGCGAGCAAGCGATCGAGCTTGCGCCGGCGCTCGGCCGGATCGATGCCCGCCAAAACCATCGGCAACTCGATGTTCTGCAATGCGGTCAGGCGCGGCACGAGATGGAAAAACTGGAAGACGAAACCGATCTTCTCGCGCCGCACGCGCGCCAGTTCATCGTCGCTGAGGGCAGTGACGTTGCTCCCGTCGAGTTCGTAGGTGCCGGCGTTGGGGCGGTCGAGTAAGCCAATGATGTTGAGCAGCGTCGATTTGCCCGATCCGGAAGGGCCCATGATGGACAAGTATTCGCCTCGCGCGATTTCCAGATTCACGGCGCGCAAGGCGTGAACCTGCTCGTCGCCCACCACGAACGTGCGCTCGATTCCGGTGAGGCGGATCATTTCGTTTGCGCCTTGGCCGCCTCCTTGTGCTCCGCCATGGCGCGGGCGCCGGCCTTGACGCCTTCGCGCTCGAGCGAGGTGACGACCCGGTCGCCTCGGCTCAGGCCGGATTTCACTTCGGTGAACTCCCAGTTGGACAGGCCCGTTTCGATCCTGCGCTCTTCCAGCAGTCCGCCTGCGGTGAGCACCAGCACCCGGTTGCCCGGCATCAGCGCGGGGGTCGGGACGCGCAACACGTCGTCGCGTCCTGTCACCACGATTTCGATGTCCGCGCTGTAGCCAACCAGAAGATGTATCGCCTCGCCGGGATTGTCGAACTCGATCTCCACCTCCACCGTGCGCGCCTGCTTTTCCACCGCGAGCACATACGGCGCGATGCGGCGCAGCTTGCCGGCGAAGTGCTTGCCGCGGTAGGCATCGAGTGTAATTCGGCCAGTCAGACCCTTTTCGAGCTGCGCCGCATCGACTTCGTCGATCGGCGCGGAAACGTAGATGCAGGAGTCGTCGATCAAATCCACTGCCGGCAGCGTCGGGATGCCGGGCGGAGAGGGCGTCAGGTATTCGCCGATCTCGCCGTTTACCTCCGCGACGATGCCGGCGAAGGGCGCCCTCAGCACGGTGCGGTCAGTGTCTGCGCGCGAGGCCTGAATGCGCGCTTCGGCCTCGGCGACCTGGGTCGCCGCCGAATCGCAGCTTGCCTGCTTGGCCGCCGCATCGGCATCGGCGCGCTCCACGGCCTCCTGCGAGACGAAGTTCCGCGCCCTGAGTTCGCGCGCTCGCCTCGCATCGCGGGCCGAGGCATTGGCCAGTTCGCAGACTTCGCGCACGTGCGCCTTGGCGGTTTGCAGTTGCTCGCGCGACACCCTTTCGCGAGCGGTGAGGTCGTCGTTCCAGAGCGTGAGCAGCACCTGACCCGGGCGTACCCTATCGCCTTTGCGCACGTTAAGTCGCTCGATGCGTCCGCCTGCCGGTGGCGCGAGCTTGGCGCGCCGGCAAGCCATGACCGAACCCGCGCGCGTGTTCGCCACCGTGTTTTCAACGCGGCCAACATCGGCCAGTGCAACAGCGACCGCCAACGGCTTCGGGCGCGTGGCGTACCACGCCGCTGCGGCGAGCATGGCAATGACAATCAGAGCGACGGCAAGACGAACGGCGAGACGGCCGGATTGCGCGGCCTGGTTGCAGGAATGGCGCATGTTGACAGGCCACAATTATACCCTCCCGCCAGCAGCCTGTCGGAGTTGGCACTCCGACAGGCTGCTAAAGGAAAACCGCATTTTAAATCCGGACGGGGTACCAAATAGATGCGCGTCTTGCTCTTTCGAAGCAACCATAGCGATCGAACGCGCTTTCATTCGGGTATCTCGTCGCGGTTTTGTTCACGGCTGTCTTGCATAAGGAGTTTGTCGGAGCCGACAAACTCCTGCTTTCAGGCGGGATTGAGCAACTGCTTGAGCCGCGCGACCGCCGAGTAGGGGCTGGTGAACACGCTTCTGCCGTGGCGTGAGGCAATGCGCTCGGCTGCGCTCGCCATCGAAAACTGGCACAGCAGCAGCGCATCGCAGTCGCCGAGTTTTGCGGCTGCGGCGGCGATCAGGCCGTCGTGCGTGGCGCTGTCCCCCGCGTGCAGCGCGGCAAGTGCCGCGGGCACCGCGTGAGTCGTGATTTCTATCCTCGCCTCACGCTCGGCGGCGAGCCGTTCGAGCTCGGCCTGCATCGAGGGCAGGCTGGGTTCGAATGTCGCGAGCAGCGCGATGCGCGGGCCGGTCGCGAGCGCTTCCTCCATCATCGCCTCATTCGGTTTCAGTACCGGGATCCCGACCGCGGCGCGCGCCGCCTCGATAGCCGGACCGAATGCCGAACACGTGAACAGGATCGCGTCCGCTCCGGACGACTCGGCATATTTCGCGAGCACACAGAAACGCGTGAGCATGTCCTCATCGAGCTTGCCGCTTGCGGCGAGGTCAACGGAGAGCGAGTCTTCGAGAAGATTGGTAACTCTCGCCAGCGGCCACAGGCGCTTGAAGCTGTCGCAGATAGGGTCGATTGCCACCGCTGTCGCGTGGATCAATGTGATGCGAGGTTTTTTCATCGGCGTTATTTTAGCTGACCACCCCTCCCGCTGCGCTCGCTGCCGTGCGACGTTTCGTCATTGCAGTCCGCGCAGACGCAAGCTTATCTCAGGCACAAAGTGTGCGAAACTAGCACCGGCGACAGGGCTGGTCAACCGCCCAATCAACGTATGCATAACTTTCCGGAACGACCCTCATGAAGAAAAGCAGCACGCCTGTTTCCCCCGTCATGCGCAAACTGAGCACCTACATCGCTCAAGCGCCGCGCCGCCCGCTGCCAGCCGCAGTGACCGAGCGCGCGAAATATCATCTGCTCGACACCATCAATTCCGCAGCGCGGGGCATTCGCCCCACAGTTTCGGCGGGACGTTCGGCTCGGCTGCAGCGGCCCGCGCGTTGGCCGGTCGGCTATCCGATCCAGGCGCCGCTCGATGCGGTGTCGAACGTGATGGCGGCCCGCGGCGTGACGGCGAAGGATGTCGAGCGGGTGCTGATTACGCTTGACGAGCACGGTGCGCGCACGGTGAGCGGTCGGCTCATGGCCGACATCAACATCCAGCATCTCGCGGCGCTGATGCTGCTCGATGGCGACATTACTTTCGCGTCGTCTCACGATCAGAAACGCGTGCGCGATCCGGCGGTACTGAAACTCGGGAAACGCATCGAAATCGGGGGCAGCGCAGCGCTTGCGAAAACGAAGACGACGCAGGCCATTGTCGAAATCACCACACGCAGCGGCGAGCGGTTGCGGCATCACACGCGGGCCGTACGCGGCAGCGCCACCAATCCGATGTCACGCGACGATGTGGCTGCCAAGGCCGTGGTTTGCTCACGCACGACAAATTCGTCATGAGACCGGTGCCTGCAACCCATCGGCAAACTTTGCACGAAAATTTTCTTTCGAAAAAATGAACCCGCCTGTGTACGGTAGCGCACAGAGGCGCATTGCGCGAGCGTTTACAATTTGCGCACTTCCCAGAAGGACCCTACTCGATGTGCATTCGCCTGCGGGCGGTCGTGTTTCTCGCTGTTCTCGCGCTTCCGCTGGCGAGCTACGCGCTGTCCCCCGAAGAAGCGCAACTCCTTGTCAAACAAGTGGAAAAAGGCGAGTCCGCGGGACTGGACGGGCTTAAGCGCGCCGCCGAGAACTACGATGCCGAGGCCCTGTATCGACTCGGCGCGCTGCTCTATGACGGCAGGGTCCTGCGCAGGAACCCCGAGCAGGCTGTCGATCTCTTCAAGCGCGCCGCGGAGAAGAAGCACGCGGCGGCCCAGAACGCCCTCGGCTACCTTCACCAGCACGGCATCGGCGTGGAGAAAAGCGAGCGCGCGGCCGCGCAGTGGTATGAGCGCGCGGCGCTCCTGGGTAATGCCGAAGGCCAATACAACCTCGGGTGGCTGCTCGAGCACGGCATCGGCGTGGAGACGGGCGCCGAACCGGCGCTCTACTGGTACCGCAAGGCATCCGATCAAGGCTACGCGCAGGCGCCGATGCGCATTGCCATGCTCTACGATTCCGGCGCTTTGGGCGATGCCGAGCGAGGCAAAGCCGATTCCTGGTATCGCACCGCCGCCGAGCGCGGCGACTCCATGGCCCAGTACAGGCTGGGCGAGACCCTGATCCGGCCCAATGCAATGGGCACGGTCAGCGTGGAAGCCGTTGTCGCCAGCGTCGCCGAAGGCACCGCGTGGCTGGAGAAATCTGCCGCGCAGGGAAATCCCTACGCGCAGTACCTGCTTGCTACGCTCCTCACCGGCGACGAAGTCCATCCGCGCGCACCGGCGCGCGCCCTCAAGCTAGCCGTTGCGGCAGCCGAAAAGGGCCATGTTGGGGCGCAGCACCTCGCCGCGTTTCTGATTGAGTCAGGGCAGGGCGCCGAGCCCGATGTGGCGACTGCGGCCCGCTGGTACCGCGAAGCCGCCATGCGCGGGGATCCCGATGCGCAGTACGCCCTGGCGCTGCTGCTCGACGGCGGGCCCAAGGAAATCCGCAATCCCAAGGAAGCGGCGAACTGGTATGAGAAGCTCGCCGGCGCCGGCAGGCATGACGTGGACCTCAAGCTTGGAGAACTGTACGAAGAAGGTCGCGGCGTCGAACGCGATCCCAAGGAGGCCTTGCGTCACTACGAGAAAGCAGCGGAAGCCGGATACGCCGAAGCTTTCTTCCGCATTGCCACCCTTTACGACGAAGGTCGCGGCGTACCGCGCGACACACGCCGCGCGCTCGATTGGTTTTCCAAGGCTGCCGAAAACGGCCACGAGGGCGCCAAGGAAGTCATCGCGCGGCTGATACGGCCGAGGGAGCGGTGGGATGATCCCTTCGGGTCTCCTTTCGGAGGCAGTACGCATGGCGTGTCCGGTTCTTCGGGATTCATGAACTCATGGCGCTGAACCTGCAGGTCCTGCGCAATTTCGCACTGGGGTTGTCGCTGCTTCTGACCGCAGGGACCGGCCTGGCGTCTCCCTTCGTCAACACTACCGAGGATCCGGCCCTCGCCGCGTTGCGGCCGGTTGCCTGGGCCACGCCCGCGAGCGCGGCTGCTGCACCCGGGCGCGAGGGTGCGTCCTCCGACGCCACGCCCACGGCGGTCGCACTGCCCGTGCCGCCGGAGCTCATTCTCTCCTTCGCCTCGGCATCCATGCGACCGCAGAACCTGCTCGCGCATTATACCGACGCCTGGGAGCGCATCCGCGCTGGCTTCATGCTGCAGGAACTCCCTAACAGGGAAGTGATGGAGATGCAGGCCTGGTACATCGCGCGCCCGCAGCTCGTGACGCGCATCTTCGAGCTCAGCCGTGCCCACCTCTTCCATATCACGGAGGAAATCGAGAAGCGCAACATGCCCATGGAAATTGCGCTCCTGCCTTTCATCGAGAGCGGCTTCAATCCCATGGCGCTTTCCTCAGCGCAGGCCTCAGGGCTGTGGCAATTCATTCCCGAGACGGGGCTGCGCTACAACCTGCCGCAGAGCGCCGCCTATGACGCGCGCCGCGATGTGCTCGCCTCCACCACGGCGGCGCTCGACTACCTGCAGTTCCTTTTTGACACGTTCCACGACTGGCACCTTGCGCTTGCCGCCTACAACTGCGGCGAGAACGCCGTCGCGCGCGCCATCGAGCACAATCGTGCGAAGGGCCTGCCGACCGATTACGCCAGCCTCCCCCTCCCGCAGGAGACGCGCTACTACGTGCCGCGCCTGCTCGCCGTGAAGCACATCGTCAGCAACCCAAGTCTCTTCGGCATCGCGCTGCCGCAAGTGCCCAACGAGCCTTACTTCACCACGGTCGCGCGGCGCAGCGGGAGCACATTGAAGGCCGACGTGAAGGTGGGCATCAAGGACGCCGCCCGCTTCGCCGACCTCGGCATCGATGAATTCCGCGCGCTCAACGCGGCGCATAACAGCGGTGTCATCACCGCAGCCTCGCTGATCGTAGTGCCGCTAGGCAATGCGCAGAGCTTTGCCGAGCGGCTTGACGCCTATCTCGACCGCGAAGAAGCCCGCATTCGCGCCGAAGCGGAAAAAGCGGCAAAGCGCCCTGCGGCAAGCAGGAAGACCCGGCGCTTCTGATAGATCGCCCGTAACGCGACCCGCACGTCGCGGCTCTATTCGCTCACGGCACAGACAATGTTGCTCGGGCTTATCGCGTCGGCCGGCAGGCATGGTCAGCTCGGCTAAGGTTTGTCTTTGCAACGTTTATGTTTTTGTCTAAGGGGTGTATCGGCGCTTGCACTACTGTGACCAACTGTACTCCCCAGAAATTCGATCTACCTGTGACCCGATCGGCTTTTTGTACCAGATCTTTTGGAAATAGAAATCGCTGCGCAGCAGGGAATGGCCGTTCTCCCAATTCAGGAGCGTCCAAGGTTTGACCAGATCCCGCCGGCTGGCGGATCGCAAAGGCCCCCCAAATCCGCAGCCTTCAGGTTCAGCGCGGCCCTGAATCTTGAAGGGATTTGAGAATGCGATGTTCAACGTAGTGGAGCACGACGTTCGCGAGCACAATGAGCACGGTGACCGCTGAAGCCCACAGGATCATGCCGACTCCCGCCAGCACTCCGACCGCTGCGGAACACCACACCGTCGCCGCGGTGTTGATTCCGTGCACGGTTGCGCCCTGATGCATTATGACCCCCGCGCACAGGAAGCCTGACGACCTGTCCCACGACACGCGCCGGTCCCGAAGCATCGCCGACCAGCACTCCGACGATCACATATGCCGCCGAGCCGAGTGCAACCAGCGCATTGGTATGCAAACCCGCAGGATGCCCGCGCCATTGGCGCTCGACGCCGATCAGCGCTCCGAATAGCACGGCCGCAACCAACCCGGCCAAGTAATCGGGATGCGCCTGTGGTAAAGGACCCAAGAAATTCATAGTCATCTAAGTTGCGTCATGGCTGGAGCGGACAGCTTCGCACAGTTGATCCTCGACTACAACTGCGGCCGCGACAGCAGTGGTCACGGCAGCGCTTAGCCTGGCACGATACCCTTCAATTGTCGTAACTACTCGGCTTTAATTCCGGCATCCTTAATCAGAGCAGCGAACTTTGCTGTCTCTTTGCTTATGAATTTTGCAAACTCCTGCGGGAGTGTTGCCAACCGGTTCCACCTCAACTTTAGCGAGAGCGGCCCGCGTATCCGGCCGCATTAAAACCTCGGTCGTCCTGGCATTGATCAACGTTACGATGGCCGGCGGGGTCGCCGCGGGCATCAGCAATCCGTACCAATTCCCCATTTCGTAACCTGGGACACCCGCCTCGATCATGGTTGGCACATTGGGCGCGACAGCGGAACGCTGCGCGCCAGTTACAGCGAGCGCTCTTACCTTTCCGGCCTGCGCTTGAATCCAGGAAAGATAGACGCTCGTGATCGTAAACGACACTTCTCCCGAAATCACGGCAGTAAAGTGCGCCGGTGATTTATAAGGTACGGACAAAAACGTGACACCCGCCGCGCTCTCCAGGAGGGCGCCCGCAAGGTGAGTGGCGGAGCCGACGCCCGTATGCGAGAAGGATATTTGCCCCGGCGCGTTCTTCGCCAGCTTGACGAGTTCCGCGACCGATTTTGCAGGGACCGACGGATGCACAATGAGCATGTACGGCTGGGTTCCGAGCAGCGTGATGGGTGCGAAATCCCGGGCCGGGTCGTACGGAAGTTTATTGTACAAATTCACATTGATGGCCAATCCGCCCGTAGTGCCAACATACATCGTGTAGCCATCGGGGGCGGACTTGGCCGCAAGCTCGGCTGCGATGATGCCGCTCGCGCCGGGTCGGTTATCGTACACCAGCGATTGCCCCAGCGCGCCGGCCAGTTTGTCACCCACTATGCGCGCGACCGCGTCAGTACTGCCGCCGTCGCCCCCGGTGACAATAATGCGTATGGGTTTTGTCGGATATTCCTGGGCAGCAATGGGATTGCTCAGGATTGCAGCGAAAATCAGCCCGCACGCGCGACTAAGGTGCAACACCATCTTCTACTCGTCGCGCGGGTCGGTATTCAACATGCGGTCCGAGCGCAATACGACTTGTTCCGACTTGAGCGCCTGAATCTCCTGCGCGGAATAACCCAGTGTCGCGAGGATGGTATCCGTGTGCTCACCGAGACTGCCGGGCTGCTCGCGCACCGCGAATTCGGCCGTCCGTCCCATGTCGATCGGCAGTTTCGGCAATTTGAATTGCTTGTCGCCGACTTTAAGCTGCATCCAGTGCTGTCCTTCGTTCATATGCTTTTCATTGACGAGGTCGAGCGGCGTGTTGACCGGCGAAAACGGCACGAGGGCCTTGTAGAGACGCGCGGCGATCTCGTCGTAATCCAGCTTCGCCACGGCTTCGGCGACGCGTATGCCGATGCGCGGCTTGTGCACGCCGCGTTTGCGGTTGCTGTTGAACTCGGTGGAATCCCGCCAGTCGTCGAACCCGAGCGCATTGCACAATCCCGTCCAGTGGCGGTTGCCGGTCACCGCGATGAATATCCGCCTGCCGTCCTGAGTCGGGAAAAGTTGATACACGCCCCAGCCCATGTTCGCGCCCATGCCGCTCGCGCGCGCGCCACGCGGCGGCGGATTAACTCCGGTCATCTGCGCGCCCAGCACGTACTGGCTGATCCAGAATACGATCGTCTCGTAGAGACCCGCCTCGATGCAGTCGCCTTCGCCGGTGCGTTCGCGGCGGTACAGTGCCGACAAAATGCCGATGACGCCGTAGGTCGCCGCCCCGATATCGGTAATCGACGCGCCCGCGCGCATCGGTTGGTCCTTGAGGCCCGTGAGGTATGCCAACCCGCCGGCCATCTGCGCCAGTTCATCGAGGAACGGACGATCGCCGAACGGGCCCGGCAGAAATCCCTTGACCGAGCAATAGATAACGCGCGGATTGACGCGGCGCCCCCATTCGTAGTCGAGACCGAGACGGCGCAAGGCGCCTGGCGCAAAGTTATCGAGCACCACATCGGATTTCGCCACGAGTTTCTCGAAGATCTTTTTGCCGCCCGGCTTGCTGAGATCGAGCGCCAGATATTGCTTGTTGCGATTGAACGCATAGAACGTCTGGCCGGAATTCGAGTGACTGCGCGCCGTGTCGCCGGTGACCGGATGCTCGATCTTGATGACTTCCGCGCCGAGGTCGCCGAGTATCACGCCGCCGCTGGGGCCGGCGACGATGTGGCTCAATTCGAGTACGCGCACTCCGTCGAGCGGCAATTTTTGTTGCCGCACCGACTGACTGGCTGCTGTCATGCCTAGCGGGCCACTGCGCGCACCGCCGCGACAGGATCGGCAGCGGCGTTTTCCCCCGCCATCGACTCGGGACGCTGGGGACTGGTGATCGGGCGCACCCATGGCGATGCGGCACCGCGATAAGCTTTCGGTCCCAGAATAAAATGCCGCGCCTGCGCCAGCGTTTCGATGCGCGGCATGTCCATCGGATAAAGCCGGTCGAAGTGCGGACGCGGTCCCGCTTTGGAAACGAAACCGTAGAGAGGATGGCCGACGACTTCCTCCGCCAGCCACACCACCTCGATCAGCTTGTAAAGATCAACGCCGGTATGGATTCCCATTTCCTGGAGCATATGCATCAGGTCTTCGGTGGCTATCATCATCGCGGCCTGTCCCATCCCGCAATACGGACAACCCGCCATGCCGCCGATCGACGTCTGCAGGCGCAGCGTATCGCCGCTGTCCAGCACGCGCAATGCCGCATAGACGGACGCGAGCGCGGCGCCGCGCGCATTGTGCAGATGCAGGTTGAAATCGGTAATCGACGGCCAGCGCTCTTTGACCGCTTCCAGCGTGCGCTCGACCTGGTGCGGCAGATTCCAGCCCGTCGCATCTGAAAACCCGATGCGCACCACAGGAATGCCGGCGTCGTTCCACTGTTGAACCATGCGGTCGAACATGGCCAGCAGCCTTTCCGTCGGCACCTCGCCGGTCCAGTTGGAGCCAAAACAGTTGCTGATGTTCATGCCGCCGTCTTTCGCGCCACGTGCCAGCGCCTTCTCGATCATCTTCGGCCATGCCGCGATTTGCTGGGCCTGCGTGCGGTTCGTGTTGCGCTGCGCGAAAACATCGCACATATCGACACGCGTCGAGTACTCGTGCGCTTTCGGAGACAGCGGCGGCGTGTATTCCTCTGCGCGCTCGAGCCCTTTGTCATTTAGCGCCGTGTAGGTGTAGCGAACGCCGGGCTTGGGATGGAACGCTTTGACGAGATCGTCCATGCACGCCATTTGCGGCGTCCACTTCGGGCTCACGAAAGAGCCGACCGCGATTTCCTTGAGGCCCGTCTCCGACAGCGCGTCGAGCAGGCGGACCTTGGCTTCGAGCGGAATGTCGGGGCTTTCGATCTGCAACCCGTCGCGCATGCCTTCTTCGGTATGAATTATTTTCGGATAGCCGCTCATGATTTCACCTTTGTCGTTTTCGATCGGATGGAATGCCTACGCTTGAGGCTCGATGATACCTTGCCGCTCGAGCAATGGATAAATCCCGCCCGCCTGCAGGAGGTCGAGCAGTTTCGCCGGCAATACTTTTGCCTGCAGCGTTTTGCCGGACGTCAGCTTGCGCACGGCGCCGCCGCCAAAATCCACCTGCGCAACATTGCCTTCCGCGAACAAAGCCGAGACTCCCGGACATTCCATCGCCGGAAATGCGTAATTGACGCAGTTGCGGAAGAACAATCCGTTGATGGACTCGGCGATTACACAACTGATTCCGAGAAGTTTCAGCGACCGCGAGGCGGGCCGGCTGGACCCCATGCCAAAGTTCCTGCCAGCGATGATGATGTCACCGGGCCGCACTTCATCCACCCATCCCGGGCGGTTGGCCCGAAAGACCAAGCGTGCTTGTTCTGACGGGGTCAGGTAAATAGAGCCACTCGAGAGGATAAGATCCGTATTTATGTTTTCTGGAAACTTCCAGACTCGCGCCTCAAATTTCATGTTTATTGAAGGAACTCGCGCGGATCGGTGATGACGCCGCGGATCGCCGACGCCGCAACGGTCGCGGGAGAAGCCATGAAGATCCGTGCACCGTCTTCCCCCCATCCGCCCCTTGAAATTGCGGGTTGAGGCCGTGATGCAGGTCTCGTTCACCCCCAATACCCCCATATGAGTCCCGCCGCACGCCCCACACGTTGAATTCGTCACGACTGCACCCGCGTTTACGAGCGTGGTGATAATGCCCGCCTCGCTCGCAGCGCGGTACACACTCTGCGAAGCTGGAGTTACTATGAAGCGCATGCGGGGGTTCACGCGCCTGCCGCGTACAACTTCCGCAGCAAGCGCGAGATCCTCCAGTGTTCCATTCGCGCAAGATCCAACGAAGGCCTGATCGATGGGGGTACCGGCGGCAGCAGCGACCAGCTGCGAGTTTTCGATGACACTATCCGGAAAGGCCACGAGCGGCTGCAAGTCGCCGAGATCGGCCCTGCGTAACTCCTTGTAACTCGCGTCGGCATCGGGATAGACGCATTCGAATTCGGCGTTCGTCCGCGCCCGAATCCACTCCATCATGATTTCGTCCGGATCGAAAATCGAGAAATCCGCGGAAAGCTCTGTCGACATGGTGGTCAACGTCTTGCGCGCGCTGATGCTCAAGTATGCAAGAGCAGTCCCGCCGTACTCGACGTTCGCATTGGTATGGTCGCCATATTTGCCGGCGATCTGCAGAAATGCATCCTTCATTGTCACGGCGTTGAATAGTTTGCCCTCCAACTCGCAACGTATGGTTTCTCCGACGATAAACCACGTCTCACCCTGCGTCGCGGCATACACGACGTCGGGTATGCCAACGCCGCGCGCCAGACAATTGAAAACACCCGCGCTCCCGGTGTGGGAATCACTGCACACCAAAAGCGTTCCTGGCAATGCGTATGCATGTTCTGCAACCAGCTGATGGCTGATGCCCTGATCGTAGCCAATGTCATGAAAGCGCTGAATACCGAACTGCGCGACGAATGCACGGGCTGTCTGGTGCGTTGCTGCACCTTGCCGATCAGGGACGGGAGCCCGATGATCGAGCACGACGATTACGCGCTCAGGATGATCTAATCGCTTGATCTTTCGCCAGCGCGTAGGCACAAACATGGTATCGACGAACACTACGGTGTCTACTCCCACGGTAACTAGATCGCCGGGGCTGACTTTTGGTTGGCCGGTTTTCCGGGCGAGGATCTTTTCGGTAAGTGTCATGCCCATCGCGCATTCCGTATTCTTATAATTTAATTGAGATCACGGATTCAGATTGTATATTAATTGTTCATGCACCTAGCAGCCTGTCGGACTTAACAGTCCGACAGGCTGCTAAAAGAAAAACCNNGGTTTTTCATTAGGAGTTTGTCGGGGCTAAGTCCGACAAACTCCTAGGCGCCCATGACTCGATCACCCGGTTTCCGATATCGCTTGAGCCCGCCGCTGTGCGTCGCACGCTTGACCCGCTTCGTGCGCCGGGCCCATGATTTGTGGGATTCGCTCGTTGCGAAACGCCCGCGCAGCGCGGCTCGTGCCGATGAAAGTGGCGCCTGCGGTCGCGTTCCTTGACGAGCTGCCGCACGCGCGGACGCACAAGGTCGCCAAGGCCGTGCTATGGTCCAGTCAATCTGCAGCTGACCCGTTGATCGCATACAAGGGGGGTGTGATGAAAATGTTCTTTTGCGCAGTCACAGCGCTGGTGCTGGGGGGCTTCTTAGGGGCCGTCCCAGCCTTTGCCCAAACTTACCCGGCGCGGCCAATTCGTCTCATTGTTTCGTTTCCGCCGGGCGGCACGGCGGACGTCGTCGCGCGCCTGCTGGCTCGGCCCGTCGGCCAAGCGCTCGGGCAGACGATCGTCGTCGACAATCGCGCGGGGGCCGACGGGGCGCTCGCGGCCGTCATCGCGATGAACGCCGCGCCCGATGGCTACACGCTCTTTTTCGGGTCGAATAGCGCGATGTCGGCGGTGCCGACGCTGCACAAGGCGCCGCCGTACGATCCGCGCACCGATTTCACACCAGTGAGCTTCACCGGCCGCTTCACGTTCTTTCTATTCGTGCATCCGGCCTTGCCCGCAAAAACACTTTCGGATTTGATCGATTACGCGCGCGCGAACCCGGGCAAGCTCAATTATGGCAGCGGTAACACGACCGGCATCGTAACGATGGCGCAGGTCAAACTGCTCACCGGCGTCGACATGACACACATTCCGTACAAGGGCGATGCACCGGCGACCGCCGACCTCATCGCCGGACGCGTACATTGCGCGATTATGACGCTGGTCCCCGCGTTTGCGCTTGCCAAGGAAGGGAAGCTGCGCATTCTCGCGGCGTTGCTCAGCAAACGCAGTTCGCTTGCGCCTGACGTCCCGACCATGGCGGAGGCGGGCATGCCGGGCGTATCGGTCGTGCCGTGGGTGGGCGTGTTCGGGCCGGCGAAAATGCCCAAAGACGTCACCGCACGGCTGTCGCGCGAATTCAGCACGGCGTTGCAGCGCGCCGACGTGCTCGATCAGCTCGCGCGCAACGGCTTCGAAGGGCAGGGCTCGACGCCCGCCGAACTCGCCGCCCACGTGAAGGAGCAAATGGAAGTCTGGGGCCGCGTGATTCGCGACGCGGGGATTCCGCGCGAATGAGCGGAATGGTTATCACCGCTTCAGGCGCGTGAAGCGGGCCGGCCTGAGAAGCTTGCCGAAGTCCGCATCGAAGCTGTAAGGTCATGCCAGGCTACAGCTTCTCGAGGTAGCGGAAGATCTCGGTGTGATCGGCAGACGCGCCGAGCTGCTGTTCCGCCTCGCTCCAGACCGCGCTCATCTGTTGCGCGAGCCGCGCGGGGCCATGCATCGCTTCGGCCACCTCGAGCGCGGTGCGCACGTCTTTCGCCATCAGCCCCATGGTGAAGCCGGCGTTGAATGCGCCGGAAATCATGTACTGCTTGATCTTGTTCTTGGTTGTGTTGTTCATGCCGCTCGACGCGTTGAGGATATCCACGACGACGCCGGGTTCGAGCCCGAAGCGACGGCCGACGATGACCGCTTCGCAGGCCGCCACGAGCCCCGCGGCCGACACGTAGTTGTTGAGCGCCTTGATCGCGTGCCCTGCGCCGAGCGGCCCGGCGTGAAAAATCTGGCTGCCGATTTTTTCGAACAACGGACGACAGTGCTCGAACAACGCCTTGTCTCCACCGACCATGATCGCGAGTGTCGCGGCGATCGCACCCCGCACGCCGTTCGAGACCGGCGCGTCGATCAATTTCACGCCGCGCTTGGCGAGCAGCGTACCGAGCTCGCGCGTGCCGAGCGGCGAAGACGAGCTCATGTCCACGACGAGCGATCCCGCTTTCAGGCCGGCGGCGACGCAATCCCGGAAGCTGTCATTGCCGCCGCACAATACTTTGCGCACGATCCCGCCGTCGGGCAGCATGGTGATCACGATTTCGCACGCGGCGCCGATAGCGGCGAGGTTCTCCGCAATCTCGACTTTGTGCGCCGCGGCGAGCGCTTGTGCGCGCTTCGGCTCGGCATCGTAAATCACGAGCTGGTATCCCGCCTTGGCGAGATTGCCGGCCATCGGCGTGCCCATGGCGCCGATGCCGATGAAACCGATTTTTCCTGAGATTGAATTCATGACTTGGTTCCTTGAAGATCAAAACCTGTAATTTGCCACAGCGGCTTTTTTGCCGTTACTCTGTGTTCTCCGTGACCTCTGTGTGTGGGTTTAATCGCCGATCGGCAAATCGACACCGATGCCGCGCTCGCGCGCAAGTTCAAGAATCCTGGCGCCGACATAGAGGTCCTGGATGGCCATACCGTGCGACTCGTAGAGCGTGATCTCGTCGCGCGCGCTTCGCCCCGGCACGCGCCCGATGATCACTTCGCCGAGTTCAGGCAGCGCGTCCCAGTCGAGCAGGCCGTTTTCCACCAGCGGCAGCAGGTCGCCGCACTCGTTGCGCGCAGTGCTGCGCGAGTCGACCACGATCCGCGTGCAGCGCTGCACCGCCGCCGCATCGAGTTCGCGGCGGATCAGCGAGTTGGAGCCGGCGGCGTTCACGTGCTGGCCGGGCTCGAGCCACGCGCCGGCGAGCACCGGGGCGGCAGCCTTGGTGATGACGTTGACGATATCGGCGCCGCGCACGGCCTCGGCGGCGCTGGTTAGCGGGTGCATTGTCACGCCGAGCTTCTCGCTCAGCGCCGCGCAGAACGTGCTCGCGCGCTCCGCGCTGCGGTTGTAAACCCTGACCTCCTCTATGGTGCGCACTTCGCACACCGCCTCGAGTTGGCCGGCTGCCTGCTTGCCGGCGCCGATCATCGCGACGACTGCGGCATCTTCGCGCGCGAGATAGCGGGTTGCAACGCCGCTTGCCGCGCCGGTGCGGACCATGCCGAGGTAGCTCGCTTCGATGATGGCCGTAAGCTTGCCGCTGTCGGAATCGAACAGGTGCACGAAAAAGCGCGTGCCTTTGCCCGTCGCGGAGTAATAGGCCTTGTAGCCGATCAGCTTCAGCGCGGGCGCCGCGGCCTGCATCACGTGCAAAGTCCCGGCAGGGGTTCGGGTGCGCACGCGCGGCACGTCCACGGCGCCGCCCTCGGCGCGCGCCCTGAGCGCTTCTTCGACCAGGCTCACCGCGAGCGGCATCGTCAGTATCTGTTTGACTTCGTCTTCCTTGATATAGCGGATCATGATTATCGGATGATCAATGGAATTGCGGATAGTTGCGGGTGAGCGAGTGAACGTGAAAGGGTGAAGAAGTGAATGAGTGAAGGAGTGAATGAGTGAATGAGTGAACCCCCTCACCCTGGCCCTCTCCCCCGGTGGCGGGGGAGAGGGAATCTTTCACTCCTTCACTCCTTCACCCGTTCACTCGTTCACGGTTTCTTATTCTTCAGCGCTTCGGCGCGGATGGCCGACAAGGTCGTGCGCGGCGAGATTGCATCCGGATCGGTCCTGAGCTCGAGCAGTGACGCGGTCCCGGCGTTCCACGCGCGCTCGAACGCCGGTGCGAAGTCGGCGGTCTTCTCGACGATCTCGCCATGCAGGCCGTAGGCACGCGCGAGCGCGGCAAAATCGGGATTGCGGATCTCGGTGCCGCTGACGCGCCCCGGGAAGTGCCTCTCCTGATGCATGCGTATGGTGCCGTACATGCCGTTGTTGACGACGATGAAGATGACCCTGGCGTCGTATTGCATCGCGGTCGCGAGTTCCTGGCCGCTCATCTGGAAGTCCCCGTCGCCCGCGAACGACACCACCGGCCGTTCGGGGTGCACGAGCTTGGCGGCTACACCCGAGGGCACACCGTAGCCCATCGCGCCGCTGGTCGGCCCGAGTTGGGTGCGAAAGCCGGTGTATTGATAAAAGCGATGCACCCACAACGAGAAGTTGCCGGCGCCGTTGGTGACTATCGTTTCGGGCGGCAGGCGCTGGCGCAGGAACGCGATGACCTCGCTCATGTTGAGCGCGCCCGGCGCGGCGACCGGCTGTTGCCACGCCTCATATTCCGCGCGCGCGGCCTTGGCCGCCTCGGCCCACGGCGCCTTGACCGGCGCGAGCTTGCGCGCCGCCGCAGCGAACTCCGGCATGCCGGAATTGATCAGCAGGTCGCCCTGGTAGACGCGCCCGAGTTCCTCGGCGCCAGCGTGGACGTGGATGAATTTCTGTCTCGGCCGCGGTATGTCCAACAGCGTGTAATTGATGGTGGTCCACTCGCCCAGGCGTGGGCCGACCGCGAGCAGCAGGTCGGCATTTCGGATGCGGCGCTCGAGCGCAGGATTGAGACCGACCGCGATGTCGCCGACGTAATTCGGATGGCGGTTGTCGAAAAGGTCCTGACAGCGGTAGCTGGCGCCAACCGGCAGCGCATTCGCCGCTGCGAACGCCTGGAAGTCCGCGCAGGCTTGCGGGTTCCATCCGCCGCCACCGAGCATCACGAACGGCCGTTGTGCCTGCGCCAGCATTTCGCGCAGCCGGTTCATGTCGTCACTGCCAGGATGCGCTGCCACGCGCTGATAGCGCGCAGTGTCCGCCACCGTGACGGTCGCCGACTGCATGTCCTCTGGCAGCGCCAGCACCACCGGCCCGGGACGGCCCGAGACCGCGAGGTGGAACGCGTGGCTCACCATCTCCGGCACGCGCTCGGCACGGTCGATCTGCGCCACCCATTTCGCCATCTGGCCAAACATGCGCCGGTAGTCGATTTCCTGGAATGCTTCGCGCTCGGCGACTTTGGTGCTGACCTGGCCGATGAAGAGGATCAGCGGCGTTGAATCCTGGAATGCGGTGTGGATGCCGATGCTCGCGTTGGTTGCCCCGGGCCCGCGCGTCACAAAACAGACGCCGGGGCGGCCGGTGAGCTTGCCATAGGCCTCCGCCATGTTCGTGACTCCGCCTTCCTGGCGGCAGATCACGAACTTGATGTCATCGCGCGCGTCGTAAAAAGCATCGAGCACATCCA
>PLYS01000290.1:1773-16173 GCA_003153455.1 Betaproteobacteria bacterium | reverse complement strand
CGACGATCGCGGTCTTGCCGACCCCCGGCTCGTCGATCAGCACCGGGTTGTTCTTGGTGCGGCGCTGCAGGATCTGGATCACGCGCCGGATTTCGTCGTCGCGCCCGATCACCGGGTCGAGCTTGCCAAGGCGTGCTCGTTCCGTAATGTCGACCGTGTACTTCTTGAGCGCTTCGCGCGAGCCTTCGGCTTCGGCGCTGCTGACTGACTCGCCACCGCGCACCGCCTTGATCGCCTGCTCGAGCGCCGCGCGTGTGCCTCCGTGCTGCTTGATGAGCCGGCCAGTGTCGCCCTTGTCCTGCGTCAATGCGAGCAGGAACATTTCGGAAGCGATGAACTGGTCGCCGAGCTTCTGCGCNNCAGTGCTGCCGTCCTCTTGCTGCAGCAACGCGAGCAACAAGTGCTGCGGCTCGATATAAGGGTTATCGTGGCCGACAGCCAGGCTCTGCGCATCGGAAAATGCCTGCTGAAACTTGGTCGTAAACTTGTCAAATCGCATGATAGTCCCCGTTGATTGCTATACTGCAAATGGGGGATTAACCCGCATTTTCAAGCGCCTTATTGCGCGGGCTGAACGAAGTTGTCGCCGCAATCGCCCCGGCCGCCCAAATTAATTGGTTGCTCGCGGCCAGATTCAGCATTTAGAATGAGCCATGGGTGCCGTCCGTCCCTCAGCCCCGGCAGCGTCGTCCCTCCCCCTCCTGCAGCGTTGGCGTGGTGCGATATCTCGCCTTAGCCTGCTGGCACGCGAAATTACGCTGGTCCTGGTCCTCAAGGCGCTGCTGCTGGGGCTGATTTGGTGGGCTTTTTTCAGCGAGCCCGCAGCGCGCCACATGCGGCTCGATCCGGACCGCGTCCAGCAGCAATTGCTGCAGTCGACCTCAGCCACGGACGCTCCTCATGCCAAGCGCTGAAGTCGTCGACCTGTCGCGCCTGCAGTTCGCGCTCACTGCGTTATACCATTTTCTGTTCGTACCGCTGACGCTCGGCCTGTCGTGGCTGCTGGTGATCATGGAATCGGTCTACGTCATGACCGGCAAGCCGGTCTACAAGGACATGACACAGTTCTGGGGCAAGCTGTTCGGCATCAACTTCGCGATGGGCGTCACCACCGGCATCACGCTGGAATTCCAGTTTGGCACCAACTGGGCTTATTACTCGCATTACGTCGGCGACATTTTCGGCGTGCCACTCGCGATCGAAGGGCTGATGGCGTTTTTCCTCGAATCGACGTTCGTCGGCCTGTTCTTCTTCGGCTGGAACCGCTTGTCAAAGGTCGGCCATCTGGTCGTGACGTTTCTGGTCGCGCTCGGCGCCAATCTGTCTGCGTTGTGGATACTGATCGCCAACGGCTGGATGCAGAACCCGGTCGGCGCCGAATTCAATTACGAAACGATGCGGATGGAATTGACCAGCGTCGGCGCATTGATTTTCAATCCCGTGGCGCAGGTCAAGTTCGTGCACACGGTGGCTGCCGGATATGTCACCGCCGCGTCGTTCGTGCTCGGCATTTCATCGTGGTACCTGCTCAGGAAGCGCGACGTCGGCTTTGCGCTGCGCTCGTTCGCGGTCGCCGCCGGTTTCGGTCTCGCCTCGACGTTGTCGGTGATCGTGCTCGGTGACGAGTCGGGCTACTCCACCGGCGAAGTACTGAAAGTGAAACTGGCGGTGATCGAGGCCGAATGGCAGACCCAGAAGCCGCCGGCGTCGTTCACGCTGTTCGGCTTCCCCAACCAGGATGCCGAACGCACGGATTACGCAATACGCATCCCTTACGTGCTGGGCATCATCGCCACACGCTCGCTGGATCAGCCGGTGACGGGCATCAAAGAACTCAAGGCCGAGCACCGGCAGCGCATCGAAAACGGCATGATCGCCTACGGCGCGCTGCAGAAACTGCGAAACGGCGACAAATCATCCGCGACCGTGGCACTCTTCGAACAGACCAAGAAAGACCTCGGCTTCGGCCTGCTGCTGAAGCGCTACGCGCCGAATGTCGTCGACGCAACGCCAGACCTCATCCGCAAAGCGGCCGAAAACTCGATCCCGCAGGTGGCGCCGATGTTCTGGTCATTTCGCATCATGGTCGCCTGCGGGTTCACGCTGCTTGCGCTGTTCGTACTCGCGTTCTACTACTGCGCGCGGCGCATCGTCGCCGATCGTACCTGGCTGCTCAAATTCGCGCTGTGGACCATGCCGCTGCCGTGGATCGCGTCGGAAATAGGCTGGGTCGTCGCAGAATACGGACGTCAGCCATGGACCATCAGCGGCATCCTGCCGACTTACCTGTCAGCGTCGAACCTGAGCGTCGGGCAGCTTTACTTCAGCCTCGCCGGCTTTATCTTCTTCTACACCCTGCTGCTGATCATCGAAGTCTGGCTGATGTTGAAATACATCAAGCTCGGTCCGTCCTGCCTCGGTAGCGGACGCTATCACCACGAAGCCGCAGCTGCGGGCACCTAGGGAGTGTTTATGCTGCTCGACTACGAAACACTGAAGGTAATCTGGTGGCTGCTGGTCGGGGTGCTGCTGATCGGCTTTGCGCTGACCGACGGCTTCGACATGGGCATCGGCACGCTGCTGCCTTTCATTGGCAGGAATGACGACGAGCGGCGCGTCATCATCAACTCGATCGGCCCGACGTGGGAAGGCAACCAGGTGTGGTTCATCACCGCCGGGGGCGCGACCTTCGCCGCATGGCCGCTGGTGTACGCGGCGGCGTTCTACGGCTTCTACATCGCACTGCTGCTGGTACTGTTTGCGCTGTTCATGCGGCCAGTCGGCTTTGATTACCGCAGCAAAGTTGCGGATCCGCGCTGGCGCAATGGCTGGGACTGGGCGTTGTTCGCCGGCGGCGTGCTACCGACCATCGTGTTCGGCGTCGCCTTCGGCAACCTGCTGCAGGGCGTGCCGTTCCAGTTTGATACCGACATGCGCATTACCTACACCGGCAGCTTCTTCGACCTGTTCAACCCGTTCGCTCTGTTGTGCGGCCTCGTGAGCCTGGCGATGCTGGTGATGCACGGCGCGGCGTTCCTGCGCGTCAAGACCGAAGGCGTCATCCAGCATCGTGCAAGCCTGGCGTTGCGCGCCGCCGCGATCGCAACCCTGGTGCTGTTCGTGATTGCCGGCTTTTTCATCGCCGCCAACATCCATGGCTACAGGATCGTCAGCATGCCTTCGACCGGTGGGGTCGCCAATCCGCTGTTGAAACAAGTCGAGAGCGGCGTCGGGCTGTGGCTTGCCAACTACGGCATCTATCCGTGGATGAAGCTCGCGCCGATTATCGGCGTCGCCGGCGCTGCGCTCGCGGCGGGACTTGCTTACACGACACGTAGCGTGCCGGCATTCCTCGCGAGCGGCCTGAGCGTGACCGGCATCATTCTTACTGCCGGCTTCTCGATGTTTCCGTTCGTGATGCCGTCGTCGTCGCACCCGGCGAGCAGCCTCACGGCGTGGGACGCAGTGTCCAGCCATCGCACGCTGCAGATCATGCTGTTCGCCGTGATCGTGTTGCTGCCGATCGTGCTCGCCTATACCGCCTGGGTCTATCGCGTGATCCGCGGCAAAGTCACGGTGCAGTCGGTGCGCGATGGCGGACATTCGTATTAGGGGGTTTCGATGTGGTACTTCACCTGGATTCTTGGCATCGGCGTCGCGCTCGCGTTCGGCATCATCAACGTGATGTGGCTCGAGGCGGAAGCCGGCTTCGGCGAACGCGACACCCCGCCGCAGCGAGGCTCCGACGAGATTCATTAAGGCGCTGGCCGTCGATCTGAATTTGATGAGCCTCCGTATACTCAATTCGCGGCGTGTTGTCCAGCTATCGACCTAACCCTTTCATCCAGCATAGGTTCCCGGCTTGGGCAAATTCACCCTGCGCATCGATCGGAGTATCGAGCCCGGCTGCGCCCCGTAGCATTAGAATAGGTGATTTTGCGGGTGCGAGACACCCGCATCAGGAGATCCGGGGTTCGTCTATGGAACTGTTTCTGCCGATTGCGCACATGGATGTGAATATCGCGCTGATCCTGTTCTATGGCGCACTGGTCGGCTTTTTGTCGGGATTGGTCGGGGTGGGCGGCGGCTTCCTGATCACGCCGCTGCTGATTTTCACGGGTATCCCTCCCATCGTTGCGGTGTCGAGCGGCGCCGCGCAGATGGCGGGTACCGCCGCCGGCGCGAGTTATATCCAATGGCGCTATGGGAACATCGATTTCAGGATGGGCTTGATCCTGTTGATCGGCAGCTGGCTGGGCGGGGGATTTGGCGTATACCTCGCCAACGTGTTGGTGCGTGGCGGCCAGTTCGGGAATGTGGTGACTTTCCTCTACGTGATCCTGCTCGGCTTTATCGGCGTCAGCATGCTGATCGAATCGCTCAAGGCCGTTTTCCGCCCGAGCACGCCGGCCGCAACGGACTCTTCCGCAAGAACGCCTTCCCGGTCGGTGCTGCGCATCTTGATGCAGCGCCTGCCCGGTCAGATGGCCTTTCCGGTTTCGGCCATACGCATGTCGGTGGTGGTGCCGCTGGTGCTGGGCGCAGCCGTCGGCGTCCTGACTTCGCTCATGGGAGTGGGCGGCGGGTTCGTCATGGTGCCGGTAATGATTTATTTTCTGAAGATGCCGACCAAGATCGTCGTCGGCACGTCGTTGTTCCAGCTGCTCTTCACCACGGCGGCGGTGAGTATCATGCAGGCAGGCGTCAATCATGCAGTCGATCCGTTCCTGGCCACGGTCCTGATTCTTGGCTCGATATTCGGGACCAGGTGGGGCACTCAACTCGGGGTCCGCCTGCCGGGAGAAAAACTCCGCCTGATCCTTGCGTTGGTCGTAGTCGGCGTGGCCATCAAGATGACGATGACCCTCGTCATTGCCCCCACTGACCCCTATGAAATGACGATACAGGTGCGTTGAATGAGGCGCTGGCTGCCAGGGTTGATATTCGCCGCGGGCTTGGTACTCACGGTTCAGTCCCGGGCGGCCGACGAGCCATTGGTGGTCGCGCCCGGAACGAGCCACGTGGACATTACGACCGATTTTACCGGCGCCGACATCAAGGCGTTCGGCGCGATGAGCGGTTCAGGTGATCTCATCATCAAAGTCGTGGGACCGCAACAGGAGGTGACGCTTTCGCGCGAAATCAAGTTCGGGCCATTCTGGATCGGCGGTGGACGCGTCAACGTGGAAGACGCGCCCAGCCTGCTTTACCTGTACGCAACCAAGCCGATCGCCTCGATCTTGTCCCCCGAGGCACAGGAAAAGTACGGGGTACGGCTCGAAGGCGTGCCGGTGCGCATCGAGCCGCATCTCCTTGCCGCTGCAGCAAGAGACTGGCGCAAGACGTTTTTCCGCCTCAAGGAGAAGGACGGCCGATATCTTGAAGACGACCGCGCGATCAAGGTGTACGGCAACCGGCTCTTCATCACGGACATCCCGCTGCCGAGCGATCTTCAGGTCGGGACCTACCAGATCGAGACGCTGCTGGTGCAGTCAGGCAAGGTAGCCGACCACAACGTCGGCCATTTCGAAGTGCGCCAGGTCGGAATCGAGCGGTGGGTATGGATCGTAGCGCACGATCACTCGTGGCTGTTCGGCGCCATTTTTACCTTCGCAGTCATGCTGCTGGGTCTGGCCCTGAATGCGATTTTTCACCGCAGCCATCAATAAGCGCGCGACCGGTCGGTACCGAGTGAGGTCTCCCCTGGCCTGGTCGTGTGGCTTTTATTCCATGCGACGGCGCACAGCGCCGATGCGCATCGGCACCGTAACGTGGTCCCCGTCAACCTCACCGCACTGAGCGCGCGAATCGGCTGACGGGGTTCTATCCGGCGTGAACGAACGCCCGCGTGATCGCGACCAGTATCACCAGGAGAATGATGCCGATGCTCAGGCTCCACCCGATGAGTTTCTTTTCGATGGGCAGTAGCGGCTCGTAAGCCATCTTCCGCATTTCTTCGCTTATTTTTGGCTGTTCCATGTTGTCACCTCCGATTGGTTACGCGCCGACCAACGGCGGTTTGACGCCGGCAAAAAACAGGAACGAAATCAGCAGGCCGACCCAAATGACGAAACCGAACAGGCAGAGCAGATACACCGCCGCCAGTTTGCCGATCCCTTCCTCCCACAACTTCTTGAAATTCGACATGACGCCGATCGTAAAGAACGTCATCACGAAGAAAATGCCACGGAACACGTTGGCTTCGCCCATCGACGCCTTGATTTTTCCCATGAGCTCCGGCGAAGCCCCGATCGCCATGACGAGCACCACGAGGAATGTCAGCACGTAACCGATAACGAATTTCGGGAACCGCTCCCAGATTTCCCCGGCGCGTGCCCGGTCGCCTTCCCGCACTTCAATATGGGTTGTCCAGATGTAGGCGAGGACGAACGCCCACACGCCGATGAAGACATCGATGAAGACCTTGACGGTCGCGGCCGTGCCCAGAATCCAGCCTTTTTGATAGATGATTCCCTTCGCCGCCGCCGTCGCCAGGATCAGTGATTCGGCGATCGCGCCGCTCGCGACCGCGGCACCGTCCGTCTTGACGGAGAGCGCCATCCACGCGCCCGCGACCATTGGCTCGTTGGCGAGAAAGGCATTGGCGAGGAACGGCAGGATCAGCAACTCGACAACGGCGAAAATTACGACCAGCGACGACACCATGATCGGGATCACGGGCCGCGCACGGATCGCGGCGCCGGTCGCGATTGCCGCGGACACGCCGCAAATCGATATTCCCGAAGCGAGCGGCGCCGCCCATTCGCGGCTGAACCTGAACCACGTCCGCGCCACGAGATAGACTACGGACCAGAAAATCAGATACGCGACAACAATCGCCGCGAGCCCGAGGAACATCAGAGACGTTGCCAGGCTCAGTTTCTCGGCCGCCGTAATGCCGAGAAAGCCGCCGAGTATCACGATGGCGGTCTTGATGTATAGCTCGGGGCGGATGGCCTCCTTCATCCACGCGGCGAGCCCCGGCATGAAATTGCCGACGAAGAGCCCGACGAGGAGCGCCACGATAAACCCGCCTTCCGCCGTAAGCTTGAGAGACCAGCCGATTCCGAACTTCTGCATGTCGGCCGGCGTATTGGCCGCGAAGTTGGCCCAGCTGCCGATAATCCAGGCAAGATAACTGAGCCAGAACACCACAGTGAAACCAAGCGCAAACTTCCCGACGTCGGCTTTCAACGCCATCGCGCCCAGGGTCATTACGACCAGCATTGCGACGAACGTGGCAATCAGCGAACCGACGCCGCCCAGCGACGCGTACGCCTTGGTGGCTGGAGCCAGCGCCTTGCCCAGATCGGTCCAGACGCCGGTGGTAACCACCCATCCTAGTACGTCCGTGCCGGCCAGCAGCCCGAACGACAGCACAAACACCAGCAGGCCGATCCAGACCGATAACCAGTCTTCACTGAGGCCTTGATTCGTTGCTTGCATGATCCTCTCCTTTGATTTGTGCAGCTGTCATACNNNNCGCTCAGGCCGCGTTACAAAGCCGGCGAAATTGCATTTGCTGCGCCGCGGGAACCGGCACTCGATTACGGATAGAGCATGTTAAGCGCAATGCCATGATGCGCCGATTTCATGTTCGCACGGCCTCGGATTCGAGCTTGAGTTGGCCGCTTGCCGTGCGCTTGAAGATGCGTGCCCACATTCTCCGTTCGTTATAGAGCGGTCGCGCCGTTATCTGTCTTGGCCTGCGCGATGAGGCGCGTGTTGATATCCAGGTAAAGCCTGTTACGCGCAATGCTCTGGAGCCCCGCCTATCGGGTAGAATTCCTTATCGCCTTGCCAATGTAGTGCAAATTGAACGATTTAGCATCTGCCATTGAGAGCAACGTCGCCGCGGCGCTGGCCGAGGACATCGGCAGCGGTGACTGGACTGCACAATTTATTGCGGCCGGCGCGAACGCCACTGCAAGCGTGGTGTGCCGCAGCCCGGCCGTATTGTGCGGCGGGCCGTGGTTTGAAGCATGCTTTCGCAAGCTCGACCCGGGCGTGGCGATCGAGTGGCTGGCTGGCGAAGGCAGCGCCATCGAGCCCGGACAGAGATTTTGCATCGTGCGCGGCGCGGCACGTGCGCTGCTCACGGCAGAGCGTACTTCCCTCAACTTCCTGCAGACGTTGTCGGCGGTCGCCACCGCGACACGGCGCTACGTCGGGGCGGTCGCCGGCACCCGGGCCAAAATAGTGGACACGCGCAAAACGCTGCCCGGTCTGCGCAGCGCCGAGAAATACGCGGTGCGCGTTGGCGGTGGCTTAAACCACCGCATGGGGTTGTTTGATGGGATCCTCATCAAGGAGAACCATATCGCGGCTGCCGGCGGAGTCGTTGCAGCGCTGCGCGAAGCGGCGCATGTCGCGCCGCCGGGAGTATGGGTCCAGATCGAAGTGGAGAATTTCGATCAGCTGGGCGATGCGCTCGCTGCCGGCGCGAAAATGATACTACTCGACAACATGTCGCTCGCGCAGATGCGCGAGGCCGTCGGCATCGCAGCCGGCCGCGCCGAACTCGAGGCATCAGGCGGGATCACGCTTGAGAACGTGCGCGCGGTCGCCGAGACTGGCATCGACCGCATCTCGATCGGCAGCCTGACCAAGGACATCCAGGCCGTCGACCTGTCGATGCGCTTTGAGTAAAGCACATGGAACACGATGACGATCTGACAGGCGCTGAAACGGCTGCGCCCGCGCACGGCGGCTATAAAATTCCGGCGCTGCGCGCGCTGTCCGAGATCACCGCCAGCCTCAGCACCGACACTGACCTGGAGGATTTGCTCGAGCGCTTCCTCGGCACCATGGTCAAGCTGGCGGGGGCCACTGCCGGTGCGGTGCGCGTGTTAACGCCCGACGGCTCGCACTTGCGGCTGGTCGGCACCATCGGCCTGCCGCAGGAAGTGATCGAGCGCGAGCAGTACGTCCCGCTCGAGTGCGGCATCTGCGGCACGGCTGCGAGCACTCATTCGATTGAATCTGCAGGGGCCTCGGTGTGCAGGGAAAGTACTGCGCTCGCGTATTTCGGCGATGCCTGCAAACGCGTCATCGCGATCTCGCTGCGCAACAAGGGCAGGATCATGGGGGTGTACAACCTGTTCCTGCCTGGAGATAACCCGGTACCCGAAGACATCGCGCTGCTGTTCGACTCGATCAGCGAACACCTCGGCATGGCGCTAGAAAACGCCCGCCTCACGCGCGAAAATATCCGCATCACGCTGATGAATGAACGCCAAATGCTGGCCAATGAAATCCACGACTCGCTGGCGCAAACGCTGGCGTACATGAAGATGCGGCTGGCGTTCCTCAACGAAGCCTTGCAGACCGGTGATGCTCCTCTTGCCAAAAAATATCTGGGCGACGTGGATGATGCGATGGAATCGGCCTACTCGCGGCTGCGCGAGCTGCTCACCCAGTTCCGCCACCGCATGGATCCACGCGGATTGATACCGGCGCTCAAGGATGTGGCCGACGATTTTTCCAGGCAGAGCGGGATCAAGGTTGAATTCTCGAATCCGGCTCCCGACATGAACCTGCTGCCCGACCAGGAGGTTCAGGTCTTCCATATCGTGCAGGAAGCGCTGGCCAACGTGTCCAAGCATTCCAGGGCTCAACACGTGCGCATCAGCGTAACGATGGCGGGCGACCAGTACGTGGTGGCGGTGGAGGACGATGGCATCGGCCTGAGCGGGACTGGGCAAACCGGGGTCGGCATGCATTTTGGCATGAATATCATGCATGAACGCGCGGAGCGGCTCAGCGGCGCGGTCGACGTTGTCAGCCGTGCGGGTGCAGGCACCAGGGTCGAGCTCAAATTCCCTGCGGCAAGCCGGCGCAGGCCGAGAAAAGCATGACGCCGCCGATCCGCGTGGTTCTGGTGGATGACCATACGCTGTTCCGCAAGGGTCTCGCGGAGTTGCTCGAACGCGACGGCATCATCAAGGTAGTGGGCATCACCGGCAGCGCCGATGAGGCGCGGCGGCTGCTGAAGGAGCAGAAACCCGACGTGGCCATCATGGACCTGCAGATGCCGTCGGGCGACGGGGTGTCCCTGTTGAAGCAATTGCGCCATGAAGGCATCGACATCCCCACCCTGTTGTTGACGGTGAGCGACGCCGAGGAAGACCTTGCCAACGCATTGCGCGCCGGCGCCCGCGGTTACCTGCTCAAGGACATGGAACCAGACGAAGTGGTGGACGCGGTGCAGCGCGCCGCGCGCGGAGAGACCGTGGTGGCGCCGGCGATGACCGCGAAACTGGTCAATCTGCTCGACAACAAACGCGACAACGCCGGCTCGCTGCTGGATCAGCTCACGCCGCGCGAGCGCGAAATCCTGTCGCACCTCGCTCAGGGCCAGAGCAACAAGACGATCGCGCGCGCGCTCAACATCAGCCACGACACGGTCAAAATGCACGTCAGGCACATCCTCACCAAGCTCAACCTGTCCTCGCGCGTCCAAGCCGCGGTATTCGCCGTCGAGCGCAAACTCACCACGCCTCCATACGGGCGCTCGGGTAGGGAAAGCGGAAAGAGCGACTGACGACAGCGAGGGCCGGAGGACGGGAGGGTCAGGTAAAGCCGGGAGAGCGTGAGGCGCAGTTAGCGAGCTACAACCGTCCGGCGTTTGGCGAGATCCACCAGCTTACCGTCGCGCATCACCCAGCAGGGGGTTCCGGTGCGGCGCGCGAGCGCAAGCGCCTGCTTCGCAGCGCGCGTCAGCGCAGCTTTTGAACCGGCTATGTCACGGTCCTTCGGTTGCCCGTTCGATTCCATTCACGTTCTCCCCACGAATTTTACTCGGTTAGTTTGTAGTATGGCTCGGATTGGGCGACTACCTCGCCAAACTGCTCAAAAACAAGCAAGTCGTACGCTATCTCAAACAGTGACAACATAGCGGTAAAGATATTGAGATGAAACGCGAACAGTTCGAAGTGATCCGCGGCAGCGGCAACGTGTATCGAGATCTCGGGAAAGACAACTCCGACCTGAGGCAGTTCAAGGCGATTCTGGCGACCGAGATTATCAAAGCGCTCGATCGTGAGCGTCTTTCCCTGCGGAAACCGCGGACGTAGCCCGGTTTCTTCAATTGGCATCTCTTCCAGGTTTCTTGAAAACCTGAAGGTCGTGCACTGCTGGTTCGACCGCAAGGCGACTCAGGGCTTTCCGAGAAAATCGTTCTTTCCGACTTCGACGCCGTTGTGCCTGAGAATGTCGTAGGCGGTTGTAACGTGGAAGTAGAAGTTCGGCATCACGAAGTTCAACAGATACGATAGTCCCGTGAAGTTGAGATCGCCGCTGCGCATCTGCAGCGTGATGCTCTTGTCCTCCGTGCCGTCGATCTGTTCGCGCTTGAAGGTGTCCAGAAAGGCAATCGTCTTCCTGATGCGCGCCATGAGCTCGGGGAACGTCGCTTCGTTGTCCTCGTACTTGGGGATCTCAGCGCCAGCGAGCCGCGCCGCGCACCCTTTCGCGGTATCGCTCGCGATCTGGACCTGGCGCGCGAGTGCGAACATGTCGGGGTAAAGCCGGCTCGCGATCAGCACCGCCGGATCGATTTTCTTCGCCTCGGCGTGCGCCGCGCCTTTTTGCAGAATGTCGGCGAGATTGCCGAGCATGCGCTTGAGCACCGGTACCGAAGCCTGGTACATAGAGATTTTCATGATTCGTTCTCCGTGGATTTGCATGGGATTGGGAGGAGAAGTCTAGCAGACAGCGTGCAAGAGGGGGAAAACAGGATTGAGGAGGCAATGAAGCCGGGAGGGCGGGAGGCACGAAAGCCGGGCAACTCTGCGCATTGGTGGTCGCCCTTGCTTCTGAGCTATTGATGGGGGCAGCCCGGTTTCTTTAATTGGCATCTCTTCCAGGTTTCTTGAAAACCTGATCCTCATGCCATTCGAGGAAATTCGCGCTCGGCAGGTAGGAAGAACTCTGGGGAACCTGAATACCTGCCCTATGGTAGAGGGCTTCGCGGTGAAGGGTCAAGGGTGAAGGTTGAAGCGGACCTTCAGCCCCCTACTACACCCTCTGCAGCGTTCTGCCGTTCGTTCAATTCGGCTCTCGCCTCGCCCAATTGGGCTTCCTTCAAACCACGCCTTACGATGACGCCCCTGCCCTTCTCCCAGCCTTCGGCTCCGCGATAACCTGGCTGTCGGACTTCCGCCGACATAGTTACGTGCCATGCCCGGCACATACGTTCCGGCTAACCGTGCTGTTCTTCGGTTACCACGGAACCCAGTTGCTCACTTTCCGTCCGGAACCACGACAATTTGTCGCGCAGGCTGACGACGCTGCCGACGATAAGCAGTGCTGGCGGCGCCAATTGCGCAGCAGCGGCAAGCGCCGGCAGCGTCTGCAGCGTGCCGGCCAGCACGTGCTGGCTGTCAGTCGTTCCCTGCTGCACGATCGCGGCCGGGGTCGCGGCGGCAAGCCCATGCGCGATGAGTTGCGCGCACAGGATCGGCAGGCCGAGCAGTCCCATGTAAATTACTACCGTCTGGTTGGGGCGCGCCAGCGCGTCCCAGTCCAGATTCGCAGTGCCGTTCTTCAGATGGCCGGTGACGAACACACACGATTGCGCATGATCCCGGTGCGTCAACGGGATGCCCGCGTATGCGGCAACGCCCGAAGCCGCCGTGATGCCAGGCACGACCTCGAACGGAATATTGCGGTTTGCCAGCGCTTCGATTTCCTCGCCGCCGCGGCCGAAGATGAACGGATCTCCGCCTTTCAGCCGCACCACCCGTTTGCGCTGTCGCGCGAGCTGCACCAGCAAGGCGTTGATCGCCTGCTGCGGCATGGCGTGTTGCCCGCAGCGCTTGCCGACGAAGATGAGTTCGGCGTCCGCGCATGCGAGTTCCAGGATCGCAGGCGCGACGAGATTGTCATAGACGACGACATCGGCGTGCTCGAGCAGCCGCGCCGCGCGCAACGTAAGCAGTTCGGGATTGCCCGGGCCGGCGCCGACCAGATACACCGTGCCGCGTTGCGCCGGCGCTTGCCGTGGAGCAGGCCTCAGGAAGCCGGGGCGGGAATTCATCTTCAGAAAATCAGTTCCGGCTCGCGCTTCACGGCGGCCGCCGCGGACTTCCGGGCGCCGGACTTGACGCGCCGCGCGAACGCAACGAAGCGTGCCGCCCAGTTGTGCACGCCGACGCTGCGCAAATGCGCATAACAGGCGAACACATTGTGGTACACGATGCCGTCACAGTGGCCGTCGATACCATACCCGCGCAGCACTTCGTAGCCGAAGTCGACGTCATCTCCGATGTTCTCAAGCGTCGAATAATGAAACTCGTGGGCGGATACTTCGCTGCCGCTGCCGGCCACGGCAAGTTGTGGCCAAGGATGACAGTCCGTCTCGCGCAGGCGCACGTAGCCACGACCTGCCGGCTTGTCGTGCATCAGCACGTCCGCCGGGATCACGCCCGCCATTTGCCGCGTGACGCCGTTCCAGCTGATGCTGCGCGCGAGATACATGAGTCCGCCGCATTCGGCATAGACCGGCAGTCCGCCCAGCGCCGCGCGCCGGATGTCCGCCCGCAGCGCAGCGTTCGCCTCCAGTTCCCGCATCAGGCGTTCGGGAAATCCGCCGCCGATGAACAGTCCGTCGAGCGCCGGCAGCCGCGAATCGTGCAGCGTATCGATCGGCACCAGATGCGCGCCCGCGTGTCTGAACGCTTCCAGGTCGTCGGCGTAGTAAAAGCCGAACGCGCGGTCGCGCGCCCAGCCGATGCGCACGTCGGCAGCCGGCGCAAACACCGTCACGGCAGCCGCTCTGCCGCTTCCACGCCTGCGCGTGGAAGACCGCCAGCCCGCAACTTCGAGCACGCGATCGAGATCCACCTGCCTTGCCACCGCGGCGCCGATCTCGCCGATTCTTGCGGCGGCCTCGGCGCTCTCGTTGCTCGGCATGAGGCCGATGTGGCGCTCGACGATTTCGATGCGCGCATCATGATGCACCGCGCCCACCACCGGCACGTCGGTATAGTGCTCGATCACCGCGCGCAGCTTGGCCTCATGCCGCGCGCCGCCGAGATTATTGAGGATCACTCCGGCGATGTTGATACTGCGGTCGAAAGCCTCGAAACCGAGGATCAGCGGCGCAATGCCGCGCGTCATGCCGCGCGCGTCGATCACCAGCACCACCGGCGCGCGCAGCAGCGCCGCCAGCGCCGCGTTGCTGTTGCTGCCGTCGAGGTCGAGCCCGTCGTAGAGCCCCTTGTTGCCCTCGATCAACGCGAGATCGGCGTCGGTCGCGTGGCGCTCGAAATAGGCGGCGATTTCAGGGCGCCCCATCAGGTTGAAGTCCAGGTTGCGGCAGGCCCTGCCGGCGGCGGCGGACAACCACATCGGATCGATATAGTCCGGACCCTTCTTGAACGGCTGCACGCCCACGCC